>JAGBIO010000005.1 GCA_017934955.1 Clostridia bacterium
AGGCAGAAAGCAGGACAGCATAAATGCTGTCCGTACAATGGTTGCGCATCATTGTAGGACGATATAGTCTGAATAGTAGCCATTGTTTTGTAAAAATAAGGAAAATGTATTGACAAATCTAAGAATTTCCTGTATCATAAAAGTGAGCTGAAAAGCTTATTTAATTTAAGCATAGTCGCGTTTTATACGGACAGAAAAAAGGAGGTGGTGCTACACCTCCTTTTTTCGTGCCTATCATTATTGGCATGTACTTGTAAGTAACAGAAAGAAAAGCACTATCATTATGCTCAATTTAAGCATAAATCGCATAAGAATCACCCCCTCATTGAAGATTATCCTTACGGACAAGATGATTCTATCACATAATCTATAAAATAACAATATTTTCCTGTAAATATTTGTAATTTTGCTCGCGCTCCAATCTTTCTCAATCTTTTGTAGAGACAGCATTTATGCTGTCCACAGGAAAGGCAGAAAGCAGGACAGCATGAATGCTGTCCCTACAATGTTTGTACCATCAGTGTAGGGACACAATTCATTGTGTCCACAGAATAGGCAGAAAGCAGGACAGCATGAATGCTGTTCCTACAATGTTTGTACCATCATTGTAGGGACACAATTCATTGTGTCCGCGGAATAGGCAGAAGGTAGAATTAGGGCACAATGGCAGTCGAAACTTCCCAATCACTTCATTCTTGGAGTTTCTTTGCACAGGACGTACAAGCCAATCACTTCGCTCATGGTGTTACGTCCGCGAATTGTGTCCGTACAAACCGCATTCTGACGATATTTTTCGAAAGATACAAGATTATAGTCTGATTTGTAAAATCAATCCAGAACTTGTTAATAAAACTACTTGAAAAATTGTCGAAAATAAGGTAAGATAGTACATGTTAAGGAGGTGCATTTAAATGGCATACAGAATTTCAGACGCATGTATTCAATGCGGAGCTTGTGCAGCAGAATGTCCTGTTAGCTGCATTAAAGAAGGAGACGGACAATATGTAATCGATGAAAATACTTGCATCGAATGCGGAAACTGTGCAAACGTTTGTCCTGTTGGAGCACCGGGAAAAGAATAAAAAAGAAAAAAACCATCGTAAGATGGCTTTTTTTTATACTTTACTTCCAAAGTATTGTTGAATCTTCTTTAAAGCATATTGTTTGATAATCCGATTTCCGTGTTCGGACAATGTAGCATCGGTCATTTCCGAGTCTTGCACCAATTCACCAAATTCTGAGATAATCAAATTTGTCTTTTTCAATTGTTCTTTTTCCATGGAATCTGTTTTTACTGCTAAAAAATACACATTATTGTATTCATATAATGCCGCGGGTAAATTGAGCGGTAAAAGATGTGCGTTAGCAAGTTCACAGATTTGTTCAAAAGAATCGAATCGATAGATTAAATTTAAAATCAACGGTTTTTTCTTCACTTTCAATTCCGGAACCATAGCCTTTTTCTTAGGAATCGGAGGAAGAACTTTGTCATGGAGTTTGGTAATGGTCACAATAAATTGCCCGCCGTTAACAGACGCAGCTTCAATAAATAATTGGCAATTTGCTGTGTGAAAACCATGCTCCGTTTCTGCCATTTTCATCATATCGAAAAACAGCGTTTGCGCCTCCGGCGTATTATAGCGTAACGATTGAAAGTCTAAATTTCGCTCTTCTAATTCGCTGTTCGATAATGTAATTCTGATTTTATTATCATTGATTTTTTCAATCTTCATACCAAAACCTCCCTTATAAAAAGATTTATATTGTCTATCAAAAGCTCATTTTTAAAGATTCATACAACCATTATACACACATAATATGAATTTGAAAAGAATAAAATTCTGGTAGCGATAGAAATTTATAGAGGGGGAAGAAATCATGATATATATTATTCCGTTTAAGAGAATTTGGTTCTTATGCGGTGTGCTTCTTTGCGGAGTGACGATATATGGAATGAGTCGCTTCATTCCTACGATTGCGACTCCCACCACCAATCAGGTTGTTGTAATCGATGCAGGGCACGGCGGATTTGATCCGGGGGCGATAGGGGTTACCGGTTCGAAGGAAGACGAAATTAATTTGGCAATTGCTTTAAAATTGCAAAAATTCATTGAGCAAAACGGAGGAATTGCCGTGATGACAAGAGTGGAGAATGAAGGAGTGGGAGATACCAAGAAAGAGGATATGCGAATTCGGAAAATGATTCGTGATTCTTCACAAGGAAATATCTTTATTTCGATACACCTAAACAGTTTCCCGCAAGCAAGCTGCAAAGGGGCACAGAGTTTTTATGCCGACGATGAAAACTCCAAGATACTTGCGGAAAAAATTCAAAAAAATATGGTAGATTTGTTGGACTTTGAAAACGCAAGAATAGCGAAAAAATTGACGGACGTGTATTTATTAAAAAATATCACAATTCCGTCCGTCATTATCGAATGTGGATTCTTATCCAACAGCAAAGAAGAGCAACTTTTAAAAGATAGTAAATATCAGAGTAAAGTTGCTATGGCAATCTATTTAGGCATCACAGAATATTTTAATCAGGTAAGCGAAGTTTAGATTTCTCTTCTCGCTTCCATCGCCATCGTTAAGGTAACTTCATCTGTATATTCTAAATCCCCGCCAACCGGAATTCCGTGGGCAATACGCGTTACCTTAATTCCCATCGGCTTAATCAATTTTGAAATATACATCGCCGTTGCCTCTCCCTCGACATTCAAATTTGTCGCGAGAATGACTTCTGAGACATTTCCATTTAATCTCGAGATAAGTTCTTTGATTTTAATATCATCCGGTCCTATGCCGTTTATTGGCGAAATAACACCCTGTAAAATATGATACACACCATTAAATTCATGTGTTTTTTCCATCGCAAACAAATCTTTAAAATCAGAAACCACACAAATAGTAGATTTATCTCTTTTCTCACTGGCGCAAATCGGACAAACTTCATGTTCGGTCAAATTTCCGCAAACAGAACAAAATTTGGTCTTTTCCTTCGCTTCTATCAAAGCCTTCGCAAAATCGGAAGCCTTTTCCATCGGTTGATTTAAAATATAAAAAGCCAAGCGAGAAGCTGTTTTATGCCCAATCCCCGGCAATTTTTCAAATTCTTCAATTAAATTCGCAATCGGTGCAGAAAAGTAATCCATAATAACCTCCTGTGTTAAAAATAGGACAGCATAAATGCTGTCCCTACGGCATTATCTTTGTGTGGACAGCATAAATGCTATCCCTACGGCATTATCTTTATGCTGTTCTATCTTTTTCTTAGAACGGCATATTCGGAAGATTGAACTTCTTCATCTCATTTGCCGTCAACTCATCCACTTTATGAAGGGCATCATTAACCGCTGTCATCACTAAATCCTGTAACATATCCACATCATCCAATACGTCAGGAGTAATCTTAATATTGGTAATTTCCTTCTTACCGGTAACCGTAACGGTAACAGCACCGCCGCCGGAACTACCTTCCAAAACTTTTGTTTCTAATTCTGCCTGTGTTTTTTGCATATCTGCTTGCAATTTTTGCGCTTGTTTTAATAGTTGATTCATATTTCCACCCGGAAAACCGCCTTTGTACATCTGTAATTCCTCCTTAAAATTTCTTTTGTCAAATTCTAATCTATATTAACATGAATACCTGAATTTAGCAAGGTATTTTCCAACTCATCCAGCGAGGATTTTTCCTCGGTACTTTCCACAACACATTTTACTGTTAAATCTTTACCGCAGATACTAAGAATAGACTCTCTTAATGTTTTCATATTTTCCGAACGTTCTATCATATTTTTCCCAAAAGCCTGCTTAAAATAGATTGTAACACCGGTATCGGTAACATTCGCTGTAGTGCCGGCTAACGTTGCGTATAAAGACATTTTTCCGGTTGTTTTTAAATGTTGGATAACCTCTTTCCAGGATTCCGAAGAAGGTGGGGGAGGAGGTGGTGCTTTTCTTTCCGCCGGCACAGGAGTCGGTTGACTCGGTTGTGAAATCGGAGCAGAAGCAACCGGAGCTGCCTGTGGATAAGTTTTCACAGGCGCATTCAAATCCGCCATTAACCGGATAACAGAAGATTCCAACAGAATATTCGGAAAAGAAGAAGCCTTAATTTGATTTTCCAATTCCGATAAATCAGAAATAATCCTTTCCAACTTTTTCGAATCTGCATTCTGCATCTGCTGAATCGCCTCCAAAGAAGCATAATTGTTAATCAGACTGTCATCCTTCGTGACCTGATAAATCAAAACATCTCGTGCAAAATTTACAATTTCCCAAATAAAATATTTAATATCTTTTCCCGAATCGGTAACGGATGAAATGATAGAAAGTGCATCCGAAAGGCGGGAAGAGAGAATTGCCTGTAACATGGCAGAAGTCGTAGAAGATTCTTCAATTCCCAATAACGTTCTTACCGAATGTTCCGTAATTTCCGTCACACCGGAGGAAATAATTTTATCCAGTAAACTAATCGCATCACGAAGCGCACCGTCTGCTGCTTGTGCAATGACGCTTAGTGCATTTTCTTGAAAAGCAATTTGGTTTTCACCACAAATAAAGGAAAGCCGTTTTACAATATTCGGTTTCGAAATTCGCTTAAACTCAAATCTCTGACATCTTGAAAGAATCGTAATCGGAATCTTGTGCGGCTCGGTCGTCGCAAGAATAAAAATAACATTCTCCGGCGGTTCCTCTAACGTCTTTAACAGAGCATTAAAAGCGCTTCCCGACAGCATATGAACCTCATCGATGATATAAACTTTATATTTCGCCACAGTAGGGGCGTAGATAACATTTTCTTTAATGGAACGAATATTATCCACTCCGTTATTCGACGCCGCATCGATTTCCATGATATCCGTTACCGAAGATGAAAGAATTCCCTTGCATACACTGCATTCGTTACAAGGCTCTCCATCTACCGGAGAAAGACAATTCACCGCCCGAGAAAAGATTTTCGCCGTTGATGTTTTTCCCGTTCCACGTCCTCCGCAAAATAAATAAGCATGGCCGATTTGATTATTTTGAATCTGATGCTTTAAAATTTTCGTAATTTGCTCTTGTCCAACCACATCATTAAAAATAAGTGGACGGAACTTTCGATATAATGCAACATAAGGTGCCATAGGAAACCTCCTTATTGAATTATTGAAAAAATAATTGTAGGGGACGGCGTCCTCGACGTCCCAGTTTATCCATTTTAGCACAAAAAAGAGCGATTGGCAATCGCTCTTAATTAAGTACCTCGGAAGAAACCGAACCCAATCCGCCTTGTTCAATCAAAGAAACCAATTCCGGATTGAATTGTGTATCGGAACATCTTTTAATTTCGGAAATTGCTTCTTCATGTGTCATCGCTTTACGATAAGGACGATCGGAGGTCATAGCGTCGTAGGCATCGGAAAGAGCAATAATTTGCGCTTCCAAAGAAAGCTCTTTTCCGGAAAGACCAAGCGGATAACCTTTTCCGTCGTATCTTTCGTGATGATAATTTATCGCTTCCATCGTCGTATCGGATAAATCCAATGTATTCAAGATGAAACTACCGATAGAAGGGTGTTTTTTCACTTCTTCGTATTCATCTTTCGATAATTTCGCAGGTTTATGAAGAATTTCATCCGAAATACCGATTTTTCCTACATCATGAAGCATTCCGGCAATTCGAATTTCGTTGATTTGTTCTTTCGACATATTGAGTTTTTTCGCAAGCGAAACTGCATAATCCGAAACTCTTTGGGAATGACCCAAAGTATATTTATCCTTCGCTTCAATTGCAGATACCAACGAAGAAACTAAATCTTTATTGGTTTCCGCAAGCATTTCATTTTTCTGATTTAATTCTTCTACTTTATTGGCATTCTCATTTAATAAGCTTTGCATTACATCCGCCATTGTATTAAATGATTCCGCAATATAATAAAGGTCGCTTTTTTTCGAAAAGGTAAGTCTTGTAGAAAGATCTCCTTCTTTTATCTTTTGAGTCCAATTTCTTATCTTCATATAAGACTGTCTTAATCGATCCTGAATCATCGCAAACATCGAATAAGTAAGGATGATGTCCGCAAATCCGAATAAAACAATCCCTGCATAGAGCAAATATGGTGAAATAGAAGAAAAAGAACCAAGTGAATTTAATAACAGACCACCAAAGAATATTATCATAATGGTAGGAAAAGCCAAAGCAAAAAGCAACCAGAACTTCAGCTTGTTATCCAACTGATGCATATTTATAGTAATCAGCCCCTTAAGCTTTTGTAATAAGAAAAGTATTTGTTACAATTCAGACTATATTTTATAAAAATAGCCACAATCTCTGTAGGGACACAATTTATTGTGTCCACAAAATAAGCAGACATTAGCAATTGACGAAAATAAAAATATTTTAAGCTGAACAGTAACAAGTATTTTGTTTTCACACGAGTGTGTTTCCCCGCGGAGCATTATTTTTATATAGAACGATTTTAGCTATATAAAAATAAGTATGTTACGCACTTATCCTCGACAGTAATTCTTAGCAGCAATAAACAGTACTACTCGGAATAAGCACCCTTGCAGCACATAGAAAATGACACTTATCGCTGCTTCCTTCCGGACCTGACGAGGTTCATGGTTTTCTATCGAACAAGACTTAAACTGTCAACATAGAAAACTGAGTATTCTGTACTAAAAACCAAAGCCTTAAATAAGCATTCAGCCCTGCTATAGCGGATTTCAGGTACAAGAGACCGCTACTCTCCCGCTTAGCGTAACACAAATATAGTATAATATTTTTATAAATCATATTCAAGTACTTTTTTTAGGAAATCAAAATTTTTGTTACAGGTCAAATTATATAATGTGGTTCGTAGGGACACAATTTATTGTGTCCTAATTTTAATGTCTGCCTATTTCCCGGACACAATGTTTGTGCTGCCATTGTAGGGGCGACTATTAGTCGCCCGTTGCAGAACGTGTATCGGGCGATTAATAATCGCCCCTACATCCCAAGCAGAAAATTTAAAATGTAAAAGAGGGATTTCACATCCCTCTTACATACATTCTTAGTTTTTCGGTTGAACAATAATTTTCAAAGCAGTTTTTTCTTCTCCGTTGATTTGAATATCCGTAAATGCCGGAATGCAAATTAAATCAACACCCGATGGGGCAACAAAACCTCTTGCGATAGCAACCGCTTTTACAGCTTGGTTGATTGCTCCGGCTCCTACAGCTTGAAGTTCAGCAGAACCTTTTTCTCTGACAACTCCTGCAAGCGCTCCTGCAATTGAATTAGGACTAGACTTCGACGATACTTTTAAAATATCCATAATATTACCTCCTTTAATTTTTTCATTTGTACTTCGTAATTATTGTATAATAAAAAATACTGTACTTCAAGTAATTTCATAGTTTTTTTATCGACAAAAAACTAAACGGAGAAAGGTGTGATATTTAGCCGTTTTATCGATTCTGTGCGGTTTGTCTCATTGTTAATTTCGACAAGAATCCCGTTAAAAGAAACTTCTCCGCCTGCAACCGGTTTTTTCTCGGGAATTTCTGTCGAAAAAGAGTTCATAATAACAAATTTATCCGCACCGATAACCGAATCATAAGGTCCCGTCATCCCGATATCCGTAATATAAGCCGTTCCCTTCGAAAGAATTTTTTCATCCGCCGTTTGAACATGCGTATGCGTTCCGTAAACTAAATTTACTCTTCCATCTAAATAATACCCCATCGCAATTTTTTCCGAAGTCGCTTCGGCATGAAAATCCACAATAATAATATCTACGGTATCCTTGATTTCATTTACTTTCTTATTTACTTCCACAAAAGGATTACTTACCGGCTCCATGTAAACTCTGCCCACCGCATTAATAACCGCAATTTTCTTCTCCTGAAACGAGATAATTCTGCAACCCGAACCCGCAGTATTCGGAAGATAATTAATCGGACGAACGATACGGTTGTCGTCGATGATCTTCAAAATATCCTTTTTTCTCCAAGTATGATTTCCCAAGGTAATCACATTTACACCCGCATCAAAAAGCTCATTAGCAGCTTTCGGCTCCATTCCGAGTCCTGCCGACGAATTTTCTCCGTTCGCAATAATAAAATCAATTTGATATTTTTCCCGAATCTCTTTTAAATGTTCCTTTAAATAATTTCTTCCCGGTGACCCGATAATATCACCGATGGCAAGTATTCTCATTTTTTCCCTCCTAGATAATAATGAAGATATTTCCTCTTAGATAAAAAGAAAAATCTATTAAACATCATATATATATTGCCGATATATCAATAGAATCATACTATCCGCAATGTATTAATTATACAGGATAAAGTGGCGAAATGCAAATAAATTGCGAAAAGTAGTTACAATTCAGACTCAAATTTATAGAGAAGGCACAAACAATGTAGGGACAGCATTCATGCTGTCCACAGAAAAGGCAGAAAAGTAGGACAGCATAAATGCTGTCCCTACAATAGACTGAGGAAAATTTAAGGTAGATATATAAATTTAAGTCTGACCAGTAACCAATAGTATGAAAAAAATGACAAAAAGTGTTTACATAAATCGAATTTTGTGATAAAATATTGAATTAGGAGGAATGAAAATGGAAAGCACAATTGAGTTTTTAACCCCGGAAGAAAAAGCGGCATTAAGTTTTAATGACTTAGCAAAGTATTTAGAAATATTAAATTTAATTAAAACAGAGTTGGATAGTATCCAAGAATAAGAGGAGGATATAGAATGGCTGAACTGAATTTGTCCGAAGATTTGAAGTTTCGATTGGGAGAAGAAACCGTATCAAAATTAACAGCATTAAAAGAATTGGGTGGAAAAGTAACGGATTTGTTTGCAGAATCAAAAGATATTCCCAATCAGATGTTGATTTCAATTTCACGAAAAAGCAGAAAATTAAATCAATTTTTATTGCGAGTAAATGAGATTGACGGTAAAACTGTTAATAACGATGGCGAAGCAAATAACAAAAAAGTTTCCGAAATGAGAGAAGCAATGAAACAGTGGCTTGGTGGAGATATCGATAAATTTTCTAAAGATTTGGAAAGTGAGATAAAATCGGTAAAAGTAGCGATGGATGAAAAAGCAAAAGCAATTGCGACACAATTAAATGAAGAAACGCAAGAAGTTGCAGAAAGTGCAGATCATCGAATTGCAGAGGATATCGACCTTGTAAAGCAACAAAAACAAGAATTATTTGAAGCACGTGCGAAATTGATGCAAAAAATCAAAGAAGTAGACGAAAGATACAATAAAGCCTTGGTACAATACGACCAAAAAAGGAACTTTTTTGCAAACTTCCGAGAAGCACGCAGTAAGGTAGATGAAAAAACCGGAAAGAAACAGGGAATTTTTGCTTCCATTAAGGCAGCTTTTACTTCAACGAAAGATAGCAAAGCAGAAGAGGTAGATCGTCAAAGAAGAGACGAACTGGATCAAATTACCGATGAACGCACTAAAATTGAAAATGAAATTGCGGCTTGCGATGCCAAAATCGTTGCGCTAAGTGATCAAAGAAAAAATGTAAAGCAGGAGATATTAAAAGAACATTCTATCATAGCAGATGCGTTAAAAGCTCACTTAGACGCGGCTAAAAATTATAAAGGTCAATATAACGAGCATCAAGTTACCTTAAATGAACGAGAAGCGAAATATATGGAACTTCTTTCGCAGGAACACTTAGATGGGAAGAGCGAAGAGTTAACCGCACAGATTGAATCAGCAGAAGCAGAAATTATGCAGTTAAGAAATCAAATGCTTCAGGCTCAAATTGGAGTAACTGCTGAAGAAAGAAGTGGCAACCCAACGGTAGAAAATATATTAGGAGAAGCAGATAAGAAAATTGCCGAATTGGACGAAAAAGCAGGAAAAATGGAAAGCTATAGCGAGAAAATGAAAATCCAAAAAGAAATTTATGGTTTAGAAGAACAACAAAGAGATATCATGGATCCGATTGTCGCAGATGAATATGAACAGTTATACGGGAAGCCGGAGGAGGAAGAGGCAGAAGTAGAAAAAGAACCGGAAACTCAACCGGAAGAAGAGAAGAAAGAAAACAAAAACGTACCGGGTTATAAAGAATTAAATGCAAGATATAAAAACGATAGAGAAGGTATGTTGTATGTCGTAAATCTAAAAATCGATGAATTAAAAGAAAAAATGCACAACAATCCTTCTTTAGAAGAAAGAAAAGAAATTATGGCGGAATTAGATAAGCTATATGAAAAACAAAAAGAATATGAAAGACCGCTTACCAGAAGAGAAGCCTATAGAAAAGCAAAAGAACATTATGATATGGATAGATAAGAAAAACACACCTTCAAAACGAGGGTGTGTTTTTTACAAAGTTTTCCATTTACCTTTCTTAGTAGAACCGACTCTTACAAGTCTTTTTTGTTCTTTTAAAATTTTTATATTGTAAGAAACTCCATCACGTGTAATTCCAAGCTTTTGCGCTATTTCCGCTTGAGTAATATCGGGGTTTTCTTTTATTAACGAAAGAATTTTTTCTTGTGTAGTTTCTTGTGTAGTTTCTTGTGTAGTACTTTGCGCAATGATTATATGATTCATAGTCTCATAAATCATCTTTAGCATAAATTCGATAAATTCATTAGAAAAACCGGCTTTATTGGAATGATCGATTGCTTTATAGTACTCGTCTTGATACTTTTTTATTAAACTTTCGATAGGGACATACTCAAAAAAATTTCTCCATTTCGAGAGGATTGCCGACTGCCAGAGTCGTGCCATTCTTCCATTTCCATCCGAAAAAGGATGAATAAATAAAAGTTCATAATGAAATACAGAAGATAGTATTAACGGATGTACATTCTCTTTTGCTTCATTCATCCAATTAAACAATCTTTCCATTAATTCCGGAACCATCTTATCAGGAGGAGCCATAAATATACATTTATCACCGTCATAAACACCTTCGCCATGATTTCTGAATTTTCCGTTTCTTTCAACGGTTAAAAAGGTCATTATTCCATGAATCTTTTTCAAATCTTCTAAAGAATAAGGATTAATTTCCGGCATTTTATTATAAGCTTCATAGGCATTTTTAACTTCTTGAATATCTGTTTTGTCTCCAATTACAATATGTCCGTCAATTACATCCTTAACTTGCTTTTCTGAAAGTTTATTATTTTCAATTGCCAACGAAGAATGAATGGAATTAATTCTATTTTGTTTTCTTAACTCCGGCATTTTATTTAAATTTATATAACTATTTATTTCTCCTACTTTTTCCATTATTTTCGAAATATAATCCAACATTTTATTTGTTATATGATAGGGTGGATAATTCATATATTTTTACCTCCTTGTCATTGTAATGGACGGCATCCTCGACGTTCCGATCAAATCTCGATAAATTGTTGCAATTGTAGAGGACGGCGTCCTCTACGTCCCGATCAAATCTCGATACAATACTCAACCGGAAGCGAAAACGAATACGATTTTTCTCCGATTTTAACCGGAAAAACAATATCTTTCGGTAGGGCAGAAGTAAGCGACTGACCGGTATATACCGTAAATTGAATTTTCGCAGTATCTTTCGCCGGAATCATTACCGAACCTTTATAATATTTCGGCTTTATACCGGTAACCGTGTAAATTTGTTTCGCCGGAATCATGACATTTTCCTCCGATAAATTCTCAAGCGTAATCATAAAGGAAGAAGAAGAACGAGTCAACATACTTTTCGTTAAAGTAATTTTAAATAAATCATTTCCAACAGTCTTGTTTGGCTCTTTATTTCCGATAAATCCCGCCAAAGAGAAAGTAAAATCACCGTCATCCATCTTGCGGATACAGAAGTAGTCGTATTTTACGGCACTACCGTTTGCTTGCGTAACATCTTCGGAATATTGCAGGAAGGACACGTTCACGATATAAGTATCGCCATATTTTTCATATTTGGTATATTTCGGAGAATACTCTTCCGATGCATATTGTGCCATATATTTTTCAAAATCTTCAAAAGAAGAATGGAAAATCTCTTCCTTAAAATCAGGTGACAATAACTGATATAAACCGTCAAAATCTTTATTATTCATAAGTTCAAAAATTTTCGAAATACTTTGTCTCAAAAAGGCATCACTTTCATTCTTCGGTGCAAGATTAATCGATTTAACCGCCTCTTCCAAAGCAGACAGCGGCGCATCCTGAAGATTTTGTTTGGAAAGTGCCTCAAGTGACTCTAATAAATCCATAAAAACAATCGTAAAAATAACCAATCCGATAATAATAATCAAAAGAAGGAGCTTTTTGTCCTCATCCCGCAATTTTATCATTCCGTCACCTCCCCGTAGGAACCGATGATTTGAACCTCCGGAGAGTTTTGATTCGGAGAAGAACTCTCTAAACGGGCTGTAACTCCCAACTGCATCTTTTTCTTATCCTCCGTCTCAATCACAATATTAAACAACGAAGAATTATCAAAAGAATTAAAAAGGACAGAATCCGAAACAACGGAACAACCGACAATATTTTCGGATTTCATAGACGAAAGCGAAAATGCCAAAAGCTGAAAATCGAAAATATCGGTAATGCCGAAGTTTTTATCCAAATAAAGCGTATTTGCCGAAAAGAAAGAATCTAATTCTTTATCGGATAACCCCGCAATTCGACTATGTAATTTCGGTAATTCCGTAAAAACCGCTTTCTCAATCTTTCTTTTCGCCGTATGGTAACTCTGATTGGTAGGGAAGAAGTCTAATAATTCATAAGCCTTTTCAAGTTTCTTTGTCGTTGTTTTCTTTAATGGAGGAGTCTTCAAAAAAGACTCATTTACCGCTAAAACAGACGGAAGTAGCGAAGTATTTTCATTCACCGATTTAAATTTTACAGAATCAAATTCTTGCTGCGAAGCTTGTTGCTGGTAGGAAAAAACGGTAAACAGATTTTTCCCGAAAGTAAGCAATTGTTGAAATCCCACTACACCCAAGATAATCGCAGAAACAATCACAACACCGATAATCAATTTTCTCATGATAAACTCTCCTCATTGGTAATGATAAAAGCAGAAGAAGCTGCTTCTAAAGCCAAATAGAAATCAACCGAAGACTTTTGAAACGTTTCCTCTTTTTTCTCATAAACGATTACATTTCCCTTCGTATCAAAGGCAGAAAGGGTAATATAATTCCCCTTTCCTGCTTTATCGAAAATACCGTCTTCCACATATAAAATCACCGGAGTTCCGCTCTCTAACGAAGAAATAATTCGGTTCACATTTTCCGTATAAATTTCACTACTCAACAAATCAATATCTTTCGAAGATAAAGGAATCCACTCACTATGCGCTAAAATATCCTCAGTACTAACCGATTGAGCGGTAGGCGTCGGTTGCAGTTTTCCCGCGTAATAAACGCAAAGTAAAACAATAAGCAACAAGAAGGAAAGAATAGAAGTAATTAAAATCAAATATTTTCTCATTTGTAACCTCCAATAAAAACTTATTATTCGTGACGTCGAGGACGCCGTCCCCTACAATATTTGTGCCGTCATTATTCGGGATGTCGAGGACGCCGTCCCCTACGATATTTGTGCCGTCATTGTAGGGACACAATTTATTGTGTCCTAATTTATGCCTGTTGCTCTCTTAATTATCTTTCGATGTTGTTCTCGAAGCCGCTAATGTCCCGTTAATATAGGAAATCGGATTCACTTTGGTCCCGCTCGGATCACTAACCTCCAAATGAAGGTGAGGACCGGTACTGTTGCCGGAATTTCCGCTCTCCATAATTTGTTGGCCTACACTTACAGAAGATCCTACGCCGACATTAAAGGTACCGTTACCATGCGCATAAGTAGAGGTATAACCGTCCGGATGACGTATTTTTACATAATTTCCCCAACCGGTGTCAGAGGGAACTACTTCTATAACCGTACCGTCTTTAATTGCCAATACCGGAGTCCCCTCCTTCGCACTAAAGTCTACGCCGGAATGTTCTTTATGCGTAAGACCGAATTTTTGTACCGTTTCATCCGAATACTTCTGCCCAAATCCAATCGTAATAGACGTTTTTGCAAGAAGAGGGAAGGATGCTTCCGTTTCATGTGGCAACATCTGTGTAACCAAGAAGAAGGTGCTGACATCTGCTTCGGTACTTAGTTTAATACCGGTACTACTCTCAAAGAAATTAAAGAAACTTTCTGTATCGGTAATATTATAACGTTTATACAGATTTTCCTCCAATCTTGTCGGTATAATATCGGTACAAACTAGGGAATAATCTCCTTCCTCGCCGTCCCAAGGCTCGTCTCCGTTTGGATCGGCAGTAGAAGGATTATCCGGATTAATACTCGTCTTAGGAACAAGGCTGTTGTAGAAGAGATAAGAAGCTGACCATGTTTTAATTGTTTCGAAGAAGTAATAAACTTTTCCGTTATAAGTCATACGAGGTGCGTTACTCTGGTTTAATGTATTCATAGAGGCAACCGCAATATCATAAGCAAAAGCCGGGGTTGCCGTCGTATTGGATAACGCCATATAAGATTCTACATCCGGAATCAATAAGAATTGATCGAAAAATTCACCATCATTTTTCGCAAAAAAACTGTAATTTTCCGCTGCTTTTCCGGATAGCGGATCAAATTTCAATTTATTTAAAAATTCTGTTTTTTGATCATAGAAGTCACGAATGGTCATCATATAGGTCATTACTTCTACACGTGTAATTGCTTCCTGTAATCTTCTGAATTCCTTCGCGAGAGCTAAATTTCCTTCATTTTTCGTATAGTTTAAAATCGCTTCTACCGTGTAGGTATCATATTCTGCATCCCCGCTTGTAGACGAGGTTTCAATCAACAGTTCTCGTAACGATACATCAATCGTTGTTCCGAGAAGCGGGTGATAAACATTAAATCGAGAGTCTAAACAGTTGGTAAGCATGTCCCAAAATTCATCCGGTACCTGACTGTTATAGAAGTGATTGCGTAGGGTAGGAAAGTCCTTCTCTAAAATATTTTGAAATAACGGCATATGAAGAGAAGAAATACCGGTATCATGACGAGGTTCCTTAATCATAGCAACCGTATAGTTACTGATTAAAACTTCGTAAGCTGTGGAAAATTGTCCTTGCGGGGCAAGATCATAATCGGTATAAAGGTCTGAAAAAGAAGTTCCACCGCTAATAGATTCAAGAACTTGAAAGCCTTCTTCATCATATAAAATGTTTCCGTTTTCGTCATAAACAATTTTCATAAAGCCGTATTCATCGTCTTTTAAGCGCTCTTCCAATAAATCGTAAATAGTGTAACCATTCTTGGTTTGATCAAAAAGCATTTCTTCGGTAATGGCATTTTCTAAATTTGCCTTATCAATATCATCAGAATTTGCTTGCAATCCAAAAATCCATCCCCAAATTGAGGAGAATAGGGATACAAACAGAAAAAATGGCATAACCAATAAAAGAACAGAAGAGCAACAAGAACAAACAGAACAATAACCACAAGTTTGCTTTACTTTCTTTCCGATTTCCGTTTTTCCAATAAATTGATCGGCTACATTAATTGCTGCTGCAATTGGAGCTCCGGCACCACTCGCTTTTAATGCTGCATTGGCACCTTTTAATGCCAGATCACCGACTGCCTCTGCTTTATCATCGTTAGAACCGTTTAACATATTGTTGACGTTTTTTGCCGTATTAAGTGCCGGTGCTACTTTATCCATTGCTTTATTTTTGACATCTAACGCGTTTAACGCTTTATCCTGCAATTTTTGAGGAATTCTTTTTTTCGCTTGTTCTTTTGCATAATCTTTTAGAGCATCCGCCTTTTTCTTCATTCCGCGCACGTTATCTAACGGCGAATCGGATTTTGGCGTATCAGGAACTTTATCGTTAGGTGATTTTTTTTTCATGTCACGCGCTTTATCAATCATATCAGAAGGCTTCTCATTTGGCTGTTTTGCGGTATTTTCATCTTTTGACTTGGGATCTTTTGGTGACTTGTCCGTATCGGAAGTTTTTCCATTTGGTTGTTTCGTAGAAATTCCGTCTTTTGCTTCAGACTCCTTTGGTGAATTATCTTCTTCAGAAGATTGTTTCTTCGGTTGTTGAAAAGAATTCATTTCATCCGGAGTGGAACCTTGCGATTTTTCCCCGGTTGGAGTCATATTTGTTTCTGGCATAGTTGTTTGCTCATTTTCTTGATGTTCGGAAGTTTGAGGAGAATCGTTTTCTTGAGAAGGAATCGCTTCTTGAGATGGAACGGCTCCAGTAGTAGTATTCGGAAGAGGAGTGGTTGTATGGGAAGGTTGGGAGATTTGCGCGAAAGTTTGAGGTGGTATGGTAGCGGTAACCGACGTCGGAGTTGTTTCGTTAGATGGTATTATTTCCGTTTGAGAAGGAGAAGAAAGAGAAGATGGGGAGGATGATTCTGTTGTGATATCAGGGTTAAGGTGCGTATCGCTTTGAACGGTAGAAGTTGAGGTATGGTGTAAGGATTCTTCCGGAATATTTGGTATTTCCGGTGTCGGAAGTTGGGAAAGATCCGGTAGGAATTCGTTTTTTGTTTCAAATTCTTCTTCAATACTTTCCAATTTTGGTGTAGAAGTAGGCGCTTTTACGGTTATGACCGGATTCGGTTGTGAATTTTTTGATGTGACTTTTCCTTCTATCTGAAAAGAAGTAGAAGAAGTTGATTCTTGCTGTAATTGGATTTTTTGTTTTTTCGGCTGATTTGTTTCCTCCGAAAAAAAATTTAACGGAATCCGAAAAAGAGAAAGATATAATTCTTTCTCTTTTTTGGATGTTCTATGATTACTTAAATGATTATCCATATCATCACCAACTTTATTTTGAAACATGTAATCCGAGTTTTGATGCCAAGTCTGCCATTAAAGACTGTGCTAAAATTGCTTGATTTTTTGCTTCTACATCTGAAGAACCGATAGAACGAGCTTTTAATAAATCGGCCTTTCGTTTTAATTCTGTTACCATATCTGCCGTAACCGGTGAGTTACTGTCAATGATATATTTTACATTGCCGTCTGTATCTGTATGTCTTGATAAGGAAACAGAATGTGTATCCGGTATTACGGTTAAACCTCTTTGTGAGTAAACAATATCTCCTGCTTGATTCGAGATGATACAGTAATCTCCGGAACGTATCATACTGAATTGACCTGATGCAGGAAGTTTGCTTTGATCGATAGCATCCATCTCATAAGGAGTTCCGGTTGAAGGAGCCGCGTAGGAAGGTTGATCCAAAGTAAAGCGATCCACATCTGCATAAGTTTGTAAGAGTTGCTCAGGATTTAATGGATCCACAACTGCCGATTTTACAACTGTTTCTCCTGTCGGTAAAGTAATACCGGAAGGCACAGTAATCGATGCACTTGGGTTCATTACCGGAGTAATTTTTACATCACTTCCGAAATATGTCATTTGGAGAGGACCTGCATTTTGAAGAGCTCCTAATTGATCAGCAGATAGTGTTGCTTGTGCACGCTCATATCTTACGGTACCATGTTCAATATCATTTGCTGCTTGAATGACTGTACCATTATATGGATTTCTGTATTTTTGTAATTCTTGTAATCCGGTAGCGGCTGCTGTAAAGTTTTGTGGTGTAATTCTTCGACGATCATAAGGTTCCATTGTAATAGGATTGATATGGTTTGCTTTCAAGATTTCATCTCTTTCTTCCGTGGAAATTCCGTAAGCAGAAGGGTTTTGAACCGCATCTTGAATGATCTGTTTTGCATGTGCCGTATTCTGAATGGACTGTGCTTGTGTTACAGCTTTTTGCGTAATGGAATCGTAATCCGCATTGGTAATTCCGAATGTCTGCGGAGGATTTTTCAATAAATTACCGACACCTTGTACTTGCTGTATATTTAAATCTTGATAGCGATTTGCGGATACAGAGCTATCAATGTTATGAAATTTCTGCATTGCGCCTGCAAAGTCCGCTTTTTGAGAAGGATCCAATATTTCATAAGTTGTCGGATCAATGTTATGATCGGTTAAAATCGTGTCAAATTTCGGTGCAATTTTTGTTTTTGTTTTAATACTGTTTAAGTATGGTTGGTGAACTGTTTTATCTACGCTTGCCACAGTCTGATTGGAAATCTGATTCATTTCGTCTGCTGTTAATAAGTTCTCTTCCGGATGCATTCGTGCGTTTTCTAAAGCCTCAAAGGTATCGATTTTCTTATCAGATGCTATAGAGAGGTTAATTGCTTTATTTGGTTTTACAGTTTTCATAATTGGAGGTCTGTCTCTAAGTGTATCCAATTTATTTGAAACGGTATCAATTTCATCCAAAACATCTGCTCGTTTTCTTTCTTTGAATTTCTCGATTTTTTCCGGTGTGTAACCGTTTGCCTCTGTAATACCGGCATCATTTGCAATTTTATCCAAAGAAGCCTCAAGAATTTGTGCTTTTTGTCCAGCAGAACCGATTCCGGATGCCGGCATTTTTATCGAATGTTTTAACGAAGAATCTCCTTCACCAAGCAAAGTAATTTTTTCTTTACCATCTTTGCTGGTTAAGGTCATATTCTTATTGTCAATTTCAACATCGTAATTATTTTTTTCGTCGGTATTCAAAATTCCGTTTTCTCCAAATACCTTTTCTCGTTTATTTCTTTGAGAAGGAAGTGCCATACTATCAAGTACAGGGTCTCCGGAGCTGCCGTATTTTGCAGTACGACGTTTAAATTCTAAGTCTTGCAAAACTTCTGTTTTGGAAGGAATATTTTTCTCCCCACCATATATTTTTGCTATTTTTTCTCTTTCGGCATCGGATAGTCCTTCTAAACCGGAAGCCTCTATTTTGTCTATCAACTGCGCATAATTTTTTTCTGTACCTGAAAATTTATTTTCAGCCCAATTAGCACCATGCTTTCCGACAAAACCGGCAGCCATTATGCCATGTTGCCAATCTCCCATTACTGCGAATCCTGAGCCTACCGCCAATCCTGGAAGAGCACCTAATGTTCCTGATATATTAGATTGATAAGCCTCTTCATAAGAGCCTTTATCAGTTAATTTCTTAATTTGTTCATTGATTTTTTTGTAACGAGTGTCATCACTTTTAGCAATACCTTCTAATTGCTTTTGACGTTGAGTGGAACCGGAAAGCCCGCGAGCAGCCTGGTAAATACCTCCAACATTATTTGCAATACCTTTTCCGGTTTCTTTTATGCCTTTTATGCCGTGAAAACCAGAAAGCGTTCCTAACGCCTCTTTTGTATCTTTCATTCTATCAGAAAGTTTTCCGCCGGTAATTCCTTGGCTTTTTAACATTTTATTTAATGCTAATCCTTGTGAAACACGTTTGGTAATAGGACTTGCCATATCTTTTATTTGTCTCATTGCTAAACTTTGATGAGCAAGAGTGTGCATTACACCTCCACCAACACCCATAGAAGAGGAAATTTGGAAGAGTTGTTTTAAGAATTTTTCTCCTGAAGGAAGAAGATATAACATTGCAACTGCTAAAATCGGCCCGATAATAGGGATTTGGAAGAAATTAAGTCCTGTTCCCGGATGAATTAACAAAATAATAAATGCTAATAGAAGAGCATGAATTGGTTGTACAAATACATTTGTAGCAAACTCTTTAAGCCATAAATTGAATGTTTGTGATTTTCGATCTCCGATTTTATCGAAAACATAAGATAAAACCACTAATGGAAATACAATAATCAATAAAGCGACAAACAATAAACGCTTAAGATAAATAAATCCTATTAAAAGTGCAGCAACTAAAACGGCTAAAAAAATTAAAATTTGCAAAATTTGACCGAAAATCAGAACTGCTACGGTTCCACTTGTAGTTGGCAATTCAATTGCTAAATATGAGTTTAATGTAGAAGTGGAGGCGGGTAGGCTAGCTGAGGAAGCGATAGAAGCAAAAATCTCGGTTAATATATCAGATAACCAAATGATGAAGGCCATTACCCAGTGAAATGAGAAAAGCATCAACAAACCAGTAAGCCAATATTGGAATAAAGCTTTGTAATGTGCTTTTTGACGTCCAATGCTAGAAAGCAGAATTCTAACAGCAAGGTATACCAATATAATGATGTAGATAGAAGTAACCAAATAACGAAGTGCATTATAAACAGAAGCAGTAGTACTTTGAATAGCGCCTGCTAATCCCGAAGCATCTTGAGAAAAGAAAGTTAGCTGAAATGGAGATGTAGAAATTTCTCCAAAGCTATTTTGGGATTTTCCAAAAACAAAATTTTCAACAGAAGGGAATAAGTTAACAATTCCTTGTAAAGGAGACTGACACCAAGTAAGAAACCCCGTAACAAGGTCCCATCCTGTTTTTAGAAGACCGGATATTTTGCCCGCGACGATTTTTAATTCCCCATTAGAACTTTCCGAATTGTTTTGAATCGCTGTAAATCCTAATGACTGGTTTGGATCAGTAGTTTCCAATGCATTAATGATATTTCCATCCGCAAAGGCTACCGTATTCATATTAAAAAATAAAGTTAAAACTAAAAAAATTGCAATAAACTTTTTCAAACTTGCACCTCTTCTCATACTTTTTAAGAATCTTGTTGTTCTGCCCTTTCTTGCTCACGAGCGGCAATCTTGGACATATTTGTCTCAACAAAATCGAATTCTTTCTCTGTAGGAGAAATCTGGATAATCGCGGTAGAAGATCCTACTTTTAATAATCCGTATCCTCTGGAACAAGTGGATAGGAAGGATGCTTCCCCAGAACTTAACTTAAATACTTCTTTTAGATATTCGATTTCTGCTTTATCTTGTGCTAAAAATAACTTTGTATCGGAGGATGTTAAAACCGCTTGCGCTTCTTTGGTTTCATAGAAGTCTTGGAACTTCTGCGAAACAACTGCTAAAGAAACGTTTCTCTTTCTGGCACGTCGCGCCATCGTATTTAAGAAGTCAACGGCTTCCGGATACGGAAGCATCATCCATGCTTCATCGACGATAACACGCTTTTTACGAGCCGCGAGTTTATCCTCACTGTTTTTCTTAACGTACTTTTCCCAAATCCAAGAAAGAAGAATCTGCTGTGCCAAAGGACGAGCAAAACGCTCTTCTAATTGGGATATATCCAAATTGACAAATGGAACATTATCTAACAGATTAAAAGTAGATTGTCCGTCGAAATAACTCATTTGTCCATTGAATTTTCTGATATATTGTTTCATAACCTTGATTAAGTAACTGTAGTGGAACTGATAGTCAGGGTTTGTATTTTCCTGTGCTTTATAATAAATTCTGTCATACCAAGAACCAATCGTCGGTAATGCTTTCTTCGGACGAACCAAAGTTCCGTTTTCCATAATAGCTTCCGCTTCGTAGTCGATTAAAGAATCCGGATCACTGGTAATACCGAGGGCGTAATATTCTTCCGCAACGCTTTCCGCGATAATCTGTTTGGTTAATTCGTTTACTTCTGTGCTTCGGGTAGAACCGCGCGCCATTGTAAGAAGCGCTTGAGTAACGTCTTCTACTTTATTTTCTACATTAACGGTTGATCTTTCACGACCGGTAATTTCGTCTTTGGTAATTTCCGGATCAATATCAAATAAATTGATAATGGTCTTAGAAGTAGGGCTTAATACGACGTTAACGCCATTTAAAGCTTCTGCCACAACTCCATATTCACCTTCGGCGTCAAGGGCTAACGTTTCGATTCCCATTAAAACTGAAGAACGAGCCGTTAAACATTTAATGGTAACACCTTTACCGGCACCGGACTTACCGAATACAACCATGTTGTAATTGGTGAGGGAAGGGTGGAAGTTATCAAATAATACCGGTACACCGGTTTGCGCGTTATAGCCCAAAGGAATTCCGGTAGAATGACCGATTTCTGCTGATGTAAACGGGAAGACGGTAGCCACCGAACGTTTATCGAAAGTATGCTTTTTCTTCACTAAATCCAAGTTGAGCGGAAGATTGGACTTAAAAGCATCTTCCTGAATCGCCCAAGCAGTCTTTAGTGTCAATAAGTTTTTCGAAACTTCCATCGCTAAAAGTTCGGAGAACTTGTCTAAATCGTTTAAATCATAGGAAGAAATGGTACATAAAATCGAAACATCGTATAACTTATTAAATCCGGCAGCAATTTCGCTACGAAGAGCGTCTGCTTCCTGGTATTTATCGGTAAGTACCGATACTCTGTTGGTATCTCCTCTTTTTTGAGCGGTATAAATTTCCGATTCAATATCCGCAATCATTTTATTTAATTCATTCTGTGAAGTAGATTCCATGATTGGTTCAATATGTACCGAAACGTTAATATCCCCGAAATTATACATCGAGCTTAAAAATTCTACGAAGGTAGCCATACGGGGAACAGAAGAAATATAGAAACTTCTGCAATAACGTGTCGCTTTTGAGAAGAATTCCAAGTGATTATATGAAGTCGCATCGATTCCGGAAGGTAAAATTACCTCTTTTACCGATGTGGCGTTTTTTTCAAAAGTACTTTTTTGGGTGTCAAGCGTTAAAATTTGTGTAGAATCCTGTGTGTTATATCTTTCTTGACGTTCCCTTTGATTTAAGTAGTCGGTTTTCATAAAAATCTGTCCTTTCTCTACTTAGGTTAGCTTTTGTATTTACGGGACGTCGAGGACGCCGTCCCCTACAATCCGTAATTTTTATAACATCATCGATCCGTCTTCAATGGATTGTTGCGTTCTTCTTTCGCGTTCTTCTTTTCTTTGACGTTCGATTTCCAATTGTCGATCTCTTTCTGCTGCGACTTCTCTTGCTTTCTTTTCTTCACGCAATAAATCTTGACGTTTTAACATCGGATCTCTTGCGGTTGTAGCGAGAGTTCCGATATCGGAATCTACGATCTTTTTAATATTGAAAAGATCGGAATCATCACGATTGATTGCGATATACATTACTTCGGTTAATTCCGTTGTATTTAAAATTTGTGCTTCAATTCCGCAGGAAGCGATAGCATTACAAATACTTTGCGCACGATTTAGAAGTTCATTATAAGCCATATTGTAGTTGTCTTCTTTGTCAAAATTATTAATAAGTCCCATTTCCGAAATGTGGTAGGAAACAGCGATATAATATTTTTTTTGTAATACGTTTGTATTCTGTGTTAAGTAAGAAATATTGTCAATTAAATCTTTGGTATAATCTACTACTTTTTCTTTTTTCTGAAGGGCGTAACCGACTTCGAGAAGTTGCTCCTCCGGTGCACCTTGACGATCAAGAACTTGGAATTTATCCAACAATTTATTAAACTCATCGGTCATCGTCTGGAGACGTTTATTATAGCCGTCGATACTTTCGTCTAAATTTACCGTTCTGGTTTGTACATAAATTTGGATAGGGAAGCGAAGGGCATTTAAAAATTGAATAAATCCTTCTTCCACCGATATTTTTTCTGCTTCTGACATGAGATAGTAGTTAATACCTTGGCATTCCACCAACATCGTAAAACGTTCTCCCATCTCTTGAACAATCATATTGTCCTTGATTTCATCAAAAGGTAGAAATTTTTTAATATCCTCATAAGCCATACCGGTATTTGTCATTTTAACGGCATGTGTACCCACCTTATTTTCTTCTTCCTCTTTTTTCTTAGAAAGCATAAGGACGAAGACCAATATAATGATAATCACAAAGATAACGGCACATAATATAATTAACATTCCTTGTTCGAACGCGGTCATTCAGAATTGCCCCTTTCGTATATATAAATCTTTTTTCTTTTGTTAAAAGTAATCGCTCTTTTTACAATAACGTCAACCGGCTCACCGCCTGCTTTTTTTAAGATATCAAAAGCATTTGATTCCGGAATTTTAAAGGTTCCTAAAGCGTAAGCAATTAAAACCAAAATTCCGCAGATTACCCAGCCGACTACCGTCATAGCAGGAATTCCCGTTAAGCTTAGTAAAAATTTAATAACGTATCCGATGATAAAAGCAATAATGGAAAAAATTCCGGCTTTCGGCGTAAAAAATAAGAATCGATTTTCATTCGTGGCTTCACGAGGGATCATATAAGTATTCATATATCTTCACCTCCGTTTATTAAATTGAAGGGATATGTTGATTCAAAACATATCCCTTTCTAAGTCAATTAATTAAACCAGTTAGAAAAAGCACCTGCAATGACTCCTAAAACTGTTGTTCCGGAAGCCAATAAAATTGCACCTATTACTAAATAAGTAAGTTGTGTTTTTAATTGAGCTTTTTCTGCAGGTCGAGCAATTAAATAACGAATTGCGATGTAAAATACCATAGCTACAGCGCATATGTATCCTACTATCATGACTGCACCGGCAAATTGCCCTGAAAAATTATCTATATCCAGGTTTGATGCTCCAGGATTTTTAAAGTAATCTATTATATCCATTGCAAGTCACTATCCTTATTATTGCAAACCGTCTGATACTGATTTAAATCCGGTTGCGATAACATCTAAAATCGTTACACCACCAACCAGTAATAAAACACCGATTGCCATAGACCATAATTTACCTTTTAATTCTGCTTTCTTTGCAGGAGTTGCAATAATGTACTGAATACCTAACCACATTACCATAACAACTGCAATAATATAACCTAAAATTTTAATAACACCGGTAACTGTTGCGCCAGCTTCGTTTAACGGATCTGCTAATGGATTATCTGTATCAACTTTTACACCGCCAAATGTTAAATCAGCCAATGCAATTGGAGACATTACTATAGCCATTACTAAAACCAAACATAAAACTTTTGCTGCTTTTTTCATAAATTTCTTCATAATAAATTCCTCCTTAAAAAATTGAAATAAACATTTTTATTATCATTGTAGCGATAGGCACACCGGCTACAAGTAATAACAGACCGATAAGATAAGGTGTAAGCGCCGCTTTTACTTCGCCTTTTTTCTGCGCGGGAGCAATCATTAACTGGATAGCGAGGTAAAACAAAATAACAACGGCAGCACCATAACCGACTTTATAAACTAATAGTAAGATACCGGAAAGGCTTGAGCCTACTTCAGATGAATCAACGGCTTCGACGATGTTACTTTCTGCACTTGCCAAAAATGCATTTGCATTCGGTAGTGCAGGTCCGGCAAATGAAGGTGTTATCATCATAAGTGTTATTAATAATGCTGTAAATACCCGACGCATACATTATCACCTCTTTTGTTAGAATTGTTAGTAAAGTAATTCTTAAATCTTATTATAACATATTTGTCGTAATTTGGCAATAGTTTTACATAATGAAATCACACACATTAAATATATCGTCATATTTAAGACTTTTTTTATAGAATTTCAAAAAATTATTGAAAAACTTGTTTAACTTGAAAAAAACAGATATAATTTAGGACAGCATGAATGCTGTCCGTACAATAAGAAGGCAGATTCTTGTAGGGACAGCATTTATGCTGTCCACAAAAGAGGCACTGATTTTGTTGGTGCGGAATAGGAGGCGTACATATGAAAAAATTTCGGAATCTTTTGATTGTATTGATTGTTGTAGGACTTTTGGCGGCATCGATACAAGTTTATCGTCGAGTCAGAGCGGAGCAGAGAAATCGGGTCGTTGAAATAGTAGCGGATTTGGCCGATTTTAAGGATATCGCTTTAGAGTTAAATATGCCGATTACCGAAATGGCGAATCGATTAACCAGCGCGGGAACGACTTCGATTGCGATTTCGGAGGAGACGTTAGGGGATATGCTTCAGGAAGGAAAGATTTTATTGTATTCCGGAATGAGTTTAAGGTATTCCGAAGTGAATTTTAATAACGTTTATCAGGATTTAGCCCAAAAGATTCATTATTATATGGAAGAAAATCGAGTGGATGATTCCAATACGACGATTGTGATTACGAAGAATCGAGAGGATGCGGATTTTCTAAGGGCTTCCTTTCAAGATCGTTTTCCGAATCTTGTGACGGAGTTTGTGAGCGAGGATTTACAGTCTTATGCGTTTTTAATAAATCGTAGTATGGATAAAGTGAGAAATGTGGGATTGGGACTGACGGATGAAGATTTTATCGTTGCACAGTCTCTTGGATTCCAAAATATCATTCCTCGGATTCAGAATCACGAAGATTTGAGTTTTGATGAAATTGATCGAATTTACGAACAATTAAAAAAATATAAAGTGAAAACCGTTGTGTTTGGCGGAGTGACGGTTTTGGGACATGATTATCAAGATGAAGAGAATGAGAAGTTGGCGTATATCGGAGAAAAGTTTTCTACGCCGGGTGCGGAAATTATTACGGCGATTATCGAAAAGCCGGTAGAGACGGATTTAGAGTTGGTACAGCGTGGAATTAAAGTGCTTTCGAAAAAATCGAACTATGTGAATACAAAGGTATATTCTGCGGATGCTTCGCAGTTGACGCGATTAAAATATACCGATTTGGTGGATCAATGGGGACGTGCGATTTCGCAAAGAAACGTTCGTGTGATTTATGTGAGACCGCTGGATAAGCCGGAGAAAACAACGACGGAAAATTTAGAAGATTCTTTGTTGGCGATTCGGGAGATTAAAGATCGAATTGAGTACATGGGAATGAAATTGGGTAGTGCGAAGGGACTCGGTTGGGTGAGTCAAAATCGCGTACTTCAGTTATTGATTGCGTTTGGAACAATGGCAATCGTATTTTTGCTTTTTATTGATTTATTTACGATAGAGAAAAAGAAGTGGCAGAATACGATTTATATCTTGTTTGGACTTGGTTTAATCGGTGCTACGGAATTGTATGGAATTCCTTTCTTTTATGATAAATTAGGAGATTTGATGAATAAAGGAATTGCATTTGTGGCGTCGATTGCTTTCCCTTCTTTTGCGGGTTTATATTTATTGGAAGTTTGGAAGAAGTATTTTGGAAAGAAGGAGTTAAAACGCAGTAAGGTAATTTATTTAAGCGTTTTGACATTGGTTGTTTGTTTATTAATTGCGGCGATTGGCGGATTTTATATCGGTGGACTTTTGTCGGAATCGAAGTATATTTTGAAATTGGATGTTTTCCGTGGCGTGAAGTTATCCTTTCTTTTACCGATTTTGTTCTTTGCGTTTGCGTATGTGATAAAATGTGGCGTTTACTGCGACGAAGCCGGGAAGCCGCTGCCGATTTGTGAACAGTTTAAGAAGTTAATGGATACGCCGATTTTAGTGAAATACGGTTTGGCAGCGGTTGTATTGTTAGCGGCGTTTGCGATTATTGTGATGCGGAGTGGAAATACCTTGGTGACTTCGGCTTCTTCTTTGGAATTGGCGTTCCGGAATTTCTTGGAGAAATACTTAGTGGCAAGACCGAGAACGAAGGAATTGGTTGCTTTTCCTGTATTGATGTTCGTAGTGTATTTAAGTACGAAGAAGCAAAAAGAGTTCGGATTTTTGGCGATGGCGGTAGCGATGATTGGTATCGAGAATGTGATTAATTCTTTTTGCCATATTCGAATGCCGATTTTGGTGACAGGATTAAGTACAATTTACAGCTTGATTTTTGCAGTCATTATTGGTAGTATAGGAATTGTAGTGATTGATAAAGTTGTGGAATATTTTAAGAAAATGGACAGCATAAATGCTGTCCGTACAGAAAGAAAGAGGCACAAATAGTGTGTGGACAGCATAAATGCTGTCCGTACAGAAAGAAAAGAGGCACAAATAGTGTAGGGACAGCATTCATGCTGTCCACAGGAAAGGAAAGAAGCACAAATAGTGTAGGGACAGCATAAATGCTGTCCACAGGAAAGGAAAGAGGCACAAATAGTGTAGGGACAGCATTCATGCTGTCCACAGAAAAGACAGAAAAAACACAAGAATAAAGAATGGAGAAGAAAGAATAATGAATAAAAAATGAAGTTTTTCGGTTCACCGAAAAACAACAAAATTTATTATTTATTCTCTATTATTTCTTCTTTATTCTTTACGTTTTTACCGTAGAGGAGGCTTTACGTCGAAATGAAGAAAGTATTGTTAGCAGGGTATTATGGTCAAAATAATATTGGAGATGAAGCAATTGCGGAAGCACTGACGAAGGAATTGAAACGAAGAGGGTATGAAGTATTGATGCTTTCGGGAGATCGTGTGACGTCGGCGCAGATTTATGGTGTGACGGCGTATGAGAGGCAGAGATTGCCGGAAATGCGGAAGGCGATTCAAGAGGCGGATTTTGTGATTTTGGGTGGAGGAAGTTTAATTCAAGATGTGACGAGTTCGTATAGTTTGTGGTATTATGTGGGATTGATTAATTTGTGTCGCATGATGAAAAAGAATATTTATATCGCTTATCAGGGAATCGGCCCTATTACGAAAAAATCAAATGAATTATTGACGAAACTTACTTTAAATGCGAGCAAGAAGCTTTGGATTCGAGATGAAATGTCGATTAATACGTTAAGAGAAATCGGCGTGGTGAAACCGAATATTACGCTTTCTTCGGATGCTGTTTTTATGTTGAAGCCGCCGAGTCGTGATCGGGTTGCGGTATTGTTGGCGAAGGCGGGAATTCGTACCGATGACGGAAGACCGTTAATCGGAATTGCGCCGCGTCGTTGGGGAAGCGAAGATAAAACGGGAGCGTTTGCTCGAATTGCGGATGAGTGCATCAATCGTTTTAATGCGAAAGTGGTGTTTTATGCTTTCCATAAAGAGACAGATGTGCGGTATATTAACGAGATTTGTTCGAGAATGACCAATCGTGCGTATATTGTGGCGGATAGTTATTTACCGTCGGAAGTGATGGGTATGATGGGGGAAATGACTTTAAATATCGGAGTTAGACTTCATTCGCTTATCTTTTCGGCGAAAATGGGAGTACCGTTACTTGGAATTTCTTATGATCCGAAGATTGACGGATTTATGGATATGCTTGGTATGTCGCCGGTTTGTGATTATAAAGAATTGTCAAAAGAGCAAGTGATGCCGGCGGTGAGTTGGATTATGAAGAATCCGTTTCCGGTGGCGAATATGGAGGAGACGATTAGCCGCTTTGAGAAAATGACGATTCAAAGCTTAGATGAGATATTATTGGAGAGCGAAGTGGAAGGATAAGATGGACACAATAAATTGTGTCCGTACAGAAGGAAGAGGCTCTATGCGTAGGGACACAATTTATTGTGTCCAAATGTATGCACAGGTTCTGAAAAAGGAGAAAACATAATGGAGATTTTGGGTGTTCGAATTGATGAAGTGACGATGGAAAAGGCTGTTGAGAACGCTAAGAATTTTTTGGAGGAAGAGAAATTCCATATGATTTTTACGCCGAATCCGGAGATGTTGATGGTGGCGAAGAATGATGCGGAGTTTTCTAATATCTTAAATTCTTCTGATATGAATATTCCGGACGGAAATGGTATCGTTTGGGCGTCAAAACGATTAAAGAAACCGCTTTCAGAGAGAGTTGCGGGTTTTGATTTTATACATAAAATTTTTGAATTTGGAAAAAATAAGCCTATATCGTTCTATTTCTTGGGTTCAAAACCGGGAGTGGCAGAGAAGGCAGCGGAAAATATCGAGAAGAACTTTAATGGTGTGACGATAGTGGGGTCGCATGACGGCTATTTTTCGATGGAGGAAGAGAAGGAAATTATTCGAAAAATCAATAAAACGAATCCGGACGTATTGTTGGTGGCGTTAGGGGCGCCGAAGCAGGAACGTTTTATTTACAAGTATCGTGAAAAGCTGAATTGCAAAATTGCGATTGGTGTTGGAGGCTGTTTTGATGTGATTTCGGGGAACGTGAAGCGTGCACCGAAGTTGTTTATTAAGTTGAAGTTAGAGTGGCTTTATCGCGGTTTGACGGATTTAAAAAGATTGAAGAGACTTACGGCAATTCCTAAGTTTGTGAGGGCGGTAAATAAAAGCAGGTAGGATTATCGGCTTAAAATGATATCGATGTTGGAAAACGGACACAATAAATTGTGTCCGTACGGATAACGATACATTTTAGTCTTGGTATTGATGTGGGTTTGGTATGTTGAAATATAAAATCTATAATTTATTCTATATGATTTTTGGGGCTGCTTTGGTGGCTCTTTCTATTAATTTGTTTTTTTTGGAGTTGAAAATTGCGCCGGGTGGTGTGAGCGGCTTGGCGACAGTTTTACACTACTTGACCGGCGTTTCGATGGGTGTGTTGGTGTTTTGCTTAAATGTGCCGTTATTTATTATCGGAGTACTGACATTTGGTAAAAAGTTTGTGTTGAAAACTTTATTTTCTACGCTTGTGATGTCGCTTGTTTTGGATTTGACGGAGTGGCTGCCGCAAATTACCGATGATATGTTGTTAGCCTCTATTTTTGGCGGAGGTATGATGGGATGTGGCTTGGCGCTTGTGTTTAAGGGTGGATCGACAACAGGGGGAACGGATATTGCGGCGAAGGTGGTGAATCGTTTTTTCCCGTCTTTTAATATCAGTGAACAACTTTTTGCGATTGACGCGGTTGTTGTTTTGACAGCGATGATTGTATTTCGGGATTTTGATATCGGATTGTATTCTATTATTACGATTTGGATTTCCTCAAAGATGATTGATATTGTGTTTGAGGGGCTTGGTTATTCGAAGGCATTGTTTATTATTTCGGATGCGGGGAAGGAAATCGGAAACAAAATTCTTTCGGAAGTAAAAAGAGGAGTGACTGCTTTAAACGGAGAAGGAATGTATACGAATGTGTCGAAAAAGATTTTAATGACGGTAGTGGATAGAAGACAAATTCCGAAGATTAAGCGAATTGCGAAGAGGTTTGATAAAAATGCGTTTATTATTATTACAGATGTGAGAGAGGCTTTGGGAAACGGTTTTTCGGAGGTATAGGACAGAAGGGGAGAAATAGGACACAATGAATTGTGTCCGTACAGAAGGAAAGAGGAAGAAATGGGACAGCATGAATGCTGTCCGTACAGAAGGGGAGAGGCGTTGTAGGGACAGCATTTATGCTGTCCGCAGAATAGGCAGATGGTAGAAATAGGATAGTATGAATGCTGTCCGTACAGAAGGGGAGATAAAAGAAAATTATGGAACCGTTGGCATATCGAATGAGTCCGAGAACGTTGGAGGAATTTTTCGGGCAGAAGCATATATTGGGAGAAGATAAGTTATTGAGTCGTGCGATTAAGGCGGATCGGTTGTCTTCGATTATTCTTTGGGGACCGCCGGGTTGCGGAAAGACGGCGTTGGCACGTGTGATTGCGAATATGACGAAGAACAAGTTTAAGAAGTTAAATGCGGTAAATTCCGGTACGGCGGAGATTAAGGAAATGGTAGCGGAGGCGAAGAATTTATTGATGAATCCTTCCGGAAGAATTGTTTTGTTTGTGGATGAGATTCATCGCTTTAATAAGAGTCAGCAGGATACGTTACTTCCTTATGTGGAAGATGGAACGGTTATCTTAATCGGGGCGACGACGGAAAATCCTTATTTTGAGGTGAATAAGGCACTTCTTTCGCGTTCGACGGTGTTTAAGTTGGAGCCGTTACAGGCGGAGGACGTGGTTTTGGCATTAAAGAATGCGCTTTCGGATAAGGAGAGAGGACTTGGAAATTATTTACTTGAAATAAATGATAAAACTCTTTTTGTAATTGCCGATATGGTTAACGGAGATGTGCGAAAGGCGTTAAACATTTTGGAAATGGCGGTCTTGACGACGGATATGGCGTCGGACGGGTTAATACATATTGACGAGAAGGTTGTAAGAGAGTGTTCGCAACAGCGCGTGACGGAGTTTGATAAAAACGGAGATTCGCATTACGATAATATCAGTGCGTTTATTAAGTCGATGCGGGGTTCCAGTCCGGATGGGGCATTATTTTATTTGGCGCGTGCGATTGCGGGCGGCGAGGATCCGATGTTTTTGGCGAGAAGAATCGTGATTTGTGCGGCAGAGGATGTTGGAATGGCAGATCCGAATGCGTTGGTGGTGGCGTCTGCAGGAGCGCAGGCGGTCCATTTGGTAGGAATGCCGGAGGCGAGGATTATTTTGGCGGAAATGGCGGTTTATGTGGCGAAGGCGCCGAAATCCAATGCAAGTTATATGGGAATTAATATGGCGCTTGATGATGTGATGAATACCGATACCGGGACGATTCCGATGCATATTCGAAATGCGCCGGTGGAGGAAATGAAACAATTCGGATATCATGAGGGTTATAAGTATGCGCATGATTATGAAGGCGGATTTGTGGAACAGCAGTATTTGCCGGATAAGATAAAGGATAAGAAATATTACATTGAGAAATAGGCGGGAAATGGAGGATTTACGAATGAAAAAAACGGTATGTTTGGTGTTGATGCTTTTTATGATGACGACGGTGAGCTTTGCGGGCTTTACCGATGTTCCGGCGGAACATTGGGCACATCCGTATATTATTAAAATGCAGCAAGCCGGAATTTTAAGCGGTTACTATGACGGTTCGTTTCAGCCGGGTAATAGTATCAGCTTAGGGGAGTTTGCAGCGATTTTTACAAAGATTTTTGAAATTTCACCGGATGAGGAATCGAATTATTTTGTAGATATTCCGGAAAGCCATTGGGCGAAGGCCTCTGTGGAAGCGATTCGGGAATATATTAATCCGTATTATGATTCGGTGGGAGAAGCGCTTGGGATGGATAAGTACTCTTATATGGAGGGCTTAACTCCGGAAATGAAGATGACAAGAGAAGCGTTTATTTATGCGATTTGCCGTATTTACGGATATGATGAAAGCGGTTATCTGGAAGGCGAAGAAAAGGAGATTTTTGAGGATGCGGATAAAATGCTTTTTCCGAGGATTGATATGATTGCTTATAAAGCCGGATTGGTTGGCGGAGAGGAGTACAACGGAAAGAAGTATATGCGTCCGGAGCGCTATATTACAAGGGCAGAGGCATCGAAAGTGTTTTCGGGATTGTTAAAGTACGAAGCAACAAGAGTGAAAAACTCCTACGAGGAAGTTCAACTGGAGAGAGCTTTTACGGAGTTTATGGGAGATTTGAAAGAGTGCAATATCGAGGGCTTGACGAAGCGGATTTATGATACGGCGGGAGTTTTGGCGAACGAGAATTTTAAGGTGGAAAATAGTGCATTAGAAGATTTTGTGAAAACTTATTTGAAGAAGTTTTCTTATACGGTGAAGGAAAAGGGATTTTACAGCTTTAATCGCGGATATTTGACGATTGCATTTGAGGTGGAGGATATATCGATAGAGGAAATTATACAGTTTGTTTCAGAACATTTTGATGAGGAAGATTTTGAAGAGCGATTGACTGAATTTTTAAAAGAACAGCAAATGGGCAAGGAAAAGATAAAAAAGGAAGAAACGATTTGTTTTGCAAAGCAGAATAACAAGTGGAAGATTATGATGAAATAGGACAGCATAAATGCTGTCCGTACAGAAGCGGTAGAAATATGCCATGGACAGCATGAATGCTGTCCGTACAGAAGCGGTAGAAACAGGGTAGGGATTTCAATGAAAAATTTAGCAATTTATCTACATATTCCTTTTTGCAAAAAAAAATGCAAATATTGTGATTTTAATTCTTATGCCGGCAAGCAGGAGCTCGTGGATGACTACATGAGAGCTTTAGTTGGCGAGATTTTATCTTATGCGAAAGCGGCGAACGATTATCTGGTGACATCGGTGTACTTCGGGGGAGGTACGCCTTCTTTTATTGAGGCGAAGAACATTGCGGATGTTATGACGGTGTTAAGGGAGAATTATTGCTTCTCGATTTCGCCGGAAGTGACTGTTGAGGCGAATCCAGGGACGATTTCTGCAGAAAAGTTGCAGAGGTATCGTGAGGCAGGAATCAATCGTTTGAGTTTCGGGGTACAGGCGGTGCAGGATGAAATATTGAAGGAAATCGGAAGAATTCATAGATTTGCAGATGTGGAAAAAGGATATTTTGAGGCAAGAAAAGCGGGTTTTGAAAACATTAGTTTCGATTTGATGTTTGGACTTCCGAAACAGACGTTAAAAGATGTAGAGGAGAGTCTTGAAGTCTTTATTGCTTTAGGACCGGAGCATATTTCGGCGTATTCGTTAAAGGTGGAGGAACATACGGTTTTCGGAAGATTGCAGAAGGAGAAGAAGCTGATTTTGCCTTCTGAAGAGGAAGAACGGGAAATGTATTATTTGGTGAAGAAGAGACTAAAGTCGGCGGGTTATCGGCAATATGAGATTTCCAATTTTGCAAAGGAAGGTCGAGAGTCGCAGCATAATCTTGCCTATTGGAAACGAACGGATTATTTTGGTTTCGGTGCCGGGGCGGCGTCGTGTTTTGAAAATTGCAGATGTTCCAATGAGGAAAGTTTAGAGGGATACATAGAAAAGGAAGAGAAGAAAGTTTATGAAGAAAAATTGACGAAGGAAGTGATTCATTCCGAGACAATTATTCTCGGCCTGCGTTTAATGGAGGGTGTTCAAAAGGAGTTATTTTTTACCGAAAAGGAAAAGGCGGCGGTGAAAAAGTTGATGAACTACGGATTGCTGCAGGAAGACAACGAGAGAATTTCGCTTACCGAAAGAGGTTTGGATTTGGCAAATCAAGTCTTTGTGGAGTTTATTTGAAATCCACTATTCCTTTTCAAATGGGTTAAGAAAAATTGCTTTTTTTGCGATATTTATTATGGAAAGGAAGCGATGAGTTGAAATTAAAGGCGTTGTTGAAGGAAACTTTATTGGGAATTTTGCCGATTTTGTTGATTATTACGTTACTTCAGTTTACGATTGTTCCGGTTTCGGCGGAGTTATATGTTCGATTTTTATATTGTACCGTTTTTGTGGTAGTTGGGTTAACATTATTTTTGTTTGGGATTGATATTGGGTTTATTAAAATTGGAGGGCATTTGGGACATGCTTTGGTGAAGTCAGGGCATTTGCGCCTTATTTTGCTTTTTGCGGTGATTTTGGGGTTTAGTGTAACATTACTGGAACCGGATATTCAAGTATTTAGCGCACAGGCGGCGGAATTAATTGAGGGTGTGGATGGAATGCAGTTGGCGAGCGTGATTGCGCTTGGCGTTGGAATATATGTGTCGGTTGCGTTTTTACGAATTTTCTTGAAAATTAAGATTAAGTACATTTTATTGTTTGGTTATTCACTCGCGTTTTTATTGATTCCGTTTTGCAAGCCGGATCTTTCTTATATTGCTTTTGATGCGGGAGGAGCGACAACGGGAGCGCTTACTGTTCCGTTTTTGCTTTCACTTGCGGCGGGAGTTTCTTCGATGATTTCTAAGAAACCGTCGACATCGAGCGCGTTTGGAATGATTGGAATTGCTTCAATCGGCCCTATTTTGAGTGTATTGATTATGGGGGTGATTGCGAAATGATAGAAGTACTTCAAGAGATAGCGAAGGAGTGCGCGATTTCAATTTTACCGTTGATAGTGACTTTTTTGCTGTTTCAAATTTTTTCTTTGAAATTGAGGGCTCGTGAGTTGATTCGAATTTTTATCGGGGTTTTGATTTCTTTTACCGGTTTGGTGTTATTATTGTTTGGATTGGATTATGGCTATGTTCCTTTGGCAAGGGAAGTTGGTATGAAAATTGCGGGATTGTCATATTCTTATATTATTCTTCCGATTGGGTTTTTATTGGGGTTTGTGATGACGAAGGTGGAGCCTTCGGTGAAGGTGTTGGTTTCGGATATTGATCGTGAGACTAATGGAGCGATTCCAAAGAAGCTGATGGAGAATACTTTGGCGCTTGGTGTTGGATTGTCTTTGATGATTGCGATGTTGAAGATTTTATGCAATCTTTCTTTATGGTATTTTTTGATACCGGGTTATGTGATTTGTTTGTTGTTGGCTTTTGTTTCAGACGAGCGTTTTACTTCGATTGCGTTTGATGCAGGTGGTGTAACGACAGGGGTTATGACGACGACTTTTTTGCTTTCGATGGCGTTAGGGTTGGCGGATGGAAGGTCTGCGACAAGTTCTGTTGCCGATGGATTTGGTTTGATTGCGCTTGTTGCGATGACGCCGATTATTATGGTGATGTTGTTAGGAAAGATTTATGATAGAAAGGCGAAAAAGGAGGAAGAGAAGTATGTGGAAAAATAAGAGTGAATATGATTTGATTGTAACAATCGTAGAAAAAGGAAATGCGGAGGATGTGATTGAGTTTTCAAAAAAGGGTGGCGCGGAAGGTGGTACCATTTTAACCGGCAGAGGTGCCGGAATTCATGATACGACGAAGATTTTGGGGATTTTGATTGAACCGGAAAAAGAGGTTGTTCTGACCTTAATTGAGAAGGCAAAGACAGAGCAAGTTTTGGAGGAAATTCATAAGGGAATGGAGCTGGATAAACCGGGACATGGTATTGCCTTTGTGGTGGATGTTCCGAAGGTAGTTGGAATTACGCATGAGACGTAGCTTATATGGTCCGTGAAAAATAGAGAAAAGCCGGATTTGCGGGAAATAATATAATTTATAAGCTCAGGGACTTTTAAAATTTCGCATTGGGGACGTTTTCGGTGCGAAATTTTTTGCTCTTTTTAAACTCGTAAATAATTTTATATAAATTTATTGACAAATTATTAAAATGTGGTAGAATTAAATCAGTGAGGTGATGAAATGGGAAAGAGTGTATATAGTTTGGTGTTGATTGATGAGTTGGTGGAGGCGATTGATCGGGAGGCTTATTTTAAGAATACAAATCGTTCGAATTTGATTAATCAGATATTGGCGGAACATTTTTCGATTGTGACTCCGGAGAAGCGGATGCGGGATATTTTTCGGATTGTGGAGGAGGAAGTGAATCGGGAGAATGATTTTAAGGTAAAATCGCAGTTGTCGGATGCGGTGATGATGCTGCAGAGTGCTTTGAAGTATAAATACAATCCTACCATTCGTTACGGAATCGAGTTGTATCGTGAGTCGGATGAAATTGTGGGGGAGTTGAAAGTTTCCTTTAGAACGCAAAATAAGAATTTGATTGCGGATATCAGTAATTTTTTCTTAATTTGGGCGAATATGGAGAAGAAGTATATCGAGAAGTATTTTCCGGATAAAAAGATTGTGTTTCAGATTAAAGATGGAAAGCTATTCCGGAAGTTTATTTTGCCCCGCGAGGAGAAAAATCGGACGAGTGAGATGATTGGAAAGGCGATTATAGCATATATTGAGAGCTTAGATAAGATTATTAAGATTTATTTTGAGTATATTGATGAGCCGGAAATCGCACAACGAAAGATGGAGAAGGCTTACGTGGATTATTTAAATAGCGAGGCGATTATTGTGTAGTAGTGGACAGCATGAATGCTGTCCGTACGAGAGTGAGGAGAAAGCAGCTAATGGACACAATGAATTGTGTCCGTACGGGAGTGAGGAGAAAGCAGCTGATGGACACAATGAATTGTGTCCGTACGGGAATGAGGAGAAAGCAGCTGATGGACACAATGAATTGTGTCCGTACGGAAATGAGGAGAAAGTGACTGTAGGGACACAATTTATTGTGTCCGGTAATAAGGAGGGATTGATTATGAATGAAAATAAATTGACGCAACGGTCAATGGAGATTATTCAACAGGCACATAATTTGGCGGTAGAGAATCAAAATGTGCAGATTGAACAGGAACATTTATTGGTTGCTCTTTTGGAGCAGGAAAATGGGTTGATTCCGGAGTTATGCAAAAAAGCGGGAATCGATTTGGATGAATTTAAGAGAGCGGCGAAAGAGGAAGTGGAAAGACTTCCGGGGGTGAGTGGTCCGGGAAGAGAGGCGAATAAAGTTTATGTTTCGCAGGATGTGGATCGTGCTTTGACAGAGGCGGAAAACATTGCGAAAAATATGAAGGATGAGTATGTTTCGGTGGAACATATTATGCTTGGTTTGATGGAAAAGCCGAATAGTCATCTAAAGGAATTGTTCCAAAAATTCCGTGTGAATAAAAATGACTTTTTGAAAGTGTTAATGTCGGTTCGAGGAAATACGAGGGTGACAAATGAGAATCCGGAGGATACCTATAATGTATTGGAGAAATATGGTTCGGAATTGGTGGAATTGGCGAGAAAGCAGAAGTTGGATCCGGTAATCGGACGTGACGAAGAGATTCGTAACGTGATTCGGATTTTGTCGAGAAAGACGAAGAATAATCCGGTTTTAATTGGGGAACCGGGTGTCGGTAAGACGGCGATTGCGGAAGGTTTGGCACTTCGAATTGTGCGGGGAGATGTACCGGAGAATTTGAAGAATAGGAAGATCTTTTCGTTGGATATGGGTTCTTTGATTGCGGGTGCGAAGTACCGTGGTGAGTTTGAGGAACGTTTAAAGGCGGTTTTACAGGAAATTAAGAAGAGCGATGGGGAAATCATTCTCTTTATTGATGAGTTGCATACGATTGTCGGTGCCGGTAAGACGGAGGGCGCGATGGACGCCGGTAACTTATTAAAGCCGTTATTGGCGCGTGGTGAGCTGCATTGTATCGGTGCGACGACGTTGGATGAATATCGGAAGTATATTGAGAAAGACGCGGCGTTAGAGAGAAGATTCCAGCCGGTAATGGTTGATGAGCCGACGGTGGAGGATACGATTTCGATTTTGCGTGGTATTAAAGAGCGTTATGAAGTATTCCATGGGGTAAAGATTCAGGACCAGGCTTTGATTACGGCGGCGGTTTTGTCGAATCGTTATATTTCCGACCGTTTTTTGCCGGATAAGGCGATTGACTTGGTGGATGAGGCTTGTGCATTGATTCGTACCGAGATGAATTCGATGCCGACGGAGTTGGATGATATTTCGCGTAAGATTATGCAGTTAGAGATTGAGGAAGCAGCTTTGAAGAAGGAGGACGACAAGCTTTCGAAGGAGCATTTGGAGGAAATTCGTAAAGAGTTGGCAGAACTTCGTTCGAAGTTTCATGAAATGAAGTCGAAGTGGGAAAATGAGAAGGCGTCGATTGGAAAGGTACAGAAACTACGGGAAGATGTGGAACGTGTAAATGCTGAAATTGAGCTGGCGCAGAGAAATTATGATTTGAATAAGGCGGCGGAGTTGAAGTACAGTAAGTTGCCGGCGTTGCAGAAGGAGCTTGCGGAGCAGGAGAAGATTGCGGAGGAAGCGGAACACGATACGAAGTTATTGAGAAATAAAGTGACGGATGAAGAGATTGCGAAGATTGTGGGAAGATGGACCGGAATTCCTGTTAGTAAGCTGATGGAAGGAGAGAAGGAGAAGTTATTGAATTTGGAAAATATCTTGCATGAGAGAGTGATTGGGCAGAATGAAGCCGTGAAGAAGGTTGCGGAGGCAATTTTACGTTCGAGAGCGGGTATTCAGGATCCGAATCGTCCGATTGGTTCTTTCTTGTTCTTGGGACCTACCGGTGTTGGTAAAACCGAGTTGGCGAAAGCTTTGGCAAGTACGTTATTTGATGATGAGAAGAACATGGTTCGTATTGATATGACCGAGTATATGGAGAAACATTCTGTGGCTCGTTTGATTGGGGCACCTCCGGGATATGTCGGTTATGATGAGGGCGGTCAGCTGACAGAGGCAGTTCGTAGAAAACCGTATTCGGTTGTTTTGTTTGATGAAGTGGAAAAGGCGCATCCGGATGTGTTTAATGTTTTACTCCAAGTGTTAGATGACGGAAGAATTACCGATTCGCAGGGTAGGACGGTGGATTTTAAGAATACGATTATTATTTTGACTTCGAATTTGGGTTCTAACTTTATTTTGGATGGAATTTCGGAAGACGGAGAGATTTCAGAGGAGGCAAGAAATGAAGTAAGTTCGTTGTTGAAGGCGTCGTTTAAACCGGAATTTTTGAATCGGTTGGATGAAATTGTATTCTATAAACCGTTGATGAAGCAGGAAATCGGAAAGATTGTGGATTTGATGTTGAAGGATTTACAGAGACGGTTGGATTCGAAGCAGTTGAATCTTGTTGTGACGGATAAGGCGAAGGAATTTGTGATTGATAGCGGTTATGATCCGATCTACGGGGCAAGACCGTTGAAGAGATTTTTACAGCAGCAGGTGGAGACTTTGATTGCGAAGAAGATTATTGAGGGCAATTTGGATGTCGGAAGCGAGATTAAAGTGGATTATGATGGAGAGAAGCTGTTTATTGCTTAGGACAGCATGAATGCTGTCCGTACAGAAAGATGAGATGATTTGTGGACAGCATGAATGATGGTTTTTGTAGGGACAGCATTCATGCTGTCCGTTGTATATTCTTAAATATTCAGATAATTTTCACATTTCTACAAATTAACATCACATATTTTTGGTAAAATAATTATCGTAGGGACACAATTCATTGTGTCCGAGAGTATAGACTGAATTAGGACACAATAAATTGTGTCCCTACAGTAATTGAGGAGGATGATTTTATGGAAAATAATGAATTTCATGAAAATGAATCTATTGTAAATGAGGAAAGTACAGTGATAGAACAAGAAGTGCCGCCGGCTCGGGAGAAACGGAGAAAGTCGGGAAATGGTAGTGTTGTGGTTGTGATGTTGCTGTTGTTTGCAGTGATGCTTGGTTTTTCGGTGGGGAAATTGAGTGAGAAAAAGGCGGATAGCAATTCTGAGAATCAGGGAGAGATTTATAACAATATTATTAAAACGATGTCGCTTGCCGGAAATGAAAATGCGGAATTGACGATTAAGGACATTGCAAAGCTTACGGAAAATTCGGTGGTGGAGATTTCGACGGAGACAGTGGTTCGGGGGACTTTTTTAGGACAGTTTATTTCAGAAGGTGGCGGTAGTGGCGTTGTTTTGAGCAGTGACGGATATATCGTGACGAATTACCATGTGATTGATGATGCCAGAAAAATTACTGTGAAATTGAGAAACGGTGAGGAATATGAGGCTACTTTAATTGGAAAAAACAGCGAGAAGGATATTGCGGTTTTGAAGATTGAAAAAGACGGTTTGCAACCGGTTGTATTAGGCGATTCTTCGAAGTTGGAAGTAGGAGATACGGCGGTGGTTATCGGAAACCCGTTGGGATCTCTTGGTGGTACCGTGACGAATGGCATTATTAGTGCATTAGACAGGGAAATTGATTTGGGAGATACCAAAATGAATTTGTTGCAGACAAATGCGGCAGTGAATCCGGGAAATTCCGGCGGAGGTTTGTTTAACGGAAAGGGAGAGTTGGTTGGAATCGTGGTAGCGAAATCGGCGGGTTCGGATATTGAGGGAATCGGCTTTGCAATTCCGATTAACGATATTAAGGATACGATTTTGGAATTAAAGGACTACGGGTATGTGAGAGGAAAAGTGCAGCTTGGTGTGGTGCTGATTGATGTGACAAGTGAGAAGTTGGCGGATCTTTATCGTGTTGAGGAGACAGGTGTTTATGTGCAGAGTGTGATGAACGGATCGGATGGAGATGTTGCCGGGGTGAAAGCGGGAGACCGAATTGTAAGCTTTGCGGGAACTGAGATTAAGGAAGCAGAGGAGTTAAAAGGTGTGCTTGCGAAAATGAATCCGGGAGATACGGCGGAAATGGTGGTTTCGAGGAATGGAAGGAAACAAACCTTGAGAGTGAAGTTGAGTGAGTATAAGGGCGAGTGAAGTTGTGAATCGTAACTTCTTGACGTAGATTGTTTGTCGTATTACAATAGTTACAATCTATACGATAAATGAGGTGTTCAAATGATAAAAATATATCCTTCGATTTTGTCTGCAGATTTTTCGAAATTGGGAGAGGAAATTCGTGAAATTGATAATGCGGGTGCGGATGGTGTCCATATTGATGTGATGGATGGCGTTTTTGTGCCGAATATTACATTTGGAATGCCGGTGGTGAAGGCGATTCGAAAGTGTAGCCGGCTTTTTTATGATGTGCATTTGATGATTGAGAAGCCGGAGCGGTATATTCAGGCTTTTGCGGATGCGGGAGCGGATGGAATTACGTTTCATATTGAGAGTACCGATTCGCCGGAGTGTGTGATTGATTTGATTCACGAGACGGGGAAGAAGGTTGGAATTTCGATAAAACCGAATACCCCGATTCCTTCGATGGATTTATTGAAGGAGGTTGACTTGGTTTTAGTGATGTCGGTGGAGCCGGGATTTGGCGGTCAGAAGTATCTGGAGGCAATGAATCGGAAGATTGAAGATTTGGCGCGGGTTCGTTATGAGCATGATTTGAAGTTTGAGATTGAGGTAGATGGTGGAATTAATTTGGAAAATGCGTCTGTTGTGACGAAATGTGGTGCGGATATTTTAGTGGCGGGAAAGACGGTTTTTGAAGCAGAGGATAAGAAGGAGTGTATGAGTAGATTAAGAGAGGGATAAAAGAGTGGACAGCATGAATGCTGTCCGTACAGAAAAAGCAGAAATGATAAAATTGCACAATGTGTAGGGACAGCATTTATGCTGTCCACAGAAAAAGCAGAAATGATAAAATTGCACAATGCGTAGGGACAGCATGAATGCTGTCCGTACAGAAAAAAGCAGAAATGATAAAAATTGTGCAATGCGTAGGGACAGCATTTATGCTGTCCATTAAATAGGCGTAGCGTTAAATTTATAGCAAATTTTTGAATTTTGCATATTATAAAGCGGAGAATTTGTCAATACTATCATGGAGGTGATGTCATAAATGTACAAATTTACCGAAAAAGCGGAAAAAGTGATAAAGCTATCGAAAGATGCGGCGGTTGCTTTGGGGCATAATTATGTGGGTACGGAGCATATTTTGTTGGCTTTGATGGAAGAGGGTAATGGTGTTGCTTGTAAGGTTTTGACTTTACAGGGACTTACAAAGGAGAATATAGCGGATAAAATTGAAGAGTTGATTGGACATGGCGTGGAAGAGGATGTGAAGATGCTTGGATTTACACCTCGTTCGAAGCGTGTGTTGGAAATTGCGTTTCATGAGGCACGTGGAAACGGGCAGGAGTTTATCGGAACGGAACATATTTTGTTGGCGATTATGAGGGAAAAAGACAGTATTGCGGTGCGTGTTTTGGCGGATATGGGCGTTAATATGCAGTCGCTTTACGATGAAATATACAGAAGAGTATCGATTGAGTCGAAAAAGGCGGATTTGGAGCCGATTAAGAGAAATACGCGGAGCAATTTGACACCGACGTTGAATCAGTTTGGTCGGGACTTGACAGAACTTGCTGAGTTGGGAAAGATTGATCCGGTGATTGGCAGAAGCGATGAAATTGAGCGTGTCATTCAGGTATTAAGTCGAAGAACGAAGAACAATCCTTGTTTGATTGGAGAGCCGGGTGTTGGAAAGACAGCGATTGCGGAAGGTTTAGCGCAAAAGATTGTGCAGGGAGATATTCCGGAGATTTTGAAGGATAAAAGAATTGTGACGTTGGATTTGTCTTCGGTGGTTGCGGGTGCGAAGTACCGAGGTGAGTTTGAAGAGCGAATCAAAAAGGCGTTAAATGAAGTCATAAAAGCCGGAAATGTTATTTTGTTTATTGATGAGTTGCATACGATTGTGGGCGCAGGCGCTGCGGAAGGTGCGATTGATGCAGCGAATATTTTAAAACCGCTTTTGGCACGAGGCGAAATTCAGTTGGTTGGTGCGACGACGTTGGATGAATATAAAAAGTATATTGAAAAGGATTCTGCGTTGGAGCGAAGATTTCAGCCGATTCAGGTGGATGAGCCGACTGAGGAGGATGCGATTCAGATTTTAAGAGGGCTTCGGGATCGTTATGAGGCGCATCATAAGGTGAAGATTACCGATGAGGCAATTTTGTCGGCGGTGAAGTTGTCGAAGCGATATATTAGTGATCGTTGCTTGCCGGATAAGGCGATTGATTTGATGGATGAGGCGGCGTCGAAATTGCGTTTGTTGAGTTTTACCGAGCCGGCGAATATTAAAGAGATTGAGGAAAAAATAAAGCGTTTCTCGGAGGAAAAAGAAGAAGCGATTAAGGTGCAGGATTTTGAGAGGGCGGCGGAAGTTCGAGATAAGGAACTGAAGCTGAAGACGCGTCTCGAGAATGCAAAGAAGGATTGGCAGAAGAAGAGTAAATTGACTGAGTCGGTTGTGGGAGAAGAACAGATTGCAGAGATTGTTTCGAAGTGGACGGGAATTCCTGTGACAAGGCTTGCGGAAGAGGAGACCGAGCGTTTAAAGAACATGGAGGAAACCTTGAAGAAACGAGTTGTCGGGCAGGATGAAGCGGTTATTTCGGTGTCTAAGGCGATTAAGAGAAGTCGTGTGGGGATTCAGGATCCTAAGCGTCCGATTGGTTCCTTTTTGTTCTTAGGACCGACGGGGGTTGGAAAAACCGAGTTGAGTAAGGCTTTGGCGGAAGTTTTGTTTGGCGATGAGAATGCGATGATTCGAATCGATATGTCGGAGTATATGGAGAAACATACCGTTTCTCGTTTGGTTGGTTCACCTCCGGGATATGTTGGTTACGAAGAGGGCGGTCAGCTTACCGATAAGATTCGTAGAAAGCCGTATTCGGTGTTGCTGTTTGACGAGATTGAAAAGGCGCATGAGGATGTGTTTAACATTCTTTTGCAGATTTTAGAGGATGGAAGATTGACCGATTCGCAGGGGAGAACGGTAAATTTCAATAATACGATTATTATTATGACGTCAAATGTGGGCGCTCGAACGATTTCGGATGGAAAGAAGTTGGGATTTGAGAAGGGCGAGAAGAAGGAAGAGAGTTATCGGGATATTAAGAAAAACGTGATGGATGAGTTAAAGAGGACTTTCCGTCCGGAGTTTTTAAATCGTATTGATGATATTATTGTGTTCCATCAGTTGAATGAAGATAATATTCGCAAAATTGTGGATATTATGGTGACGGAATTGGTAAAGCGTTTAGAAACGAAGGAAATCTTTATTGAAGTGGGAGATGACGTTCGAAACTTTATTGCGAAGAAGGGTTTTGATATTACCTACGGTGCAAGACCGCTACGAAGGGCGATTCAGAATGAGATTGAGGATATTGTGGCAGAGGGAATTTTGAATCGGGATATCAAGACCGGAAGGAAGGTTCGGTTGAAGGTTGTTGAGGATAAAGTGAAAGTAGAGAATTAAATAAGGATTTTTAGAAGTGGTTCCGAAACGTTCCCAGTGCAAAATAAACGTTGGATATAGTATCCGGCGTTTATTTTTTTTGTTGTATAGGAAAAATCAAAGATTTTGCCTATACAACAAAAAACGCTCCGCGAGGAAGCACACTCGCACGAAAGGAAAGTTGCTCCGCAACTCGTGCTCAGCGCAGGTATTTTGCCTACGCAAAACATTTTTTGTTTGACAATTTTTGTAAAATGATATAAGATAGAGTAAGTTGAAGCAATGGAATAATGAGAGAGTTAAATAGGTGGAAATAGATATTTTAGAGAACTATTACAACGAATTAGAGATATCCGGAAGTTGAAAATTCAGAATTGGAAAAAGTAGTTTATGACAATATCGTTTAAAATCAATTTTCAAAAGCAATTTAATAGATTTGCTTTTTACATTTTTATCAATATAAATGATAATTTTTTATAAAAATAGTGGTAATACCGACTTAAGTTAATAAAATATATAAAGAAAGGAGAATAGTAATGCAAGAAAATGACTTAATTATATATAAAAATAGTGATGGCAATATTATAGTAGATGCAATATACAAAGATGAAACATTGTGGTTAACACAAAAAGGTATGTCAAAAGTTTTTGATTGTTCTATAGATAATATTTCCTTACATTTAAAAAATATTTTTAAAGATAATGAACTAAATGAAAATTCAGTTGTCGAGGATTCCTCGGTAACTGCTTCTGATGGAAAAAACTATAAGACGAAAATATATAATTTGGATGCTATAATTGCAGTTGGATACAGAGTTAATTCTAAAAAAGCAACTGAATTTAGAATTTGGGCAACAAAAGTGTTAAAAGAATATATGACTAAAGGATTTGCTTTAAATGATGAACGTTTCATTAAAGGTAATAAATATGATGCAAAATATTTTGATGAATTGCTTGAAAGAATTAAAACTATTCGTGTTAGTGAAAGAATGGCATATCAAAAAATTACAGATTTATTTATCGCAACATCAACCGACTATAGTCCTAAATCAGAAGAAGCATATACATTCTTTAAAATAGTACAAAATAAATTGCATTATGCTATTTCCGGACATACTGCAGCTGAACTTATATATAATAGAGTGAATTCAGAAAAAGAACATATGGGGCTTACAAATTGGAAAAATTCTCCCGATGATTTAATATATAAATATGATGTAGTAGTTGCTAAAAATTAATGATAGGAGATGTATTATTAGGAATAGTATCATTATGTACATAATTTCCTATTTACCACAAGCAATTAAATTAATTAAAACAAAAGAATCAAAAGATTTAAGCAAAACTGCTTAGATAATATGGGGTGTAAGCAGTTTTTCATATTCATTGTATGCATTTCTGTGTTCTGATGAATTTATGTTAAAATTTGAAACTACATTAGAATTTTCTGTTACTAATCAGACTTAAAATTATAAAAATGTTACGAACACTGTAGGGACAGCATTTATGCTGTCCACAGAAAAGGCGGAAAGCAGGACAGCATGAATGCTGTCCCTACAATGGTTGTAGCATCATTATAAAAAGCTATAGTCTGACCTGTAACAATTTTCTTTTTGTTTACTAATACTATTATTGACGGTAAAATATAGAAATAATAAAATAGAAGGTGATAAAAATGACAAATAACGATGAAAAGTTAACTAAAGTAGTAATAAACTGGTTCCCTGGACATATGGTGAAGGCGAAGAAGGAAATTAAGGATAACTTAAAATTGGTGGATACGGTTATTGAGATTATTGATGCGAGGATTCCGAAAAGCAGCAGAAATCCGGATTTTGATGAGTTGGTGGCGAACAAGCCTCGGATTATTGCGTTAAATAAGTTTGATTTGGCGGATGAAGCGGTAAATCGAGAGTGGATTTCTTTTTTTAAGAAAAACGGACAGGCTGCGGTGTTGATTAATTCGATAACCGGTGCCGGAATTAAAGAATTATTGGCTTGTGCTTATCGTTCGGTTTCCGAGAAGATGGAACGGAATGCGGAGCGTGGTCGTGTGGGAAGAAGTGTGCGCGCAGCAGTGATTGGAATTCCGAATGCCGGAAAATCTTCTTTTATCAATAAAGTGGCGAAGAGAACTGTGGCAAATGTGGGAAACAAGCCGGGTGTGACGAGAACAAAACAATGGATTCGAACGGATGCGGGCGTGGAGTTGATGGATACGCCGGGGATTCTTTGGCCGAAGTTTGAAAAAGAAGAAATCGGGTTGCATTTAGCGTTTACCGGTGCGATTCGTTCGGAAATTTTGGATAACGCGGAGATTGCGTTGAAGTTGATTGGAGACCTTCGAAAGTATTATGCGCAGGAGTTGTTTGGACGATATAAGATAGAGACGGCAGAGAGTGACACGGATTTGGAGATTATGGAGAAAATCGGGAAGCGGCGTGGTTGTATTGTTTCGGGCGGCGAAGTGGATTATGAAAAAACGGCGAACATTATTTTAGATGAATTTCGAAAGGGGACAATTGGAAGGATTAGTTTGGAGAGACCTTAGAAAGAGGACACAATAAATTGTGTCCGTACGGAATGAGAAGAAAGGTAAAAAGATGTATGGACAGCATAAATGCTGTCCGTACGGAGTGAGAAGGAAGCTAAAATAAGGAGCAAAAAGATGAATTTTATTGAGTTGGAAGAGAAGAAGATGACGGAGGCAAGGGTTCGAAAGATTGAGGCAGAAAAAGAAAGATTATTGAAAATGCAGCGATTTGAGAGACCTTTGTATGAAAAAGGGATACACTATATTGCGGGAATTGATGAAGTTGGTCGTGGTCCGCTTGCCGGTCCGGTAGTGACTTGTGCGGTGATTTTGGATCCGGAGACTTTGATTGAGGGAGTAAATGATTCGAAAAAGGTTTCGGAGAAGAAGCGGGAAAAATTGTTTGATGTGATTTTAGAAAATTGTGTGGCTTACGGAATCGGGATGGCGAGTGAGAAAGTGATTGATGAAATCAATATTTTAAATGCGACGAAACGGGCGATGTTGGAGTCGATTGAGAATTTATCGGTTTATCCGGAACATATTTTGATTGATGCGGTAAGATTAGAGACCGAGATTCCGATTACGCCACTTATTAACGGAGATGCTCTTAGTATTTCGATTGCGGCGGCATCGATTGTGGCGAAGGTGACGAGAGATCGTTTGATGAGGGAGTACGATAGTATTTATCCGGAGTATGGTTTTGCACAAAATAAGGGATACGGAACGGCGGCACATATTGAGGCGATTAAGAAATATGGTCCATGCCCGATTCACAGGAGGAGCTTCTTAAAAACAATTTTGGAAAAATAGTTTTTAAGAAAGAATAAAGAAAAAAGAAGAAAGAAGAAAAAATGAAGTTTTTCGTTTTAACGAAAAACAACCAAGTTTATTATTTATTCAATATTCTTTATTATTTATTCTTTAACGGTTTTCATTGGGGTGAGATTGTTTATGGATATTCATGAGGTTAATAGGACGAATTATGTTTCGCAGGTGAATCCGGATGCGAAACGAGATCGATTTCACAAGGGGAAAAAGTTTCGTTCGAGGATTAAAAATATTACGCGGGACGGAGAAGTGGAATTGGAGTTAGAGGACGGAATTATTTTGAATGCACGTTTGGAGGAGCGAATTGCGGCGGGAATCGGAGATGTGGTGCTGTTTGAGATTACCGAGAGAACGGAGGAGCGAATTCAATTGAAGTATATTCCGGAGGAGGATGACGGAGAGAAGAGGTTTGATGTAAGAGTTTAGAAAATGAGAAAGGATTTTGCATGGAAAAGTATAATAAGATATTGGGGAATTTCGGCGAGGATGCAGCAGAAAAATTTTTGAAGCGGCAGGGTTATAAAATCCTTGAGCGAAATTACCGATGCCGATTTGGAGAAGTTGATTTGGTTGCGTTAGAGGACGGTTGTTTGGTTTTCGTGGAAGTGAAAACACGCGTTTCGGAAAAGTACGGAAATCCTTCGAATGCAGTGAATGGGATGAAGCTACAGCATATGAAGAAGACGGCTCTTTCTTATATCAATTATCGAAGGATGGGAGATTATCCGGCGAGATTTGATATTGCGGAAGTGTTTGCGGATAGCGGAGAAAAGGGATTTGAGATTAAGAAGATTCATTTAATTAAGAATATTTTTTTGTATTGATAGAAATGATTGAATTTAATGAAGACTCAAAGTGAGTGTAGGGACAGCATGAATGCTGTCCGTACAGTAAATTAAGAATTAAAGTGGGAATATGGACATCAAATTAAGAACTAAAGTGAGTGTAGGGACAGCATGAATGCTGTCCGTACAGTAAATTAAGAATTAAAGTGGGAATATGGATATCAAATTAAGAACTAAAGTGAGTGTAGGGACAGCATTTATGCTGTCCGCGAAAAGGCACAAAGTAAATTTTGTATTAAGGGGCGAGGAATATGCGTATATTTGATATTATTGCGAAAAAAAGAGATGGCGGGGAATTGACGAAGGAGGAAATTGAATTTTTTATTCAGGGATATACCGCAGGGGCGATTGAGGATTATCAGGCGTCGGCTTTGGTGATGGCGATTTATATTAACGGAATGTCGAAACGGGAAACGGCGGATTTGACTTTGGCGATGGCGCATTCGGGTGATATGGCGGATTTGTCGGGTATTAATGGGGTAAAAGTGGATAAACACAGTACCGGTGGTGTCGGAGATAAGACGACGATGGTTGTGGCGCCTCTTGTAGCAAGTTTTGGAGTTCCGGTGGCGAAGATGTCGGGACGTGGACTTGGTCATACCGGCGGGACAATCGATAAGTTAGAATCGATTCGCGGATTTCAGACGGCTATGCCGATTGAGAAGTTTATTGAAAATGTGAATACGATTCATATTGCGGTAGTAGGACAAACCGGGGATTTGGCACCGGCGGATAAGAAGTTGTATGCACTTCGTGACGTAACAGCTACCATTAGCTCGATTCCTTTAATTGCAAGCAGTATTATGAGTAAGAAAATCGCCGGAGGGGCGGATGCGATTGTATTAGACGTGAAGTTTGGCGATGGTGCTTTTATGAAGACTTTAGAGGATGCGAAAACGTTGGCTAAGGCAATGGTAGATATCGGCGAAATGGTAGGCAGAAAGACGGTTGCTGTGATTTCGAACATGAATGAACCTCTTGGATTGGCGATTGGAAATGCGTTAGAGGTGGAGGAAGCGGTGGCGACGTTAAAGGGAAACGGACCGAGAGATTTTGAAACGGTTTGTGTGGAATTAGCGGCACAGATGCTTTGCTTGGCGGGAAAAGGAAGTACAGATACGTTAAAGGAAGAGTTACATACAAGGCTACAAAACGGTGTTGCGTTTGAAAAGTTTAAGGAGTTTGTGGCTGCGCAAGGCGGAGATGTTTCGGTGATTGAAAATTTGGATTTGTTACCGTCTGCCGAGTCGGTTGAGCCGATTTATGCGAAGAAATCCGGCTATATTAACAAGATTGAGGCGGAAAAATTAGGAATTGCTTCTATGTTGCTTGGAGGCGGCAGGGCGAAGAAAACCGATTTGATTGATTATGGTGTGGGAATTATTCTCAATAAAAAAGTTGCGGATTTTGTAAATGTTGGAGACAAAATTGCCGATTTATATGTAAATGACAGAAGTAAATTGGCGGACGCTGTAAGTTTGATCGATGAGGCTTTTTCTTATCAAGAGGAGCGTTTAGAGGAAGAAACGTTAATTGCGGGAATTATTAGGGGAGACGAAAATTAGAGCGGAGGTAATTTATGAAATGTCCTTTTTGTTATGTGCCGGAGAGTAAGGTTATTGATTCGCGACCTTCGGATAACGGCGCAAGTATTCGAAGAAGACGGGAATGTGTGAGTTGTGGCAGGAAGTTTACAACGTATGAGCGAGTGGAAGAGATTCCGATTATGGTAATTAAGAAAGATGGAAGTCGTCAGGCTTTTGATCGAATGAAGATTACAAACGGAATTATGCGGGCTTGCGAGAAGCGTCCTGTGACGATGGACCAGATTGAGGAGAAGGTAAATCAGGTTGAGGCGAAAGTGTATAATAAATTGAGTAAGGAAATTTCTACAACGGAAATTGGAGAATTTGTGATGGATGCGCTAAAGGAGCTTGACGATGTGGCGTATGTTCGTTTTGCATCGGTTTACCGGCAGTTTAAAGATTTGAATTCTTTTTTGGAGGAACTGCATGGACTTTTAGAGAAAAATGAGAAAAAGTGATTAGGACAGTATGAACGCTGTCTGTACACAGAAGGTATATAGGAAAGAAAAGAACAAAAGAAGAAAAAGGAGAGGAGTCTTGTTTCATGCAAATATCTTTTTTAGGTGCGGCAAGGACGGTAACGGGATCTTGTTTCTTGGTTACAACAAATAAGTATAAGTTTTTAGTGGATTGCGGAATGTTTCAAGGGCAGAATAAAGAGGTAATGTTAAATGTAGATGATTTTACTTTTGCTCCGAATACGATAGATTTTATGTTTTTGACGCATGCGCATATCGATCATTCGGGAAGGATTCCGAAGCTGTTTAACGATGGCTTTACCGGTAAGATTTATACGACGAAAGCGACGGCGGATTTGTGCGGAATTATGCTACCGGATAGCGGACATATTCAGGAGATGGAAATCGAGTGGATTAACCGGAAGCGTGTGAGAGCGGGAAAACATGAGATTCCGCCACTTTATACGGCGGAGATTGCGCTAAATTGCTTGAAGTTGTTTGAGCCGATGCCGTATGATGAAGTGATTCAAATTAACGATGAAATTAAGGTGAGATTCCGAGATGCCGGTCATATGTTAGGGTCTGCCGTGATTGAACTTTGGGTGAATGAAAACGGAAAAGAGACAAAGGTAGTTTTTACAGGAGACTTAGGAAACAGCGGTACGCCGATTTTGCGTGATCCGGAGTGGGTTGGTTCGGCAGATATTTTAGTAATGGAATCGACTTACGGGGATCGAAATCATAAAGATCGGGAAGATCGGTTTGAAAATTTTGTAGATATTGTGAATGAGACTTTGGATAAAGGCGGAAGAGTGGTAATTCCTTCTTTCGCGGTGGGAAGAACGCAGGAAATTGTATATGGGTTAAATCAAAATCAGAATAAATTTAAGGAAAAGTATGAAAGAATTTTGAGAACTCCGGTTTATGTAGATAGTCCGTTAGCGATTTCGGCGACGGAGATTTATAAGGAAAATCCGCAGTGTTATGATGAAGAGGCGAGAAGATACATTTTGGAGAATAAAAATCCGGTAGATTTTCCGACTTTGAAATTGACACGTACGGTGGAGGAGTCAAAGGCGATTAATGAAACGGATGAGCCTGCCATTATCATTTCGGCGAGCGGAATGTGTGAGGCAGGAAGAATTCGACATCATTTAAAACATCATTTGTGGGAAGAAAACAGTACGATTTTGTTTGTCGGACATCAGGCGCAGGGTACGTTGGGCAGAAGATTGGTGGACGGCGAAAAGCAGGTTCGGATTTTTGGAGAAGATATTACCGTAAAGGCGAGAATTGAGTTTATTGAGGGATTCTCCGGGCATGCCGATCAAAAGACACTATTAAATTGGCTTGGAAATTTTGAGAAGAAGCCACAGACAATTTTTGTGGTTCACGGTGATCCGGATGTGCAGGATGTTTTTGCGAGCGTTATCAGTGATACATACGGAATTCGTACGATTGTTCCGAATCGAGGAGATATCTTTGATATCGGGGAAGACAGAGTGGCTCAAGTCGGAGAAGAATCCAATGAAAGAAAATATAGATTTATGTGTCTTGAAATTTTGGAGAAACTTAATCTTTTGAAAGATGAAGTAGATGAGATGTGCTTGATGATTAAAGAGGATTTGAGAGCCGGAATGAGTAGTGAAGAGTTTGAGGATATGAAGGCGCGGTTAAGAAAGGTTGAAAAGTCGATTATTGCGACATTAGAGTAGGAAAGGAGTGGACCCATATGAACCCATTATTTATTTTTTCAAGAACAACAGAAGAGAATAAGTATAACAATAGAATGGTAAAATTTGTAATGGGGGGGGACACTATTAGATAAAAAGAAGAAAGAAGAAAGAAAAGGAAGTAGTTTAAAGTCATAAGGGCTTTAGACTGCTTCCTTTTTGTGTTTTAAAGAAAGGGTGGATGAGATGAAGAGAGGTTTGAAATTTAGTTTATTTCTGTTAATGATGGGGGTGATGTTGGGAATAGGCAGTGTTGCGGAGGCGGCAGTTCCGGCTTATAGTTATACAGGAACGTCGAGTACGTCAACGGATAGCAATTATTGGTATATTTACTTAAAATCTTCCGGAACGCTGAAATTTACCAGTGAATCACCGAAAATTGATGCTTTCCTAGTAGGAGGAGGCGGTGGTGGTGCTCAATCCTGGTATGATAGTAACTATGGTCAAGGAGGCGGTGGCGGTGGCTATACCAAAACGGTAGACAATATTTCCTTAACAAGTGGAACCGGATATGCAATTACCATAGGCGCTGGAGGTGCTGGACTTTGCGATAGTGAAAGGTACGCTGGAACCGGAGGCACAACATCTGCATTTAACTATAGTGCAGCCGGAGGTGGAGGCGCAAAGAAGAGTGGTAGTGGTAACTCTTTGGGAGGAACGGGCGGTTCAAATGGTGGGACCCCCGGAAATGCAGGAAGTAATGGTGCATATGCATTTGGTGATAGTAGTTTAAGTCGTTATGGAGCTGGCGGCGGAGGCGGTGGTAATGCCGGAGCTGCCGGAGCTGCCGGAGGTGCTAACGGTGGAGGAACCGGAGGAAATGGATATTCAAATCCTGCTGGCCAAAATGGAACAGCGAATACCGGCGGAGGCGGAGGCGGTGCAGGCGGTAACGGCGGTTGGTCTTGTGAAGAGGCCGGCGGAACCGGAGGTAGCGGTATCGTTATCATTCGAGGGTGTTTAGCTCATAAAGGAGGAACGCATGCGAATGGAGGAAAGTGTACCACTTGTGGAGTTGTATACCAAACACACAGTCAATCAAGCACGGTATCAAGTTACACCAAAACGAGCACGCAACATACACCGAATTACGCATGTAGCTACAGCGGATGTACGACGACATATGCGGGAACGGCGGCGAACCATAGCGGAGCGACGCATAATAACGGAGGAAAGTGTACCGTGTGTGAGTATGTATACCAAACACACAGTCAATCAAGCACGGTATCAGGTTATACGACAACAAGCACGCAACATACACCAAATTATGCATGTAGCTACAGCGGATGTACGACGACATATGCGGGAACGGCGGCGAACCATAGCGGAGCGACGCATAATAACGGAGGAAAGTGTACCGTGTGTGAGTATGTATATGAAACGCACAGTCAGTCGACGGCAATTGTAAGTTATACGCAAACAAGCACACAACATACGCCAATTTATGCGTGTACGTTAAACGGATGCTCGGGAACATATGCCGGAACAACAGAACTCCACAGCGGAGGCGGAGAAAATGACGGAATGTGCGGGATTTGCGGAATGCAGTATCAAACGCATAGTCCTTCTACGAATATCGTAACTTATAAGCAAACAGAAACACAACATACACCAATTTATGAATGTAATGTAACGAATTGTACACAACTTTATTTAGGAACAGCAGAAAATCATAGCGGAGCGACGCATAATAATGGGGGAAAATGTACCGTTTGCGGATATGTTTACGAAACCCATGGTCAATCTGAAACGGTTGTCTCCTATACGCAACAAGAAACAGGACATATTCCTGTGTATGGTTGTACCTATAGTGGATGTGCATCAACTTATACCGGAACATTACAACTCCATGACGGAACGATAGAATTACATGTAGCAAACAGTTCTTGTGAATCGTGCGGTTGGGGAAGTGAAAATACGGGTGGAACGTATGTATTAACAATAAATTATAATGATACTGTCGTAACAAAAGACGTGGAATCGGGTAGAATTGTAACGTTAGGAATAGGAAGTCGTGTTGATGCGACATATACTGTAACTACCGGAAATGCTGTACTAAAAATGTATGGAACTCGTCGGCAATTTGTGATGCCGGCAGAAAATGTTACGATTACAATCCAAGATATATAGCAAAAAGTTTTTGTGTGATAGAAAATTCAAAGAGGGTGTGAATCGAAAAGGATTCACACCCTCTTTTCTATAAGGGGAGTTGAAATGACATTATAAGCTTTGTAAAAGCTGTAAGATGGATTCGTTTTGTTTGTTGGCTTGGGCTAACATTGTCATGGCAACTTGAGATAGCATTGCATATTTTGTATAATTCATCATTTCTTCTGCCATATCGACGTCGCGAATACGAGATTCGGCAGCGGTTAGATTTTCTTCGGTAGTTTCTAAGTTATTCATGGTATAGTCTAAACGGTTTTGTACGGCGCCTAAGGTGGTTCGTTGTAAAGTAACTTTGGAAAGGGCGGAGTCGATTCCTTTTAATGTTTCATTCATTGCACTTGGGGAAGAAATATCGATGGAGAATCTTGCTCCTTCTGTATCGGAGAGTCCTTTGGAGGACATATCGTTGATTTCAACGGAGATTCGATCGCAGTCATTGGTGCTTGCCCCTACTTGAAATACGGCAGGGGAATCTTTTCCGCAGGAGCCGTCTAAGATGTTTTTGGTGTTAAAGGTTGTGGTGGCAGCGATTCGGTCAATTTCGTCACGAAGAGAGGAAAGTTCTACTTCGATGGCGCTTCGGTCGGATTCAGAAAGAACGCCGGTATTTTGCGCTTTAATTACTAATTCGCGCATTCTTTGTAAAATATCCGTACTTTGTTCTAAGGCGCCTTCGCCGGTTTGAAGAAAGGAAACGGCATCTTGCACGTTGGATTGCGCTTGACGAAGCCCACGAATTTGAGCGCGCATTCTTTCACTGATGGCAAGCCCTACCGGGTCGTCGGCAGCACTATTAATTCGTAGTCCGGAAGCGAGTCGTTTCATAGACTTTTCCATATAAGATTGATTTTTTCTTAAGGCGTTTAGTGCATTTAACGCCATGACATTGGAATTGATTCTCATGCTATTACCTCCTCCGTGAGATAAATCTGCATCCATACAGGTTACTATATTTTATATATCGTCATTTTGTTACGTTAACTTTAGCGAAATAAGGAAAAATGATAGGGGAGGAAATAATATTATTATTTAACAAAAATGGACAGCATGAATGCTGTCCGTACGGTTCTATGAAACGATATTTTTATATTAAAAATCCAATAAATTTGCAACATCGGTTGCGTTAGAATTTGCCTGGGAGAGAAGTGCGGTTCCGGATTTATGCAACATTGCTTGTTTCGTGATATTTAAATATTCTCTTGCCATATCGACATCAGTGATTTTTGATTCGGCTGCTTCTGTGTTACTAAGTGCCAAATCTTCGGTATTGATTTCCGGATCGATAAGAGCTTCTTCGGAGGTTAAATTAACTCCGGAAGCAATTTTTTTCGCAGAAGTTTCAATGTTTTTCTGACTTGTTTTAATTGAATTTAATGCACTTTGATATAAGTTTGATGTAATTTTCATAATAGCCTCCGATTTCTTACAGTTTTAATATTAACATATTCCAATATTAATATCGGCAGAAGTAACAAATAAATTTAGTGTTTTTTTGTATTTTTTCGAAAATTTTTTTCATCGGGGGACGTTGGACAGCATGAATGCTGTCCACAGAATAGGCAGAAAAGCAGGACAGCATAAATGCTGTCCGTACATCATTATAAGCAAATATGTCTGCCTTGTAATTTCTCGATGCAAAATTTTTGAAAAAATACTGTGCAAATCTCAAAAAATTTGATACAATATAGCGAAATAGATGATGATGGAGGGAATTTTATGAGAAAGACGAAGATTATTTGCACGTTGGGGCCGGCGGTGGATAGCGATGAGATGATCCGGAAGATGATGATAAATGGGATGGATTGTGCGAGAATGAATTTTTCACATGGGACGCATGAGGAACATTTAGCTCGTATTGAGCGTGTGAAGAGGGTTCGTAAGGAGTTGAATCGTAATATTCCGATTTTATTGGATACGAAGGGACCGGAAATTCGAGTAAAGGATTTTGAAAAATCTTCGGTAGAGTTGACGGCAGGACAGACGTTTGTTTTTTATGCGAAGGAACGTCTTGGGGATGAGAGTGGCGTTTCGGTGACGTATCCGCATTTGGCGGAGTCTGTTTCGAAAGGGACGACAATTTTAATTGATGACGGAAAAGTGGCGGTTGAGGTAACCGAGCTTGACGGAGAAAATGTGGTTTGTAAGGTGATTAACGGCGGAAAAATCAGCAATCACAAGAGTATTAATATTCCGAATGTGAGAGTGGATATGCCGTACCTTAGTGAGACGGATAAAAGTGATATTTTGTTTGGTATTGAAAATGATATTGATTTTATTGCGGCTTCTTTTGTTAGAACGGCGAGTGATATTTTAGAGCTTCGTAAGCTGTTGAAGGATAATGGCGGAGAGGCGATTAAGATTATTGCGAAGATTGAAAACGGGGAAGGCGTGGATCATCTTGATGAAATTATTGAAGTGAGCGACGGCGTTATGGTGGCGAGAGGAGACATGGGAGTGGAGCTTCCGTTTACGATGTTGCCGAAAATTCAAAAGGATATGATTAAAAAGTGTTACAGAGCCGGAAAGCATGTGGTTACTGCGACGCAAATGTTGGAATCTATGACACATTCTCCGCGACCGACCAGAGCGGAAGTTTCGGATGTGGCGAATGCGATTTATGATGGCACGACAGCGATTATGTTATCGGGGGAATCGGCTGCGGGAGATTATCCTGTGGAGAGTGTGAGGACGATGGCAGAGATTGCGGAGAGTACGGAGCAGTCGATTCGGTATCCTGTGAGATATGAGAGAAATAAATTGGATTTGGGGCATGATATTTTAAATGCAATCAGTAATTCGGCTTGTGGCGCTTCTTATCGATTAAATGCGAAGGCGATTGTGGCGTTGAGTCGTACCGGAAGAACGGCGAAGCAGCTTTCGAATTATCGTCCGTCTTGTCCGATTTTGGCGGCGGTATTGGATGAGAAGGCGTGCAGACAGTTGAGTCTTGCTTGGAATGTGAAGCCGATTTTATCGCAGGAGAAGCATTCTACGGATGATTTATTGCAACAGGGAATTTGCGTTGCGGTGAGAGAGGGGATTGCGGCTGTCGGAGATACGATCGTGTTGACTTGTAGCGCGGCGATTGGTGATCCGAATACCGATTTGATGAAGGTACATGTGATTTCGGAGGAAGATTTGATAGAGGAGTAATATAACATTTATTTGGGAAAAATAGCAATAATACTTGCTATTTTTTCCTTTTTGCTGTATTATATATGAGGTAAAAAAGTGTATAGGAGGATTTTATTATGGTAATGGCAGGAGATTTTAGAAATGGAACTACTTTTGAATTAGACGGACAGGTTTATAAAGTTGTGGAATTCCAACACGTTAAGCCGGGAAAGGGTGCGGCTTTTGTTCGTACGAAGTTGAAGAATGTTATGAACGGTTCGGTTTTGGAAAGAACTTTTAACCCTTCGGAAAAATACGAAAATGCACAAGTAGAAAGAAGAGAAATGCAGTATCTTTACGAGGACAGCGGGTTATACTATTTTATGGATACCGAGTCTTATGAACAAGAACCTTTAAATAAAGAACAACTTGGGGATGCATTACAATTTGTAAAAGAGAATATGAATGTAAAAGTATTATCTTATAAAGGAAATGTTTTCGGTGTTGAACCGCCTACATTTGTAGAGCTTGAAATTACGGAAACGGAACCGGGCTTTAAGGGAGATACTGCGACAGGTGCTACTAAGCCGGCGATTGTGGAAACGGGTGCTAAGGTTTTGGTTCCTTTGTTTGTAAACCAAGGTGATGTGATTCGTATTGATACAAGAACGGGAGAATACATGGAAAGAGTATAAAATTTACAGGAGGTGCTTGCATGAATAAAAGAACAGAGAATATAAAGCGTTTGATTCAGGAGGAAGGCAACCAGTTAAATGTGATTTCGGAATTGGTTGATTTATTGGAAGAGATGGAGGATGAAATCGATTCTCTTCAAAAGAAATGCGGAGCTCTTGAGAATGAAGTTGATGCGATTAATGAGGATCTTAGCTTGATTTCGGATGGAATGCATATTGAAGAATTTGATTCGATTGTCGAGGCTGTCTGTCCGTATTGTCAAGAGAATATCGAGATTGATTTGGATAATTTAGAGAGTGAAGATGAATTTAAGTGCCCGCACTGCGGTAAAGAAATTACGTTAGAGTGGGATGAATGTGAATGTTGCGATCATGATCACGATTGCGATTGTGATGATTGCGACGACGATGAGGATGAGGAATAAAATTAATGAAAGATAAAGAATTAATGGAGATTTCCTTATTCTTTATCTTTTTTATTTTGTTATATATTTGAAAGACGGGACGTCGAGGACGCCGTCCCCTACGAAATAAAAGAGGGGATTATATTTGAAAAGCGGGACGTCGAGGACGCCGTCCCCTACGGTTTGCGATATTGCGGATTTTAGCAATTTATTTTGTTGGGGAATATACTGTAAGAAAGGAGTGAAAGTAAAATGGAAAGAAATGTGTATTTAGATCATGCGGCTACTACTTATGTGAAAAAAGAGGTTTTGGAGGAAATGATGCCTTATTTTACGCAGAGTTTCGGAAATCCTTCTTCGATATATAAGTTGGGGCAGGAAAATAGAAAGGCAGTGGATTTGGCGAAGGAACGAATTGCGAAGGCGATTGGTGCGACGCCGAGTGAAATTTACTTTACGGCAGGCGGTTGTGAGGCGGATAACTGGGTTATCAAAGGGATTGCATCTGCAAATCAAAAGAAGGGAAATCATATTATTACGACTTCGATTGAGCATCCGGCGATTATGAATTCTTGTAAATATTTAGAGAAGCACGGCTTTGAGGTGACGTATCTTGGGGTGGACGAGGATGGAAAAGTGCGTTTGGATGAATTGAAAAGTGCGATAAAGGATACTACGATTTTGATTTCTGTGATGTTTGCGAATAACGAAATCGGGACAATTCAACCGATTGCGGAGATCGCGAAGTTGGCGAAGGAAAAAGGTATCTATTTCCATACTGATGCGGTTCAAGCGGTTGGTAACTTGCGAATTGATGTGGCAAAGATAGGTGTGGATATGTTGTCGATGGCGGGACATAAGTTTTATGGTCCGAAGGGTATTGGTGCTTTATATATTAAGAAGGGTACCAGAATCGATAATTTAATTCATGGTGGTGGCCAAGAGCAAGGGAAACGTGCCGGTACTGAGAATGTTCCTGCGATTGTGGGAATGGGTAAGGCGATTGAGTTGGCTTATAAGGATTTCGATCAGCATAATGAAAGAATTATTGCATTAAGGGAGAAGTTAATTAACGGTGTTATGGAGAGAATCCCGTATGTGAAGTTGAACGGACATCGTACCGATCGGTTGCCGGGAAATGTGAATTTTTCCTTCCGCTTTATCGAGGGCGAGTCTTTATTATTGATGCTGAATATGAAAGGAATTTCAGGTTCCAGCGGTTCGGCTTGCAGCTCGGGTTCGTTAGATCCGTCGCATGTACTTTTGGCAATCGGATTGGATCATGCTACGGCGCATGGTTCGCTGAGATTGACAATTGGAGATGAAAATACCGAGGAAGATATTGATTATGTATTGGAAGTACTTCCGACGATTGTGGCGCGTTTAAGAGAAATGTCGCCGTTAAAGCCTATGAAGGAGGATAAATAGTTATGATGTATTCTGAAAAAGTATTAGATCATTTCTCCAACCCAAGAAACGTTGGAGAAATATCGGATGCCAATGGTATTGGAGAGGTTGGAAATCCGAAGTGTGGAGATATTATGAAGATTTATTTGAAAATTGAAAATGATATTATCCAAGATGTAAAGTTTCAAACATTTGGTTGCGGTGCAGCTGTTGCGACAAGCAGTATGGCGACGGAATTGATTAAGGGTAAGACGATTCAAGAGGCAATGCAGCTTACCAATAAAGCGGTTGTAGAAGCGTTGGACGGGCTTCCTCCGGTGAAATTGCATTGTTCCGTGTTGGCGGAAGAGGCTGTGAAGGAAGCGATTAATAATTATTTGAAGGAAAACGGACGAGCTTCGGAAGCAGTAGAAATTTGTGGCGGATGTTGTCATAGTTGCGATAAGCATGAGTAGCGAGAAGGCGGGGAGGAATCCTCGTCTTTTCTATTGTAAATCAAAGGACTTTGCTTGCAGAGCAACAAGGTTTCGGAAAATCCGATTGTAGTCTATGATTGCGTTGATGGGTTAGGTCCTTATTTGTAGATTTACGTTTTTGTTATAATCTTGAGTTGAAATTTGCTTTTGGGAAGAATATATTGTATAATAAAAATGTAGGGAGGAAATAGAATGCCGGAGTTGTGTAGATTTTACAATATAATTATAAAAATGTTATTTTCGGATAATATTAAACATAATAAACCACATATCCATGTATTTTATAATGAATATGAGGCGTCAATTGGTTTGGATGGTGAGTTACTGGCAGGAAGCATTCCCGTAGCTCAATTAAAACTTGTTCAAGCGTGGATTGTTTTGCATGAAGAGGAATTATATTCTGCATGGAATAATGCTGTTAGAAATATACCGTTTAATAAAATAGAGCCATTAAGATAAGGAGGGAATTCGATGTATATCGTTGATGGAATTGCTTATGCCGGAGAGCAAACACCGGAAATTAAAGTAAAGTCAGTAAGAGCGTTATCAGATTATAAGCTTTGGGTTAGATTTAGCGATAATTCCCAAAAAATATTTGATTTTAAGAATCTTTTGGAATTTCCTTGTTATCAGCCATTAAAAGATAATGATTTATTTAATAGTGTATATGTAGATTTTGGAATTGTTGTTTGGAATAATGGAGAAATAGATGTTTCTCCTGAAAAGCTCTATGCAGAAGGTGTTCCGGTAGAGGATGAACTTACTGCTTAGCTATTTTGTGATAGGGTAAGAGGAATGATGTTCTGAGAAGAATGATTTTAGAACATCATTTTTTCTGTTTAAATTTTGGTTACCAATCAGACTTAATAATTTTCTATATGGCCGAAATGTTCTGTATTCCTTTGTAGGGACACAATTCATTGTGTCCTAATTCTACTGTCTGCCTATTCTGCGGACACAATAAATTGTGTCCCTACAGTATTTCTGGCTTCACTATAAGTTTGAGTCTGAATTGTAACAAATTTTGAAATTTTGTTGGAAAAATGTATTGACTTTTTATGCGGATGGTGGTATTTTATATCTTGAAATTAGCAGTCGGGTTTTGAGAGTGCTAATTTGAGAGGAAGATAAAAAATGATTCTTGATAATAGGAAAGAACGAATTTTGCAAGCAATTGTGGATTACTATGTAAATCGTGCAGAGCCTATTGCCTCGAAAATCATCGCAGATGTTTATGGATTGGATTTAAGTTCCGCGACGATTCGGAATGAGATGGCCGAAATGGAGGGAATGGGATTAATTGAAAAGCCTCATACTTCTGCAGGAAGAATTCCGTCAGATTTGGGATATCGGTATTATGTGGATTCTTTGATGGAGGAACATGTGTCGGAGGAGGAGCAGGAGAATGTGAAGCGACTTTTGGAGGAGAGTCAGAAAGATATCCTTCAGAAGATTTCGATGGCGTTGTCCGGTGCGACACATTATACGACGATTGCATTTGACGATGATGGAATTGTGTTATATGGTAGAAACAATGTGTTTGATTTTCCGGAATTTAACGATGTGGATAGTTTGCGGAAGTTTATGTATTTGTTGGAGGAGGAAGAGATGATAAAGGATTTCTTCCAAAAGATTCATAATTCCGATATTACGGTGACCATCGGAAAGGAAAATCAATTTGAACAAATGAGAGATTACAGTTTAGTGACGTTTTCTTATCATGATTTAGGAGATATAGCGATAATCGGACCGAAACGAATGGATTACAGTAAGGTTATCGGGTATATAAAATATTTACTGGAACAGGAAAGAGGAGGTTAACAAATGGGAGATACAGAGGAAAATGTTGCTTTGGAGAATGAAATTGCAACAGAAGAGAAAGCTACAAATGCTGCAGCGGATGAGTATTTCGCTCAATTACAGCGTGTGATGGCTGATTTCGATAATTATCGTAAGAGGGTGACGAAGGAAAAAGAAGGGCTTTATACGATTATTTCTGCAGAACTGATTACAGAGTTTTTACCGGTTTTGGACACTTTGGAAAAGAGTGTGGCGATGGAGATAAAGGATGACTCGGCGAAGGCATGGCACGATGGTGTTGTGATGGTTTGCAATCAGTTTGAGGAAGTTTTAAAGAAGCTTGGGGCAGAAGAAATTAAGGCGGTCGGTGAGAAGTTTGATCCGAATTTGCATGATGCGGTTATGCATGTGGAAGATGATACATTAGAGGAAAATACCATTACAAAGGTATTAAAGAAGGGTTATAAGTTAAAGGACAGAATCATACGGCATAGTATGGTTGTTGTGGCGAATTAAAGTTGAGGCATGTTTGAGGTGGACACAATAAATTGTGTCCGTACAGAGGGATGTGCAAATAGGAAGTAGAGAGGCATGTTGGAGGATGGACACAATAATTTGTGTCCGTACAGAGGGATGTGCGATTAGGAAAGAGAGGCATGTTTGAGGGTGGACACAATAAATTGTGTCCGTACAAAGGAATGTGCAAATAGGTAAGAGAGACATATTTGAAAGTGGAATGAAATTTATAAATTGGAGGTCTTTATTATGTCAAAAATTATAGGTATTGATTTAGGTACAACAAATTCTTGTGTCGCAGTAATGGAAGGCGGAAATCCTACTGTTATTGCGAATGCAGAAGGTAGCAGAACAACCCCTTCGGTTGTTGCGTTTTCGAAAACAGGCGAAAGACTTGTTGGTCAAGTAGCAAAACGTCAGTCGGTTACAAATCCTACAAGAACGATTATTTCTATTAAGAGAGATATGGGAACTGACAGAAAAGTTGAAATTGATAGTAAGAAATATTCTCCTCAAGAGATTTCTGCAATGATTCTTCAAAAATTGAAGGCAGATGCGGAAAGTTATTTAGGGGAAACGGTTAGTCAAGCGGTTATTACGGTTCCGGCTTATTTTACAGATTCGCAAAGACAGGCAACAAAAGATGCCGGAAAGATTGCGGGATTGGAAGTTTTGAGAATTATCAACGAGCCTACAGCAGCAGCTTTGGCTTATGGATTTGATAAGGAAAAAGAACAAAAGGTTATGGTTTACGATTTAGGCGGAGGTACCTTCGATGTATCGATTCTTGAAATCGGAGACGGTGTTTTGGAAGTTTTGGCAACCAGCGGTAACAACCGTCTTGGTGGTGATGATTTTGATAACAGAGTAATTCAGTATTTGGTTGATGAATTTAAGAAGGCTGAAGGTATTGATTTAAGTTCGGATAACATGGCTATGCAGAGATTAAAAGAAGCTGCGGAAAAAGCGAAGATTGAGTTGTCCGGTGTGATGACGGCAAATATTAACTTACCGTTTATTACAGCTAACGAATCCGGTCCGAAACACTTAGATGTAACGTTAACTCGTGCAAAGTTTGAAGAGTTAATCAGAGATTTGGTTGAGTCTACAAGCGGTCCGGTAAATCAAGCGTTAAAGGATGCCGGTTTGACTTCGGCTGAATTGGATAAAGTATTGTTGGTCGGCGGTTCTACAAGAGTTCCGATGGTTGAGGAATTGGTTAAGAAATTAACGGGTAAGGAACCGTATAAAGGAGTAAATCCGGACGAATGTGTTGCTGTCGGTGCTGCTATTCAAGCGGGCGTTTTGGCAGGAGATGTAAAGGATTTATTGCTTCTTGATGTTGCTCCGTTGTCTCTTGGTATTGAAACTTACGGTGGTGTATTTACCAAATTAATTGAAAGAAATACAACAATTCCTACTAAGAAGAGCCAAGTGTTCTCTACCGCTGCGGATGGTCAAACGAGCGTAGAAGTTCATGTATTACAGGGCGAAAGAGAGATGGCTGCTTACAACAAGACATTGGGCAGATTCCAATTGACGGGTATTCCTGCGGCTCCTCGTGGGGTTCCTCAAATTGAAGTTACTTTTGATATTGATGCAAACGGTATTGTTCACGTTTCTGCAAAGGATATGGGAACCGGTAACGAACAGAATATTACGATTACAGCAAGCTCGAATTTGAGTGACGCGGATATTGAGAAGGCGGTTAAGGAAGCAGAACAATTTGCGGAAGAAGATAAGAAGAAGAAGAAGGAAGCAGAAGTAAGAAATAATGCGGATTCTCTTGTTTATAACAGTGAAAAGACCTTAAAAGAATTGGGAGACAAGATTTCTTCTGAAGAAAAAGCGAAGGTTGAGACGGAAATTGAGAATACAAAGAAGGCTTTGGAAGGAACGGATGTTGATGCAATCAGTGCAGCATCTGAGAAGTTGACAACTGCTTTTTACAGCATTTCTGAAAAGTTGTATCAACAAGCGGCTGCTCAACAACAGGCACAAGCTACGGCGCAACCGCAGGAAGGCGAAGTTAAGAATGACGACAACGTAGTGGATGCGGATTATAAGGTAGTGGATGATGAGGATAAGAAGTAAAGAATTTTGGCGAGGCAAGGTCCTCGCCTATTCTTGACTAAGAGAAAAAAGAATATCTGAAAAAATGTAGGGACAGCATTCATGCTGTCCGCAGAAAAGGCGGAATTTGACAAAAAACGCTTAAGTAGGATATTTTCAGCATAGGAGCGAAAGTGTATGGCAAAAGATTTATATGAAGTGTTGGGCTTGACGAAGAGTGCGACAGAGGATGAGATTAAAAAAGCATATCGAAAATTGGCGAAGAAGTATCATCCGGATGTAAATCCGGGAGATAAAGAGGCGGAAGCGAAATTTAAAGAAATCAGCGAAGCGTATGAAATTTTGAGCGATCCGCAGAAGAAGTCTAACTATGACCAATTCGGTACGGCAGATCCGACGGGCGGTGGAGCAGGTTATTCCGGATTTAGCGGGTTTAATGGTTTTACCGGTGGCTTTAATGGTTCGGGATTTGAGTTTACCGGTGGGTTTGGCGGTATTAATGATATTTTTGAAGCCTTTTTTGATGGAGGTGTTGGTGGCGGAAGCAGAGCGTCTTCCGGTCCGCGACGCGGTTCAAGAATTACAGCGAATGTGGATATTTCTTTTGAAGAAGCGGCGAATGGTGTGACAAAGGAAATTGAGATAGAGCGTTCGGAGAAGTGTGAGACTTGTAAGGGTACCGGTGCGAAACCGGGTACGAGTACAAAGACTTGTTCTACCTGTAACGGTACCGGTCAGGTGCAGTCTTACCAAAATACGATTTTGGGGAGAATTGCGACTTCTCGTACTTGCCAAACTTGTCACGGGGAAGGAACGATTATCGAGACGCCTTGCCCGAATTGTAAAGGTAAGAAGTATGTTCGAAAGAGAGTGAAAATCAGCGTGAAGATTCCTGCCGGAATTGATGATGGTCAGACAATTTCCTTAAGAGGGCAGGGGCAACCGGGGGAAAAAGGTGCTCCGGCAGGCGATTTGCATGTCTTGGTTCGTGTACGTCCGCATAAGATTTTTGTGCGTGAAGGAAACGATTTATATTGTAGTATTCCGATTACTTTTGTACAGGCGGCGGTTGGTGCGGTGATTGAAGTGCCGACGCTGTCTGGAAAGGTGAAGTTTGATTTGCCGGAAGGGACACAAACCGGTACAAAATTCCGCTTAAAAGGAAAAGGAGTGAAGGATGTTAACGGTTATGGCGTGGGTGATTTGTATATTACCGTTAACGTGGAAGTTCCGAAGAAGTTAAATGCGGAGCAGAAGAAGGCACTGGATAATTTTGCGAAAGTTTGCGGTGAGGATGCTTATGAGACGCGTAAGAACTTTTTTGATACGATGAAAGAAATTTTTCATTAATAAAGAGAAAGGCAGGACAGCATGAATGCTGTCCGTACAATAAACGGATTTTTTATTGTGAAGTGTGCACTATGAGACAATTTGGTGAGTTTTTTAGACTGTTTTTTAAGAAGAAAATTAAAGTTTTCTTCTTTTTTTTCGATAAATTTCTTAGAAAGCCCATAAAAATTTGAAAAAGTATAAAGTTTATGTGAACTTATGCCGATATAACAAATGTAGGAGAAGATTTTTCACACATGGAGGTGTGTATTATGAAAGTAGAAATGGGTAATGAACAAAGAGTTTATGCGAATCCGGAGGTGAGCAAGGTACAACCGGAGAAAGCGACTCGAGCAGAAGTGAAGGAGGCTTTGGAGACCGCTTCTAAGAGAGAGGGACTTACAGACAACGAGGCAAAAAAGGTAAAAGATGTTGTTGAGAAGATGAACAAGGAACTTGAAATGACGGATACCGCAATCAAGTTTAAGGTTCATGAGAGTAAAGAAGGAACTCTTAATAAAGTCTCTATTAAAGTTGTGGAAAGAGAGAGCGAGAAGGTTATTATTGAAATTCCTTCCGAAGAAGCGATTGAATTTTCCGAGAAAATGGATGAAATTACGGGCATGCTATTTGATCACAGTAGATAATTGTGAGAGAATAGCAGCTTGTGATGTACTTTTGTGAGAGTAAAAATCTCTTTGGTTAGGAGGTAAGAATATGGCTGTAAACAGGATTACCGGCTTAGCGACCGGCATGGATACTGATGCGCTTATCGAACAGTTAATGAGTGCCAGTCGTGCACCGTTGACGAAATTAGAACAGAAAAACACAAAGATAGAATGGCAGAGACAAGCGATGTTGGATATCAATTCGAAACTTCTTTCTTTCCGGACGGCTGCACTTGATATGAAATTACAGGGAACCTATAAGTCTTATACAGCAACCTCTTCGAATTCTAATTTGGTGTCTGCGTCAGCGACGACAGAGGCGGAGGAAGGCGTATATACTTTTAAAGTTTCTCAACTTGCGACAAAGACTACTTTGGAAGGTAGAGCGATTACGGAGCAAATCAAGTCTTCGGAAGGATTTGCGATTGGTGCTCTTGATGTGGCGGGAAAGGAATTTTATATTAATTTTAATGGAGAAAAGAAAAAAATCAGCTTTGGAGAGAGCGAAAGTTATAACGCGCCTGCGGATTTAGCGTCTGCGTTACAATCAAAAGTGGATGATACGTTTGGTGCAAATCAAATTAAAGTGACGCAGGTAACTTTGTCCGGTAAAACAACTCTTCGTTTTGAAAGTGATTCTGCGTTGAATTTGCCTGTTACTGTAGCAAGTTCGGAGACAGCGGAGAAAGATTTCCTTTCTGCGGTAAACATTAAAGATGGAAGTACGACAAGTTTTAGCTTGTCTTCGCGTATTGGAGATTTAATGAGTTCCGGTTTTGATGCGGAAGGCAATTTTACGATTTCAGTAAGAGATAGAGAGTTTACTTTTAATAAAGATCAGACATTAAGTGATGTATTTAATACCATTAATAAAGCTGAGGATTTGGATGTTACGGCGAGATATGACAGCGTAAACCGAAAGGTTGTATTTGAGAGATCCAGTACCGGTGATGGAAAGGATTTAAAAATCGGTGGAAGTCGTCAGTTCTGGTCGGCACTTAAAATGTCTACAACACAGGCTGCTGTTTCCGGTCAAAATGCTAAATTTGATATTACAACGCCGGATGGTCAGACGGTTAAAGATGTTGAAATGGCAAGTAACAGCTTTACTTATAAAGGGGTTACAGCTACTTTATTGAATGCAAATCCTGATGAAATGGTTTCGGTTACGGTTTCGAAAAATGTGGATGCAGTTTATGAAAAGATTGAGAATTTTGTAAACAGTTACAATGATTTGTTGGTATCGCTAAATAAAGCATATAATGAAGAGACAACAGGTTATGATCCTCTTACCGATGAGGAAAGAGAAAGCTTGTCGGATACCCAGCAGGAACAGTGGGAAGAAAAAGCAAAGCAGGGAATTTTAAGAAGAGATTCTACGATTAAGAGCACGATTACGAGTTTGCGTTCGGCAGTTACTTCTTACGTGTCAGGTTCGGGCATTTCTTCATTATTTCAAATCGGAATCAGTACAACTCAGTATGATTCGGTAAATAGTGAGAATAACGGTAAGTTGGTGATTGATAAGGATAAATTAAAAGAGGCGATTACCAATGATATTGATGGTGTTACTTCGTTATTTACTAATACAGCAAAGCAGATTCAGGGAAATAAGTTGTCGGATACGAATTTGAATTTGGATGGAAAATCCTTTACCGTGACATACGGCGGTTCTACAAAGACGATTACTCTTGAGGGGTCGTATGATTTGAGTAACGCAAGTTCGGCTTCGGATTTTGAAGATTATATGAAAGAGAAATTTGCGTCGGCGTTTGGGGAAGGCTGTATTTCGGTCTCTTATTCCGGCGGTAAATTGTTATTTAACTCGTTAAAGAATGTGAATATGAGTTTTCAGGCGGGTAGCGACGGTAATGATGCGTTGAGCTTGTTTAACGTTGCGGATGGTGCAAAATATGATAACAACGAGAGAGGTTTTGCGGTTAAGATTTATGATATTTGTACTACTTCGATGAATTCCATTATTGATAAAGCCGGTTCTACCTCTACGATTCTTGATGAGAGTGATCTTGGTAAAAAGATGAAGCAGATTAAACAATCGATTGCGACGCAGCAGGAGAGATTGGAACGGTTGGAAGAAAGATATTACAGTCAGTTTGCTGCGATGGAAGAGGCTATTAACAACATGAACTCGCAGAGTTCTTATTTGCAAAGTATGTTAAATGGTGGTTAATCAAAAATGTTAAATCGGAGGCGGATTTATGGCACTGAATAAGGCGGTTTATCAATATCAGCAAAATTCGATTATGACGGCGACCCCGGAGGAGCTTACCCTTATGCTGTATAATGGTTGCATCAAGGGGATTAAAATGACGAAGATTGCGATAGAAGATAATGACTATGAGAAGGGAAATTATTATATATGTAAGGCCCAGGCGATTATTCGTGAATTGCGTGCGACCTTAGATATGAAATATGAAATTTCAAAGAATTTGTATGATTTATATACGTATTTTTTGGATAGATTAATAGAGGCGAATGTGAAGAAAGATACGCAAATTTTGGATGAAGTGGTTGGTTTTGTGACGGAATTGAGAGATACTTGGGCAGAGGCTATGAAGGATGCGAGAATAAAACAATCGGGTAAGATTCCGGCAAAGGAAGTTTAGAGAATGAGGTGCAGGATAAATGGATCTGAATTCTATAATGAATGATTTGATTGGAATCAGTAAGGAAAAGTGCAGATATTTAGAGGAAATTTATGTTTTAACAGAGGGACAAACGGCTGCGATTAAAAATGAAAGTATGGACGACTTGAATGATTTAATTGCGGGAAAACAATTGAAGATTGATCATATTAAGGAATTGGATATTCAATTTGAGGGAATTACAGATCAGATTAAAAAAGAGTTTCAGATTAAAAGTTTGAGTGAATTAAAGTGTGAGAATGCGGAAATTTTGCAGGATGAAATTCGTAATATTTATGCGGTGTTGCGGAAGATTAATGAGGTTGAGAAGGAAAACAGTGCGGCATTGAATGAGAGGAAGGATGAGTTGCACGATAAAATCTCACATACGAATAAAGGGAAAATTGCGATGATGCAGTATAGTGGCGGTAGCAACTATATGGATGCCGTGTTTTTTGATAAGAAGATTAAGTAGAATACAAGCCGTTGAGAGATCGTTTAGACTCAATGGCTTGTATTTTTTTGTTGTTTTTGTGGCGTATACTTTAATGCGGCGATTAAGTCTTTCCCGATAACTAAATGTTCGGTTAGTAGTTTTTGAATGAGATTTGCGACGATTTTTCCGTAATAGGTTTCAAAGATATCGACGATATTTTTGGGATTTTTTAATTGATTTTGAAATGTTACTGTTTTCAAAAAAGGAAAGAGAAACGAGAAAGAGAGAAAACTGGTGTATGGGAGTTACAGGTAAGTCTCAAATCTATAGAGAAGGCACAAACACTGTAGGGACAGCATTCATGCTGTCCGCAGAAAAGGCAGAAAAGCAGGACGGCATAGCAGCGGAAACTTTCTAATCACTGCGTTCTTGGAAATTTTTTGTACAGGACGTATAAGTTTTTTTACAGTCCCTATTTTTTTATTCACTCAAGACAGGCACGAAAAGAGCTTTGCAGGCATATAGTATGTTACGAGTTCTTTTTGGGAGAGTGATAATATGGTTTTTACTCTTATGATTCGGTACATAATGGATCATTTTTTATTTCTGATCGGGTATATGGGAAGTATCGGTGGGACGTTTCCGAAGCCGCTTTCGGCGAAAGAGGAGGAGATGTATTTTAAGCTCTACAAAGAGGGGGACGAGGATGCGAAGAATGTACTGATTGAGCGGAATTTGCGATTGGTGGTGCATGTAGCGAAGAAGTATGCGGCGCAGTGGAGTGATAGTGACGACTTGATTTCGATTGGGGCAATCGGGTTGATGAAGGCGGTTTCTACTTATGATTATGAAAAAGGACATCGGTTTGCGACGTATGCGGCTAAGTGTGTTCAAAATGCTATCCTCTCGCAGATGCGTTTATGGTTCCGAATCAATCCCCTCAGAGCAGAAAAGCACCAAAATGGCGTATTCTGGCACAGGTTTCCGAGAATATTTACATACTCTGCTCCACTTCGGAGGGCTATGTGAGGTA
>JAGBIO010000006.1 GCA_017934955.1 Clostridia bacterium
AAGTATAATTAGTACTTGTAAAAAGATGGCGTTAAATTCTTATACAGCACTTGAAAATATATTCAAAAATATCCCTGTTGAAATTTAGTTCAACAGGGATATTTAAGGTGCTTAGTTCCCAGGGGGTATCTGACCTGTAACATTTTTTATCGTAATAGTATTGACAGACAGTATCTGTGGTGGTATTATATTTAAGTACATCGCGGGGTGGAGCAGCCTGGTAGCTCGTCGGGCTCATAACCCGAAGGTCGTTGGTTCAAATCCGGCCCCCGCAACCAACATAAAACCCCGTAACCATAACGGTTTCGGGGTTTTGTTTTTTCTAAGTAAATTTAAAGTTACTATTTATGGTGTCAAAGAAATAGGCGGAATAAAATGCGATAAGGAAAAAAGCGGGACAGCATAAATGCTGTCCGTACAATATTAAATGGAAAGGGATAAGGTAGAGAGGGGACACAATAAATTGTGTCCGTACAAAGTTAAAAGAGATGAGGTAGAGAGGGGACAGCATAAATGCTGTCCGTACAAATACTTTGTGCTGATATTTTGTGTAACAAAGGCATTTTTATTGTATAATATAGTATGTATAAGGATGAAAGGATTTTATTATGACGGAACATAAAATTATATTTGGAGATAGCCGTTCATTGAATCAAATTGAAGACAAGTCTGTACAGTTGATTATTACTTCACCGCCGTATTGGCAGTTAAAAGATTATGGAACAAAAGATCAAATTGGTTTTAATGATAGTTATGAAGCATACATAAATAATTTAAATCTTGTTTGGAAAGAGTGTGATCGTGTTCTTGCGGATGGTTGTAGATTGTGTATCAATATTGGAGATCAATTTGCGCGTTCGGTTTATTATGGCAGATACAAAGTAATTCCGATCAGAACGGAAATTATTCGTTTCTGTGAATCTTTGGGAATGGATTATATGGGGGCTATTATATGGCAGAAGACTACTACAATGAATACCTCCGGTGGTGGTGCTATTATGGGGAGTTTTCCGTATCCGAGAAACGGGATTCTTAAGATGGATTATGAATTCATTTTATTGTTTAAAAAATTGGGAAATCCGCCAAAACCAACACCACAACAAAAAGCGGATTCGGAAATTAGTAAAGAGGAATGGGGACAGTATTTTTCTTCACATTGGAATTTTAACGGAGTGAAACAGACAGGGCATATTGCGATGTTCCCGGAAGAACTTCCTAAGCGCTTGATTAAAATGTTTTCTTTTGTTGGTGAAACCGTGTTTGATCCTTTTGCCGGTAGTGGAACAACGTCGTTAGCGGCTAAAAATTTGGGACGTAATTCAATCGGTTATGAAATAAACAGGGAATTTGAGCCTATCATTAAAGAAAAACTTTGTAGTGATCAACTTATGCTTTATGATGATGCTAAAGTTTTATTTTTTGAGGATAAAGATGGTGTTAAGCATACTTTTGAGGAATTGCCGTATGTTTTTAAAGATCCTCATAAAATGGATAAGAAAGTTGATGTAAAAAAAATGCAGTTTGGTTCAAAGATTGATAATCAAGAGCAGAAAAAAGAAGATTTATTTTCTGTAAAAAGAGTCATTAATCCGGAAAAAATTGAACTTAATAACGGTTTAGTAATTAAGTTATTGGGGATAAAAGCAAATCCGCAATACGAAAAAGAAGCTGTTCAATTTTTGGAGGGCAAGTTTAAGAAACGGAAAGTGTTTTTAAAATATGATTCTATAAAAGCAGACAGTGAAAATAATCCACTTTGTTATGTATATCTTGATAATAAAACGTTTATTAATAATCACCTGATTAGGACAGGTTTTGTATCTGTGGATAGCACAATTGAGTATAAGTGTAAGAACAAATTTTTGGAGGCAGTAAAAAATGGCGAAGGAATGGATTTTGAATAGTGCAACAAATCGTTTTCAATTGAATTTCAAACATAATGTTGGTGCTACATCTGAGGCAATCAGAAAATGTGCGCCGAAATCGTTGGAGGAATGGCAAGATTATTATTTTTCTAATGTTCGTACTCAAGAACAAATTGTTGAACTTGGGAAAAGATTGTACGTTAAAATTACAGAAGTATTGGTTGCTGAAATTGATGATATTACAGAGGAAGATTGTATTAACTACATAAAAGATTTGGTCATTGATAGAACTTATGATGGATATGTTAGAGAAATAAAAACGATTTATGAGCAGTTACAAATCGAACTTGGAACTAAAATTTGTCCTGCACCGGATGAATGGGATCGGTTGTTTAATGTCGATTTCTATATAGAAATTAACGGTAAATACTTAGGTCTTCAAATTAAACCGGTATCACAAGTATCAAGTATTCCTGAAATATACAAAGAAAAAGGAATTCAATATGCAACGCATGCAGAATTTACTCAAAAGTATGGCGGTAAAGTTTTTTACCTTTATTCCTGCAAGTCCGGAGATAAAAAAATTATTGTAAATACCGAAGTAATAGATGAAATTAAGCAAGAAATAGTGCGTCTTAAAAATCAGTAAATTGTTGATATCAGAAAGCCTTACAACTACCGGATTGTAAGGCTTTAACTGATTTTAAGCAAGGAGCAAGAAGAAATCAATATGAATAGAGTATAAAACGTTGGAGGATTCGTTGATTATAAGGATTCTACAACGTTTGAAGAAAATGCAGATTAGGAGGCAAAAATGATAAAGGTATTATTCGTTTGTTTAGGCAACATCTGTCGTTCTCCGATGGCGGAATTCGTGTTAAAAGAAATGGTAAGACAAAAACATTGGCAGGGAAATTTCATGATTGATTCCGCTGCGACGAGTTCGGAAGAAATCGGGAACGATATGCACCGGGGAACGAAGAAAAAACTAACGGAAGAAAACATTCCGTATACTCCTCGTGCAGCGAGAAAACTTGTTCCCGCGGATTACGAAAAGTTTGATTATCTTATCGGAATGGAGGAAAGGAACATCCGTAATATGCAACGAATCCTCGGAGGCGATCCGGGGAAAAAGATTTACAAACTGTTGGATTTTACTTCAAATCCGCGAGATATCGCGGATCCTTGGTATACGGGAAACTTTGATAAAACGTATCAGGATGTTGTCGAAGGTTGTACCGGATTTTTAGATTTTCTTTGTCGAAATGAAAAAAATATGATAGACTAATAAAGAAAAATTCTAAAAAAATACCGGAGGCGAAAAGATGGAAGTGCAGATAGAAAAAGCGGTTTTGCATATTTTAGACAAGAATGCAAATATGCCGGTGATATCCAAAAGAGAAATCGATTTAGAAGACGATGCAGTGTACAAATTTATTGTGACAAGCGTGAAAAAACTTTACGACGATATGACGACGAAAAAAGGCGAATTTAAGGAAGATTCGCCTGTGTTAGTGCAAGTAAAAGAGTGTGAAAATAATTTTATGGAAGCAACTTCGAAGATTGCAGAAGAACTCTATAAGTATATTTTGGTGCAGGAGGATATTCCGAGCGGAGATATGCTTTTTGCAATCGTTTCGATAGAGGATATTCGCTATTTGGCAATGATAAAATTAAACTATAAATCGGGTTATACGCATTTGATTGAGTATAACGCGAGTGAAGTGGTCAATAAAATCATTATGCATCGTGTGATTTTTTCGGCGGAATCTTCGAGTATGAACGAAGGAGCTCTTGTGAATTTAACTGATGACAAGCTGAAAATTTTAGAAAAAGTATATTTGATTGACGGCGAAAAAAGCAGTTATTTTGCAAAGGAGTTTTTGAAGTGTAAAACGGAGTTATCCAAAAAAGAGAGTATAAAAATTATCAATGAAGTGGCAAAAGAAGTTAGTAAAAAGTATTTTGATGAAGATTTTACAAAGCCGCTTGATGTGAAAAAGACAATTTATGAAGATATTACCGAGACAGGTACCGTGTCGGTAAATCATATTGCGAAGAAATCCTTCGGAAATATGCCGGAAGTGGAAAAGGAATATGTGGAGGAAGTGAAAAAGGCGGGGGTAAAGGAAAGTATTTTATTTAATGAACCTGCACCGGAAAAGAAGTTTGGAAAGCATAAAATAAAGACGGATAGTGGTGTGGAGCTTTCTTTGCCAATGGAAATGTATAGTGATAAAAATAGCTTGGAATTTATCAATAATCCGGATGGTACTGTTTCGATTTTGATAAAAAATGTTGGAAAAATTATTAATAAGTAGGAGAAATGATGTATATAGAGCATACTTTCGGACCGTTCTATAAAAGCGATTCAAGAATTTTAATATTGGGAACCATGCCTTCTCCGAAATCGAGGGAGGAAGGCTTTTATTATGCACATCCGCAAAATCGGTTTTGGCGGATTATGGCAGAACTTTTTCAAGAAAAAACGCTTGAGAATGTGCAGGAGAAGATGGCGTTTTTGGAAAAACATAAAATTGCGTTGTGGGATGTACTATTTTCTTGTGAAATTCAAGGTGCGGATGATAGTAGTATAAAAAATCCTAAACCGAATAAAATAAATCGAATCCTTTATGAGGCAGATATTCAAGCTATTTTTACGACGGGGAAGAAGGCGTATGATTTGTATCGGAAGTATTGCTATCCGGATACAAAGCGTGAGGCAATTTCTTTGCCCTCTACCAGCCCGGCAAATTGCAGAATGAGCTATGCGGAGTTATTGGAAGAGTATAAAATTATTTTGCAATATTTATAGAAGGGACAGCATGAATGCTGTCCGTACGATTTTGATTATATCTTTCTACAATGAGGGCATAAGTGTTGTAGGGACAGCATTCATGCTGTCCGTTGAATTAGCAGAATCATAAAAGAAACAAATTGTTGAATCTTGTAAGAAAATATATTAAAATGAGAAATGGAAAAGAAAAAATAAATTGGGAGAGATTATACATATGAAAATTTTAGTAGATGCAATGGGTGGGGACAATGCACCTGATGAAATTATAAAAGGAGCTCTTTTAGCGGCTTCGGAAGTAGATGCGACGATTGTATTATTAGGGGATGAAGCAATCATTAAAAATAAGTTGGGAAAAGGTAAAATTCCTGAAAATATAGAGATTAAGCATACTTCTGAAGTAATCACTGCGGAGGATATTCCGACAAAAGCAATTAAAACAAAAAAAGACTCCTCTATGGTAGTTGGTTTTACTATGATAAAGGAAAAAGAAGGAGATGCCTTTATTTCTGCCGGTAATACAGGCGCTTTATTAACAGGTGCATTATTGGTGACAGGACGAATTAAGGGAATTTCTCGTCCGACGCTTTGTCCGACTTTACCTTCGCAAAACGGACCGTTTGTAATTGTAGATGCGGGAGCGAATGCAGATTGTAAGCCGGAATATTTGGTGCAGTTTGCAAAAATGGGTTCGATTTATTCTGAAAAGACGTTGGGAATTAAGAATCCGCGAGTGGGATTGATTAATATCGGGTCTGAAAATGAAAAAGGAAATGAACTTACGAAAGAAGTTCATGAGTTGTTGTTACAGGAAACCGGAATTAATTTTATCGGAAATGTAGAAGGCAGAGATTTGATGCTGGGCAATGTGGATGTAGTCGTTTGCGATGGATTTACCGGAAATGTTATCTTAAAGACGTTGGAGGGCTGCGGAAAAGCATTAATTAATATTTTTAAAGCGGAGTTTTCAAAAGGTATTTTAGGAAAAATCGGAGCAGTTTTGATGATTCCGGGATTGTTGTTTTTACTCCCTGCATTAAAGCGAATAAAGAAAAAAATTGACTATACCGAATACGGCGGTGCGCTATTTTTAGGGATTGATGGCGGAATTATTAAATGTCATGGTTCTTCAAAGGCGAAAGAGGTACGGCATGCGATAAAGCAGGCATACGAGTTTGTAAAGAATCAAACGGTGGAAAGTATAAAAGAGGCAATTAAGTAGAGAAGAAGCACAAACGTCGTAGGGACAGCATTTATGCTGTCCACAGAAAAGGTAGAAAGCAGGACAGCATGAATGCTGTCCCTACACTGAGTGTGCAGTTATTGTAGGGGACGGCGTCCTCGACGTCCCGATATATTTGCAACAATTTAAGTTTTAACTGTAACCACTTACAGTGAAAAAATTAATAAAATAGTTGCAATTTTCAGAATAATTGATATACTTGTAATGAAGATGGAAATGTTTTCGTAAAAATGTACTAAAGCGAATTGGAAATATTTCCGATAATGCTTTAGTAAGTATGATAATATACGTGCTTTCAATCTTTGGAAGGGGGTGAATTGTAAATGGTTTTCGAGAAGGTAAGAGATATTGTTGTTGAACAACTTGGTGTTGAAGAAGATGAAGTTACAATGGAATCTTCTTTTATTGATGATTTGGGAGCAGATTCTTTAGATATCGTTGAATTAATTATGGCTCTTGAAGAGGAATTCGATACTGAAGTACCTGATGAGGAAGCAGAAAAGATTACAACGGTAGGTGACGTTGTCGAGTATATAAAAGCTCATCAAAATTAATTGTGTAAACGATAAAAAACATGGTATACTATAAGTAGAACCGTGTTTTTTTCTTTTAAAAACAGGCGGAAGCATGTTAGGAGGAGCTTATGAAGGAGCTAAAAGAATTAGAAAAATATTTGGGTTATGAATTTAAGAATAAAAAGTTTTTGGAAAACGCATTAACACACACTTCCTATGCACATGAAAAGGGAAAGACCATAAAAAGCAACGAGCGTTTGGAGTTTTTAGGAGATTCGGTTTTGAGCTTAGCAATTAGCCAAAGAATTTATTCTTATCAACCGGAAATTACAGAGGGAAATATGAGTAAAATCAGGGCAGCGGTAGTTTGTGAAGATTCTTTATATGAAGTTGCTTTACGGTTGCACTATGATGAATTTATTTTGTTGGGAAAAGGCGAAGAAAAGTTAAAAGGAAATAAAAAACCTTCGATTTTAGCCGATGCTTTTGAGGCAGTTTTAGCGGCTATTTTCCTTGACTCGGATTTTCAAACGGCACAAGCATTTGTTGTGCGAAATTTAGAGGAAAAAATGATAAAAGAAATTCAATCTGCCGGAGAAAAAGATCATAAAACAAAGTTGCAGGAACTTTTACAGGGACGCGGAGTAGAACGAATTATATATGAGATTGTCGCAGAAAACGGGCCGGATCATCATAAGGAATACGAAGCGGTTGTGAGAGTGAAGGATAAAGTATTGGGACGAGGAAAAGGAAATAATAAAAAAGAAGCAGAACAGAATGCTGCTAATGAAGCGTTAAGCAATGTTTGATTTCGTATATGAGAGGTTTGCGTTTTCTTATTAAGCAAATCTCTTTTTTTAACGATATACTCTATGAAAAAGGGGTGATAATATGGATTGTCGATATTACGAGGCTTTCGCAGAAGTGGATTATATCTTAGCCGGATTAAACTCAAGAGAACGTAGTCAAATTCCTAAGAATTTACTTGATATTATTCATGAAAAGAAAAATTCAAATTATTCCCCTCATATTGATTTAACAAAATCACTTTTTGAACAAAATCTAAAAAACGAAACGTTGGCTATTTTAGCCTTTTTATATAGAAAATATTTAATAAATCCAAATGAAAAAGAAGACGTGGAGCAACATTATTACCAAACATTAAAAGAGCCTGTGGATTATAAAGAACAAAGTTTGCAATTGTGCAACTTTGGAGAAATAGGGGTTTGGGGAAAAATGAAAAAGATGTGGTTTATGATAAAAAATCAAATAAAAAAGACGGTGAAATAAATGAGTAGGGAAGTGTACGATTCCATTCGACGAATCGATAAAAAAGAAGAAAAAATCAAAAAAATTATCCAAAACAATCATCTGTTGAGTGCATTAGAACAATATCAATTGGTTGAGGACTTTGAAGATGAGGATATTTTGCGAATTTTAAAAGCATTGCAACTATCTTTAGGTAGTTTTAGCACGCAAGCCTTATTAGGTCTTTTGAAAGTAGAAGATAACCTAATAGAGGGATTTTTACTGATGAAAGATAAAATGGAACTAAATGACCTTGTGTCGTTGATTAACCGAATTCATCGACCACTTACGAAATTGCGAATGATTGAAATGTGTAAAAATCAATTTAACGTGCAGTCCTTTATTCGATTGCTAAATGCAACAAAAAACACAGAAATTGCAGAGAAGATTATTGAGCTTTGGAATCAATCTTCGCTGGAAAAGATAACGGAAGAAATTTTAGGGCAAATAGAAAATCTTGAAATTCGAAAACGATTGGAAAAAGCTTTTTCAAAAAGACAAAAAGCAGCGGAAGAACAAGGAAATAGTCAAATTCTGTTAGAAATCTCAGAGAAGTTTATGACGGAAGGGACAAGTCACGGAGCAGAAGAGCGTTTATTATCTCAGCCAAGCTTTATCTATAAAGAAATGGAGAAAATTTCTGGAATTGTGCCGGGTTATTTGCAGAAAGAGGCGCTACAGGAAATAGTAAATATGACGACGGAGCACGAGATGAGAAATAAGACAATGGAGTATTAGAAGGAGAAAGGAGGTGTTTTTACACCTCCTTTTTATACCTTATTTTTTTTCTTCCTTAGGAAGTAAATCTTTTCTTGACAAATTAATCTTTCCTTGGTCGGTAATTTCGATAACTTTTACCATCACTTCATCACCCTCGTGAAGAACATCTTCCACTTTCTCTACACGTTTGTGATCCAATTTCGAAATATGAACTAATCCTTCTTTACCCGGTAAAATCTCCACAAAAGCACCGAACGCCATAATCTTGGTTACTTTACCCATGTAAACTTCGCCAACTTCCGGTTCTTTTACAATTCCGTTGATAATCTTTTGAGCCTCGTAAGCAGCTTCGGTATTTACTGCATAAATGCAGACTCTTCCATCATCTTCGATATCGATTTGAACGCCGGTCTGTTCAATAATTTTGTTGATTACCTTTCCGCCTTGACCGATAACGTCGCGTATTTTTTCCGGATCAATGGTAAAGGTAATTGTCTTAGGCGCATATTTCGAAACTTCTTCTCTTGGCTTATCGATTACTTTTAACATAACCTCATCTAAAATATACGTTCTTGCTTCCTTTAAGCGAGCGAAGGTTTCGCGGATAATATCCAATGTCAAACCGTCAATCTTAATATCTACTTGTATTGCGGTAATTCCATCTTTTGTACCCGCAACCTTAAAGTCCATATCACCGAAGAAATCTTCAATTCCTTGAATATCGGTAATCAATAAATATTTGCTTCTGTCGTTATCGTCGGTAATCAAACCGCAGGAAATTCCGGCAACAGGAGCTTTAATCGGTACACCGGCAGCCATCAAGGACAACGTACTTCCGCAAACACTTCCCTGCGAAGTAGAACCGTTTGAAGAAAGAACTTCGGATACGACACGAATGGTATAAGGAAACTCATCTTGACTCGGAATAACAGGAGCCAAAGCACGTTCTGCTAACGCACCATGTCCGATTTCACGTCTTCCCGGTGCACGAGGTGCACGAGCTTCTCCGACGCTGTAAGGCGGGAAGTTATAGTGATGAATATAACGCTTCGTTTCTTCGGTATCGATGCCATCCAAAAGTTGTTCATCTCTGCCTTGCCCCAACGTTACAACAGACAATACCTGCGTTTGCCCTCTTGAGAAAAGAGCAGAACCGTGAACACGCGGTAATAAATCAATTTCTGCCGATAACGGACGAATTTGTTTTAATCCTCTTCCATCCGGACGAATTCCTTCCTCCAAAATCATCTTACGAACTGTCTTCTTTTGAAGATAATATAACGCATCACTTAACGCAAGTTGGCTGTCAGGATATTTTTCTGCAAAATGTTCGAAAATTTCATCTTTAATCGCATCCATACCCGATTCACGTTCTTGCTTTGCTGTCGTAATAATCGTCTCACGAAGTCTTGGTCCTAAGTAATCTTCAATATCATGAAGCATTTCTTGATTAATTTCAAACTTTGTATATTCAAATTTCGGCTTTCCGATTTCCTTTTGAATTTCCTCAATAAACGCAACAATTTTCTTAATTTCTTCATGCGCCTTTGCGATTGCTTCTACCATAATATCTTCCGGAATCTGATCTGCACCGGCTTCGATCATGCAGATTTTATCCTTCGTTCCGGCAACGGTAAGTGTTAAACGGCTGTTTTCTCTCTGCTGTTCTGTCGGGTTGATAACAATTTCACCATCCACATATCCCACAGCAACCGATCCGGTAGGACCGTTCCAAGGAATATCTGAAATCGAAATCGCAATAGAAGAACCAATCATAGCCGCAATTTCCGGCGAGTTGTCTTGGTCAACCGAAAGAACCGTAGCTACCAAAGAAACATCGTTTCTTAAATCTTTCGGGAATAACGGACGAATCGGTCTGTCGATAACACGAGAAACCAAAATCGCTTTATCTGCCGGACGACCTTCTCTTTTTTGGAAACTGCCCGGAATTTTGCCAACTGCATATAATTTTTCTTCGTAATCTACGCTAAGAGGGAAGAAGTCAATTCCTTCTCTTGGCTTTTTAGAAGCAGTAACGTTAACCATTACCACGGTATCACCATAACGCACCAAAGCATGTCCGTTCGTTAATTGTGCCATTTTTCCCGTCTCAATTACGAGCGGTCTTCCGGCAAGTTCTGTTTCGAATTTTCTAAACATAGTTTTCCTCCTTAAAATTAAATTTTTAATGTTCAATTCAGTCGTTTATTCTGAATGATTTCGTTGCATTACTATGCTTAGTAGTAGTTATGGTTCACACTCGGAAGATACCCTCCGCTTGTCAACTATCAACTACCTCCTAACCATATAATGCAAAAAAGAGGATATCCAAAACGTCTCCTGCAAAAGCAGGGGCGAATTTGCTTCGCCCGTTTCGGACAACCTCTTTACTTAAATTACTTTCTGATTCCTAATTTAGCAATCAATTCACGATATTTTTCAATATCATTTTTTGCCAAATAGTTAAGTAACCCTCTTCTTTGACCAACCATCTTAAGAAGACCACGACGAGAGTGATGATCTTTTTGATGAGTTTTTAAATGATCTGTTAAATGATTAATTCTTGCTGTTAAAAGTGCAACTTGAACTTCCGGAGAACCAGTATCGGTCTCATGTGTTCTGTACTCAGCAATAATTTGTTGTTTATCCATTTCGACACCTCCTGAAAATATAAAATCGTTAAATCCCCTCGCACCAAGAATAAGGTTGGAGTATCCTCGTTCTGAGTAGCAGGTTCTTAACCGGAATCGTTTCGAAAAACAATCCTTTACTATTATACTACATATTTTTGGCAAATGCAAGTGTTTTGAAAATTTGTCTGTGGCGGGGGACAATTCAGACTAAAATTATTGCAAATATATCGGGACGTCGAGGACGCCGTCCCCTACAAGGATGTGTTCATTATTACCGGAAGCTCATTTTACTATGTTTCAAAATGCTTAATTTTATTCCTAAAAAGACGATAAATGAAACAGAAGGGAAGGATTAGCTTGGAGATTGCGAAGATTTCTTATATACGGCAGGAAAAAATGATGAAGAAAACGGAATATTTTATATTGGATTGTGAAAATCAGTTGTTGGAGATATATGATAACTCTTTGAGTCAGCCACGTCTTATTGATTTAACACCGATGGAGACGGAAACTGCGGTAGAGCGGATTCTTTCTGTTACTTTTGGTTGGAAACCGTATTATGAGAATTTAAATATAATCGACGGGTTTGAATGGCGAGTGTTTATTGAAAGCAAATTACAGGGAAAAACGGAATATCGAGGAAAAAACGAATTACCGAGTAATTTTCAGCAGGTAAAAGAGATGATAGAAGAATTAGTGGTTACGGAGGAGAAAGTATGGTAACTCTTTATGATAAGGAAAGCGTAGAAAAAAGGCTACAAGAAGTTTTACCGACAATTATAGATGAATTTGCAGCATTATATGGAGAAAAATTTAGAGATGTGATTGAAAAACGTATTGCCGAAACAAAGATTGTTCAATATAACGAGCCGAGAGCTGTGAAGAGTTATATTACTGCACAAATCAGCAAATTAAATGAGCATTTGACAAGTCCTTTTTTGGAGGAAGCCGGTATAAAAACAGAAGGAATAGCGCCAAAGGAAATAATGAAAAAACTTTTAGGTGACAGCGATTTTTCTTATACTTATAGTAATATTGATGCGTTTTCCGAAGAAGTTGAGCAAAGAGAGGAAATACCGCCTTATTTGATACGGAAGCGTTGCGAAGTATTACAGGCGTTTGGAATTCCCGCGACGCCGGATAATTATCTGCAAGTAATACAATCAGCAGAAGTTCAGGCGCTAATGCCACAAATAAGAAGTGTATATCAACTGAAAAAGAAATATGGGGCAATTGTGTTACAGAAAAAGGAGGAGTTTGCACCAATACGAAATAAAGCAGAAGGGGAATTGGAACAGAAAAGAACGATTGACAGAGAGGTGGAAGCAGCATTTTTGGCAGAAATCGCGACGCGCTATCCGGAAAAAATAAAGGATGCAAGCGATATGAAGCATGGCTATCATACAGAAGGAGCCTTGTATTGTGACGGAATTGATACAGGAGGAGCGATTACAGCTTTTTCGGAAGAGTCTCTTCAGGAATTACAGGAGGGAAAAAATTCATTTCGAAAGGGCAGAATTCGTGAAAGGCAAATCGAATATTTGACCAAAAAAGGAGTTCCGATTACGCTTTCCAATTATGATGAAGTAATGCAGACCGAAGCATGTCGCAAAGTAATTCCTACGTATGATGAAATAAAAGAGGTAGAAACGTTAAGAGAAAGTTATTTACAAGAATATTATAAAAGAGTCGCAAAAGAGATTCCTTCCTATCGGGAATTGCACGAAAAATATCCGGAAGATGAGCAACTAAATTATGAGGGATTTGTAAAGAATATGGAGCAAGGTCTTAATTGCAATTTGTGTGATGAAAAAGACGGACATATTGATAATACTTTGGTATTCTCGATGTTAGGAGTGTTGGAGGGATATCGAGATGTAGTGCTAATACATGAGTTGGTTCATGCCATTGAAATGAGTGTCGGACCGGATGGTGTGGCGAGATGCGGTTTACAAAAGATTAATTCTGGTGAGAATCGTGCATTAAATGAAACGAAAACGCAAATGATAGCGATGTTGATTGCAGAAAGATTACATGAAAAAGGTATGTTCTTATTTGAAGAGCCGGAAATTGCAAAAGTAAGGAATGGGACTTCTTATGAAAAAGAGGTAGTTTTGGTAAAGGATTTGATGGTGAATTTATGGAAAGAAGTTCTTGAAGTAGGAATGACGGGAGATATGGAGAGCTTTTTAAGAAAAGTAGGAAAGAAAAATTTTGAAAAATTAGCTGCTGCGGTAGAAGAACATTCGAATATTTCGGACTTTCAATTACTTGCAGCCCATAAGAGTAATGACCCGAATCACCCGATTTCGAGAAAAAGAAGACGACTGATTGACATATCCAAAGAAGCGGTTTCACAAATGGAACAGCAAGCCTTCGGAACGTCAAGCGGACCGGAGCGTTGATTATAATCTCACTTCATATTGGTACAGAACATTTTGTACTTGAAAATCGGTTTTCGTAGTGAGTTTTACAACTTGCAAATTCGTCGTATCAATAAAAAGGGAACTTTCATTGAGCGTTCCTTTTTTTGACGGATAAAATCCGGTTAAAACATAGGTGTTTTCGTTAGATTTTGTCTTGTCCAAAGAAAAGCAAAAAGGCAATAGCTGTTCTTCATATTCGGGAGAATTCGAAAGAACGTTTTCGGCGGAAAGGTTCCAGTCAGAATTTAGAACATTTTTGGTGTAAATTGTATTGGCATTTTTATCGACATAAATCGAATGACCGAAGGAAAAACTGCCTTGCGGATTTGTAATTTCGTTAATTACATCCATTTTAACGGAACTTACTTTTTTCAAAGCAGCGGTACTTTGCCGAAAGATGGCTTCTGATTCGTAAAAATCCGAAAAACTCTTAATAAAAACGCTTTTCGAAGGGTTGTCCCACGCAATTCGGCAATCTAAAAATTCACTTACGATGCGAAGCGGAATAAAGGTTTGATTTTTATAAAGAATAGGAGTCGCCGAAAGGGTAAAAGGCGTATCATTTAGTAAAGCGGTATCGGAATCGATTTGAAACGTTAATGTTGAGTTTTCCGCTAAAAGCATCACTTGCTTTTCTTTTTCCTCCCAAAAAATTTCCACTCCGGAAGATGGGAGAAGCTGTAATAAATTACGAAGCGGAAAGAGCAAACTATCGTTTGTAAAAAGAACCGGCGAAGTTAACTCGTTCTTTTTGCCGTTCACGATAACTTGTACGGAATTACTTTCAATAATATCTTGATTATTTGCAGAACTGCGACAGAAAATCAAAAGGAAAAGAAACAAGAAAATAAGAAATTTTTTCATTTGTACATTCACCTCTGTAAAATTTGGTATGTTTCATTTTATGCGGAGAAGTTTAAAAATATTCCCAATAGGGTAAAAAAATAGTTTAGAACTAATTTACATGTAAAAATTTCACACGTCCTTATTGCGCTAAAATACGTCATTTTAAAGAACGCTGTAGGGACACAATTTATTGTGTCCTAAACTTAAAGCGTCTGCCAATTTCTCGGACACAATAAATTGTGTTCCTACAACGTTTGCGCCATTATTTACTTACTTTCATATTGTAACTTATTTACTATAAAACCAATTATTGTTATACTATTTTTTTACCCTAATAGTTCTAAAGTAATAAAACATTTTTGCCGATAAAGAGTTATGGAAGGAGTGTGACCTCAGATGAACCAATTATTATGTTTTGCCGAAAGAAATAGTTTTAGCAATGATATGGTAAAAACTGTAATTCGGGGGGGGGGTACACTATTAGATAAAAAGAATAAAGAAGAAATAATAAAGAATAGAGAAGAAAGTAGTTTAAAGTCAGAAGGGCTTTAGACTGCTTTCTTTTTGTTTAAAAATCGAATTTGTAGGGACAGCATTTATGCTGTCCAAGCGATGGTGACAAGGTGCATGGACAGCATAAATGCTGTCCCTACAAGGGCTTACAATAGGAGGAAGAGGATGAAGAGATTATTATCGGTATTGTTTGGAATTATGATGTTGTTGAGTATTTCTTACGGCTACACATTTACGGTAGACGACGGGAGGAGTAAGCTTGTAAATGAGATTGATTCGGGGAATACAGTATTTGTCGGCTTAGAAGAATCGGAGGAGACAAGATTTGTAGTAAAAGAAGGAGATATCACTTTAACGGAAGTTACAGGGGAAACGGGTATTATGCAATTTAGTATGCCGAGTGAAAATGTATGGATTACCTTAATACGCCCGGGAGATATAAAAATCATAACAGCAACAGCCGGAGAAAACGGAACAATCAGTCCGGAAGGAAGGACGTCAGTGGTAAGCGGAGAGAATCAAACGTTTGAGATGATACCGGATCTCGGGTATACCATAGATTATGTATTGGTTGATGGTGTAAATGTCGGGGATCCGACAAGTTATACCTTTACGGATGTGGTAGATTTTCACACAATTGAAGCAGTATTTAAGAAAAATATGTTTGATGTAACGTTAGATCAACAAAGCGGAAGCGGAGGAAGCACGAGTGTGGTGGCAACATATGGTTTGGCGATGCCAAGCATAACTTTGCCGAGCAGAACCGGCTATACGTTCGGAGGCTACTATACAGAAACAAACGGAGGAGGAACGCAGTACTACAAAGCAGACGGAAGCAGCGCAAAGAACTGGGATAAGACTGCGGCGACAACGTTGTATGCAAAATGGACAGTCAATACGTATACCGTAACGTTAAATAATCAAAGTGCGACAACAGCGGGAACAACGAGTGTAACAGCAACGTACGGAAGTGCAATGCCTAGTATAACGAAACCGGCGAAAACCGGCTATACGTTCGGAGGTTACTATACAGAAACAAACGGAGGAGGAACGCAGTACTACAAAGCAGACGGAAGCAGCGCAAAGAACTGGGATAAGACTGCGGCGACAACGTTGTATGCAAAATGGACAGTGAATACATATACCATTACAGCAACAGCAGGTTCTAATGGTTCGATTAGTCCGAGCGGAAGCACATCTGTTACATACGGTACAGATAAAACGTATACAATAACAGCTAATTCCGGATACGTTATTCAAGACGTACTTGTAGACGGAGCAAGTGTAGGAAATGTACATAGTTATACATTTAGCGCTGTTGAGACAAATCATACGATTTCAGCAAGCTTTAGCGTGAAACCGGGTGCGAAAAGTTTTGCTTATACAGGTGGAATACAAACCTATACGGTACCGGCAACCGGTGTGTATAAATTAGAAACATGGGGTGCCGGCGGATACGGCACTGCAGATTATTATAACAGTTCAGGATGGCATACCGGTCATACGGAGGCGGGTGCAGGCGGTTATTCTATGGGATATAAGAAATTGACGGCAGGACAAGTAATATATATCGGTGTAGGAGGAACTGCTAATAAATACCTTGGCGGTTATAACGGAGGCGGTAATGGTCATGACGGTACTGCCGGAGGCGGCGGAGGCGCTACTCACATGGCCTTTGCGAACGGAACGTTGTCTCAAATCGGGACAGCCGGTAATTCGGGACAAGTTTTACTTGTAGCCGGTGGCGGAGGCGGCGGCAGCTATGGTGGTAAATGGGGCATATACGCCGGAAACGGAGGTGCCGGAGGTGGTACTGAAGGTGGTGCCGGAGGAAACGCTGCCGGAGGCACACAGACGTCAGGAGCAGCTTTTGGTCAAGGAGGTCACAATGCCGGAACACACAGTGTCAGTGGCGGATGGACTGTTGGTTGCGGAGGCGGCGGAGGCGGCTGGTACGGTGGTGCTGCCGGTTGGCCGAGTGGCGGAAACACATCATCCGGAGGCGGCGGAAGTGGTTATATAGGCGGTGTAGCGTCATTTACATACAATGGTACGACTTATAGCCCTTCGACGACTCAAGGTGGAGGGGCTGCATATCAAAATCATGGTTCTGCTAAGATTACATTTATACAATAGCTAAAAATAAAGGATTATTTTGCATCGGGGGACGTTTTGGAATCACTTAATATTGAACTTCCTAATTTATAATCTTTTCATTTGACCACATATATGAAGTGGCGAAAGACATATAGAATACACCTTGAGTAGCAAAAAATTGCGAAAAAGGTGTATTTTTATGTGATGTGTACATTACTTTTTAAAAAGTTCAAAAAGCACGTAAAATAAAGAATGCAAAAGAAAAATGAATGTAATTTGGAATAAATCCGGAAAATGACGAATATAACGAATTGAATAGAAGCGTGGGATGAATATAATAACAATTAGCAATCAAATAAAGAGAGTGCTAATGAAGGTGTGGAAAGGGGACGAAATATATGAAAATCAGACCTTTAGGAGAAATGGTAGTTTTAAAAATGGCAGAAGCTGAGGAAACCACGAAGAGTGGGATTATTTTGGCCGGTACTGCAAAGGAAAAACCGCAAATGGCGGAGGTTATTGCTGTTGGACCGGGTGGCATGGTAGATGGAAAAGAAGTGAAGATGGAATTGAAGGTTGGCGATAAGGTTATTGCCAGAAAATATGCCGGTACAGAAATTAAATTGGAAGGTCAGGAATACATTGTATTAAGACAGAGTGATGTATTGGGAATTGTAGAGTAGGGAAAATGGGACAGCATGAATGCTGTCCGTACAGAAAGATGAGTGGAAGATTGAAGTGAGGACAGCATGAATGCTGTCCGTACGGAAAGAAAGCTGCATAATGAAACTGAAATGAAAATGATGTACAATAATGTAGGGACAGTATTTATGCTGTCCGCTGAATAGGCAGAAACTATAAATTAGGAGGGACAATTATGGCGAAAGATATTAAATACGGAACAGATGCAAGACATGGGTTGGAAGCCGGAATCAATAAGCTTGCAGATACAGTAAAGGTAACGTTGGGACCTAAGGGAAGAAATGTGGTATTGGATAAGAAATTCGGGGCACCGTTAATTACAAACGATGGTGTGACAATTGCAAAGGAAATCGAATTGGAAGATCCTTATGAAAATATGGGTGCGCAACTTGTAAAGGAAGTTGCAACGAAGACAAACGATGTTGCCGGAGATGGAACAACGACCGCAACTTTGTTGGCGCAGGCTTTGGTTCGTGAAGGATTAAAGAATGTGGCTGCCGGTGCAAATCCGATGATTTTGCGTCGCGGTGTACAAAAGGCGATTGATACCGCTGTAGAAGGAATTCATGAAATCAGTACGAACATTACAGGAAAAGAAGATATCGCAAGAGTTGCTTCGATTTCTGCAAATGACGATGAAGTTGGTAATTTGATTGCGGACGCTATGGAAAAGGTTTCAAACGATGGCGTTATTACAATCGAAGAATCCAAGACAATGGGAACCAACTTGAATGTCGTAGAAGGTATGCAATTTGACAGAGGATATATTTCCGCTTATATGGTAACGGATACTGAAAAGATGGAAGCAATTATGGATGATCCGTATATCTTAATTACCGATAGAAAAATCAGCAGTATTCAAGATGTATTGCCTTTATTGGAACAAATCGTACAACAAGGTAAGAAGCTTGTGATTATTGCGGAAGATGTAGATGGAGAAGCTCTTTCTACATTAGTTGTGAATAAATTAAGAGGAACCTTCCAATGCGTTGCGGTAAAGGCACCGGGATTTGGTGACAGAAGAAAGGCAATGCTTGAGGATATTGCGACATTAACAGGTGGTCAATTAATCAGTGAAGAATTGGGATTTGATATTAAGGAAACAAGAATTGATCAATTGGGTCGTGCGCGTCAAGTAAAAATTCAGAAAGAAAACACGATTATTATTGATGGTATGGGAGACAGTGAAAAGATTAAGAACAGAATTATGCAACTCAGAATTCAAATTGAAGATACCACTTCGGAATTTGATCGTGAAAAATTACAGGAAAGATTGGCAAAACTTTCGGGCGGCGTGGCGGTTATTGAAGTCGGTGCGGCTACCGAAGTTGAAATGAAGGAAAAGAAATTAAGAATTGAAGATGCTTTATCTGCTACAAAGGCGGCGGTAGAAGAAGGAATCGTTGCCGGTGGCGGAACGGCTTACGTAAATGTTATTCCGAAAGTTCAAAAATTATTGGAAACGACTTCGGGAGACGAAAAGACCGGTGTTTCTATTGTATTAAAAGCATTGGAAGAACCGGTAAGACAAATTGCGGCAAACGCAGGTTTAGAGGGTTCTGTGATTTTGGATAAAGTAAAAGCAAGCCCTGCCGGTGTTGGTTTTGATGCTTTGACAGAAAGCTATGTAGATATGAAGAAAGCCGGAATCGTAGATCCGACGAAGGTTACGCGTTCTGCTCTTCAAAATGCGGCGAGCGTTGCAACAATGGTATTGACAACGGAAGCTGCAGTTGCAGATAAGCCGGAAAAAGATCATTGCGATTGCAATAACGGGGCTGCCGGAATGGGTGGCGGAATGGGAATGTATTAATTCTCGCGAAAAAATGGAGCTGTAAAAAAGGGAAAGCTTTTTTACAGCTCCATTTTTTTCTATGATTTTACAGCATTTTGTGGTAAAATCATAAAGAAGGAGAATGTTGATATGAGTGATATTTTAAATATTTTAAGAGAACAAATGGAAATGGGATTAAAAGGTAATTTATATTATGTAACACAAATTAATTTTGCTTATAATACTAATCATATGGAGGGAAGTGCTTTAACAGAGGCACAAACGCGATATATTTATGAAACGAACACTTTGGTGACAGAAGAGGGAGATTCACCTACTAAAATTGATGATATTATTGAAACACTGAATCATTTTAAGTTGGTGGATTATATGCTAAAGGTGGCGGAAGAACCATTATCGGAAACTATGATAAAGGAATTTCATAAAATTTTAAAAACAGGAACCTCAGATGAGAAAAAATCTTGGTTTAAGGTGGGAGATTATAAGAGTTTGGCAAATGAAGTCGGCGGAACTATGACTTCTGCACCGGAACATGTGGCAAGTGAGATGCGAAATTTATTGAATTGGTATCATTCATTAAAAGACGTTACCTTTGAGAATATTGTGAAGTTCCATAGTGATTTTGAAAAAATTCATGCTTTTCAAGATGGAAACGGTCGAGTGGGACGAATCATTTTATTTAAGGAGTGCTTAAAAAATAATATTGTGCCTTTTATTATATTGGATGAAGATAAGTTTTTTTATTACAGAGGTTTGCAGGAATATCAAACCGGAGGAGAAAAAGGCTATTTACTTGATATTTGTTTGAATGCACAGGAGCAATATCAAAAATTGATTGATAAATTTATAGGACAGAATTGATAAATTACAGGTCAGACTTAAATTCATATAGAAGGCACAAATACTGTCCACAGAAAAGGCAGAAAGCAGGACAGCATAAATGCTGTCCGTACAATGATTCTGCCATTATTATGCCCGGAAAATAGGTAGACATTAAAATTAGGACACAATGAATTGTGTCCCTACAGTGTTTGTGCCATGTTCACAATTTACAGTCTGAATTGTAACAGAGAAGATAGAAAAATGTATAAATAGAATTGACAAAGTAAACATAATGTGGTATTATAAGATGTGATGTTTTGTAGTGACAAATGAAAAAGAGATTTCTTTTTCCGGAGAGAGTGTGTAGTTTGTGGACGCTTGAAAATGCAAAGGAGGTTGCGCATAATGATGAGAAAGTGGAGTGAGACCGAGTTGGTGCATGAAAGAAATCTTCGACGGAAGATGGCGCTGTCTTTTGGTGATTTCAAGACCGAAGGGCGAGTACGGGCGGATTTGATTAAGGCGATTCGTGCTTGTGATGAGAGCCGAATTGGTAAAATCAAAGTTCCCGGTTATGATAAGCGTCAGACCATGACGGTGCTTCAGCGAGATGGTGCTTATCAGTACACGCAGCGTCAGATTGCGGAGAGGCGTACGGTGATTGAGAATCAGCTACGTTTCTTGCTCCCTCGGGAGAACTTGGAGCCGGTCCGACGGGAAGTTTTCAATGCGCTGAAGCTTGAAAAGGCTGGCGTAGAGCTGGTTGAACTTCCTCCGGATCAGCGGAGTAAGTTACGCGATTCCGGTCTGCTTGACTACGTTGGCTTGCGTTTTTAAAGAAAGGGGACGTATCATGAAACAGCTTACGGTGGCGAACTATGTGTACATCAACTATACAAAAGGCGAGTTTCCTCGATTTGAGATTGAGATGAACTTCGCTGAGCGGGCCGTAGAAGCGATTTTGGATGGCTCACTGAGTTTGCTTTCGAAACCCATTGCAGTATATCTGCGCTCCGGCGAGTATAACTATGATGCCGAATCCGTTGCGGCACTTTGTTGCAAACTCGGCATCACCGATTTCGTCCATCGCATGATTTGTGCGGTGGATCGTCTGCGGACGGAGCAGATTGAGGAGATGCTGGATAAGATTACCATGGAAACCTACGCCCGGCAGAGTTTGTTGCTTCGAATAGCGGCGGCGATTGAGCTGTGTAATCCGCGGTTTTTGATGGGACCGCTTGGGTTGATTCGTGAAGAGCAGCTTCAGGAGTTGCTGGTGAAATCCGGCATTGCGGGATATGTCCGCATGGCGCTGGATGATTAAGAAAAGTGCAGTCTGTGTAAAAACAGGCTGCACTTTTTTCTTTATGTCTTAATTAGCATAAACATTTCGTTACATGTCAGAATATATATCGGGACGTCGAGGACGCCGTCCCCTACAATGATTGTGCCATCATTGTAGAAAAATATAGTATTAAGTGTAACATATTGTGATATTTGGTAAAATTATATGCTTGATTTTTAGATTATATTTTTATATAATCTAAACGTATATTGGTGGGAGTCGGTTTATATGATAGAATTGACAAAATTAAACAATCAAAAAATTGTGATTAACAGCGATTTGATAGAGTATGTCGAGGCGACGCCGGATACGACGATATCGCTTACGACGGGAAATAAATTTGTGGTAAGAGAAAGTGTGGATGAACTTGTGGATAAAGTGATTGGCTTTAGACAGAAGTTTAATTTATATTTGCAAAAGAAAAAGGAGGATAATGAGTAATATGGCGAAGAAAGCATTGATTATTATCATTATTGCGGTTGTATTTGGTTTGGTAGGAGCGGGGGCAGGCGTTTATTTTATGATGAATCGCTTTGATCCGAATAAACAAGTTGTGGAACCGGAAGAAACCGGATTTGATTTAAAAGACGGATCGAGTTTGGCATTAAATGATGTTATGATTTCCTTGAAGAAGACGGGTTCAAAAGCGTCTTATTTGAAAGCAAGTTTTGTAATTGTATTTGAAGATGAAAAAGCGTTGGCTACGGCGGAAAAAATGACGGATTATTATCGAGACGCTATTTTGAGTGTATTTGAATCGAAAACAGCGGAAGAATTAAGTGATTCCAATAAGCGTAACGAAATGAAAGAGCCGGTTTTAGAAGCGATTCGGTCGCTTTATAATAATGAGGAAGATCGCGAAAAGATTATCGCGGTTATGATTCCGAGTTTTATTGTGACCTAAATAAATTTTGCGAATTTTAAATTTATACAAAAGGAGAAAGAACCATGACGGTTACAAAATATGATTTTTCAAAACCGAGTAAATTTGCAAAGAATCATATTGCAGGTTTTCGAAATATATTTGAATACTTTTGTAAGACATCTTCGATTATTTTGGAAACACTCTTGAGAAGCGAAGTTATTGTAGAGATTGAAAACATAAAGGAGATGCCGTACGAAGGATACATAAAAACTTTGAAAGATCCTGTTGCGATTGGAGTGATTCGTGCGCAGGAATTGCAGGGTGATATTTTGATGGAGTTTCCACCGAATATTGCGTTGGAAATCATTGATAAAACGTTGGGTGGAAATGTAGACGGACAGATTAAATTAAGAAATTTGACGGAAATTGAAGCGGCGATTATTTATAATATCATGAAGAACTTGATGAATCCGTTAAAGGAAGCATGGGGACAAGCCTATAATATTACGCCGATGGTGGAAAAGTTCTTTACCACAACCAAGTTGATTAATATGACACGATTAAACGATACGATTATGATGATTGATATCAAATTGGCGGTAGGAAAAGAAATGGGATATATCAAGTTCTGTATTCCGTATGAAACCATTAAGGCGATCGTCAATAAGATTGATATTAAATCGTGGTTGTTTACCGAAGTGGAACCGAATTCACCGGAAAAAGTTCAAAAGATTGAAGAAAAAGTGGAATTATCCAAAGTCGATGTACATGTGGTTTTGGGAGAAACACTCTTGAAATTGGAAGACATTAAACAATTGCAAGTGGGGGATGTTATTACGCTGGATTCTAACATAAAATCGGAATTACCGCTTTTTATTGATGGTGTGAAACGATATAAGGGAAGACCGGGTGTGAAGAATAAACGGCTTGCCGTAAAGATAACGGAAACGATAAGAAAAGAGGACGAATAAAGGAGGATAAAAAATGTTAGATACAGAAGAATTAAAGCAATTGTTGCAGAAAAGTTCGGAATTTACCAAAGAAATTGAGATGCTTTCCGAAGATGATAAGAATATGCTTACGGAACTTTATAAAGAACCTTTGGATTCTGCAGGAAAGGCGATTACGAAGATACTTCAGAAAAATGCGGAAATCGGCGATATTGCGGCGGATATTGTAAAACCGTCTTTGTTGACGGAAACGCTGGGAGAGGATTATCTTTTTATTGATGCGAACTATCGTGAGGAAGCAACGACGTTTGCGTTTGACAAATCTACGGTGAAAAAAGTGGCAGGAATTTTGCTTGAGACGATGCCGGAGGAAGGCGAAATTACAGAGACAGAGCGAAATTCTTTTGATGAGGTTTTTTCGCAGATGATTAGTCGAATGGGAATTTCTTTGAGCAACGTGTTAGGGGGAACGGTAGAATTTACCGAGTCAAAGGAAGAGAGTACCCTAATTCAAAGAGAAGAAAATATGATACAAATGTCTTTTAGTTTGAAGATTAATGATGATGTGAATACAACGGTTTACTATTTCTTACCGTATACTTTAATCAATCGCTTTTTTGCAGCGCTCAAAAAAAGTATCGGGACTGTGGAATCTGAGAAAACTGTTTCAGCAGAAAAAAGCGTAAAAGAAAAGAACGTGGTAGAGACGGTTGAAGAGTTGGAGGAGACGACTGCTACAATTCAGCCGATTCGTTTTGAAGAACTTACGGAAGATTTGGTTGCAAATGAAAAAGAGAATATGAGTTTGTTGATGGATTTGCAATTACAGGTGAGTGTTGAGTTGGGAAAAGTAAAAAAGCCGATAAAAGATATTTTGCAATTTACTCAAGGTACGATTGTGGAATTGGATCGATTGGCGGGAGATAACGTGGATGTACTGGTTAGCGGAAAGATTATTGCGAAGGGCGAAGTAGTAGTGGTTGACCAGAACTTTGGTGTGCGTATTACGAAGATTGTAATACCGGAGAAGAGAGTATAGGAGGGTGCTTATGGGAGCACAAGTAATTAGTCTCTTAACAATTTTGATTGCGACGGGAAGTGTTGTTTTTTTATCCTATGTGATGACGAAATTTATCGGGAAAAAATCAACCGGTTTAATAAAAAGCAAGTATATGAAGGTTATTGACAGTCTTTCGATGGGATTTGATAAAAATATTTATTTGATTCAAGTGGGAGAGCAATATGTGTTGATGCATTCGTCGGTAAAAGGGTTTGAGTTTATTTGCAATATTGATCGTGATTTGATTGTACCGACGATTAACAGTACTCCCGTAACGGAAAAGTCGAATAATTTTTCCAAATATTTTGATTTCTTCCGTACCAGCCATGAAAATGAGAAAAAAGAGGAAAATCATGTGAATGAGAACATAGAGAGATTAAGGGATGCCTTTAATAACAAAAGATAATTCGGGAAGGAAGTAGCTAAATGCGCAAAAAGAGCAAACTCTTTGCTGTTATTTTAATAATTGCAATTCTTTTATTTCAAGTTGCATTTGCAGAACCGATTGCAATCCCGAAGATTGGATTGTCGATGGAACCTGCGACGGAGCCTGCAGATGCGGTAAATACCATTCAAATTATTTTATTGCTTACGATTTTGGCGCTTGCACCGTCTATTCTGATAATGATGACTTCTTTTACGAGGATCATCATTATTCTTTCGTTTTTGAGAAATGCACTTGGAACACAGCAGATGCCGCCGAATCAAATTTTAATCGGATTGGCGTTATTCTTGACCTTTTTTATTATGAGTCCGACCTTTGCTAAGATAAATGATCAAGCACTTCAGCCATATTTGGCAAATGAAATTTCACAGCAGGAGGCTTTTAATCAAGCAATCCTCCCGATTAAGGAATTTATGCTTGGGCAAATTCGCGGAGAAAAGGACTTGGCACTTTTTGTTGAACTTTCCGGACAACCTGCACCGGAGAATTTATCGGATTTATCGATGACCGTCATTATTCCGGCATTTATTTTAAGTGAGTTAAAGATTGCATTCCAAATCGGATTTATTATTTATATTCCGTTCTTGGTAATTGATATGGTAGTGTCCAGTACCTTGATGTCGATGGGTATGATGATGTTGCCACCGGTAATGATTTCGCTACCGTTTAAGATATTGTTATTTATTTTAGTGGACGGCTGGAATTTAGTGGTACAGTCTATTGTAACGGGATTTGTCCGATGATGTAGCATAAGGAAGGACAGCATAAATGCTGTCCGTACAGAAACTGAGAGCCAGCTGTAGGGACATAATTTATTGTCTCCATGAAAAAGCAGCTGTAGGGACAGCATTCATGCTGTCCATGATAAAAAAGCAGTAAAGCAGCTGTAGGGACAGCATTCATGCTGTCCATGATGTAGGCACTATGTTAAAGGAGGCTTGAAAATGGATACAGGCGCGGTTATGGATGTGGCGATTAATGCAATGACGACAGCGATTATGATTTCGGCACCGGTGTTGTTGATTAGTATTGTAGTGGGTCTTGCAATTAGTATCTTTCAAGCCACAACACATATTCAAGAACAGACGTTGACGTTTGTCCCGAAAGTATTGGCGATTATGGGAGTTTTAATATTGTTTGGGCCTTGGATGATTACTGTTTTAACAACATTCGTGAAAGATCTTTATTCCAATATGAATACTATGTTTATGTAATGAAGGGAAAGAAATATGGTTGATTTTGGATTGGTAACGGCAAATTTTGATGCGATATTGTTGATTTTTATAAGAATGACCGGGCTTTTTGTTTTATCTCCCGTTTTCGGAAGACAGAATATGCCGGCCATTTTTAAAATCGGCTTTTCTTTTTTTCTTACGATTATATTTGTAAATACGGTGGATGGTTTTTCATTGGATTATCAAGATAGTTTGGTTTTATATATGGTATATGTTGCGAAGGAATTGGCAATTGGTATTATTATGGGGTATGTAACGTATGTGGTTGTTTCGGGGCTTTACTTAGCCGGTCAGCTTATTGATATGCAGGTCGGATTCAGCTTTGCGAATGTAGTGGATCCGATTACCAATATTCAAGTTCCTTTAACTTCTAATTTTTATTATACTTACTTTATTTTAGTGTTTTTATTAATTAACGGGCATCATATGCTGATTAGGGCGCTTTTTTACAGTTTTCAAGTGCTTCCGGTGGAAAAAATGACTTTCAGTTCTGCGGTGATTCCGGAATTGACTACGTTATTGGCAGATATGTTCGGAATTGCTTTAAGAATTGCGGCGCCGATTATTTGTGCGATTTTTATTGCAGATGTCGTTCTCGGCATTTTGTCTAAGACTATGCCGGAAATGAATGTTTTTATGTTGGGAATGCCGATTAAAATTATAATCGGGCTTATTATTATGACGATTACAATATCTGCTTCTGTTGCAATTGCAGAAGGCCTGGTGGGCATCATGCAGGAAAAAATTGTAGTATTTTTTCAGGCGATGGGAAGCGGAGGATGATGAAAATAAATAATAAAGAATAAATAATAAAGAATAAATAATAAATTTGGTTGTTTTTCGGTTTACCGAAAAACGTCATTCATTATTCTCTATTCATTCTTCTTTCTTATTTATTCTTTAATGTTTTTTTGTGTGGGAGGTGTAAGTCATGGAATTAGAGGAAAAGTACATAATGGATGATTTATACCTTCGTATTCCGCTTCAGTTTTTTGCGGATGATGGGGATAAAACGGAAGAACCTACCGCGAAAAGGAAACAAGATGCGAGAAAGAAAGGGCAGGTATTTAAAAGTACCGAACTGAATTCCGCGGTAGTACTATTGTGTGCTTTTATTTCCTTAAAAGTTTTCGGCGTTAGTTTGTATGAAAAAATGGTGGAATTGGTAAATCTCACCTTTCATGTATATATGACAAAAGAAGATTTGTTTACAGTGAACGGTATTATGGGACTGGCAACCGATCTTTTATTGCTTTTTATTTCCGCAATGCTTCCGATTTTTGCTTTAGTTGCTTTTATGGGAGTTGTTTCAAATTTAATGCAAAGCGGATTTTTATTTACGACGGAAAGTATTAAGCCGAAGTTTAGCAATATTAATCCCGGAAAAGGGATTAAAAATATGCTTTCCCTAAAAAATATCGCGGAATTTTTTACAAAATCCTTGGTAAAAGTGGCGATTGTGGGAATTTTGGCATATACGACAATAAAGGATAATGCAAAAGCGATTTTAAATACCATGAATTTAAATGCATCTGCAATCGGCGCTTATATCATGACAACCATTATTGATTTAGGATTGAAAATATCGATGTTTTTAATGGTATTTGCCGCGGTAGATGTAATTGTGCAAATGAGAAAGCATAAAAAAGAATTAAGAATGACAAAGCAGGAAATTAAAGAAGAATACAAACAGACCGAAGGAAATCCGCAAATCAAGGGGAAAATCAAGCAAAAACAAAGACAAATGGCATTAAATCGAATGATGCAGGAAATTCCGAAGGCAGATGTAGTAATTACCAATCCGACGCATTTTGCGGTAGCGATTAAATACGAACCGGAAAAAAATGATGCCCCGATTGTTTTAGCGAAAGGGCAGGATTATATTGCATTGAGAATCAAAGAAATCGCGAAGGAAAATCGGGTGCAAATCGTAGAAAATAAGGCGTTAGCCAGAGCTTTATACGCCAGTGTTAACATCGGTGATCCCATTCCGGAGGAATTGTATCAAGCAGTGGCAGAGGTATTGGCATACGTATACTCCATCAAGGCAGGATAGGTGTGCCTGCGTTTTGAAAAAAACAGAGTTAAAAAATTGGCAAAAGAGGAATTTTTCCTTGCTTCTGCCAATTTTTTTATTGTCATATTTTTTCAAATTTTATTGAAATTTATTTTTAAAAATTATACAATGATTTTATAGTATGAAAATGAGGAAAGGCGGTAGGTTTTGTGAAGGTAAAGGACGCGGCAGTTGGTATTTTAATCATCGGCGTTATTTTAATGTTTATTATTCCGCTTCCGTCGGCGTTTTTGGATGTGTTGTTGGCGGTGAATATTACGGCTTCCGTAATTATTCTTTTAAATACAATTTACAGTAAAGGGCCTTTGGAAATGTCGATTTTCCCGTCGTTATTGTTGATTATGACCATGTTTCGGTTGGGACTGAATTTGACTTCGACCAAGTTGATTTTGGGAGACGGGTCGGGGACCGATAAGGCCGGCGGTGTGATTGAGAGTTTTGGGCAGTTTGTTGCCGGCGGAGATATGGTTGTCGGTTTTATTATATTTATCATTATTACGATTGTGCAGTTTTTGGTTATCGTAAAGGGTTCGGAGAGAGTATCGGAAGTAGCGGCAAGATTTACCTTGGATGCTATGCCGGGAAAACAGATGGCGATTGATGCGGATTTGAATTCCGGTTTGATTAATGAGGAAGAAGCGAAAATCCGGCGTAAAAATGTGCAAAGAGAAGCGGATTTCTATGGGGCGATGGATGGTGCCGGGAAATTCGTAAAGGGAGATTCCATTGCGGGTATTATTATTACGTTTGTAAACTTAATCGGTGGCGTTATTTTAGGGGCAATGCGTGGTATGGATATCATGTCGGCTTTGCAGGAATATGCCTTGTTGACCATCGGTGACGGTTTGGTGAGTCAGGTTCCTTCTTTGATTATTTCGTTATCGACCGGTATTATTGTGACAAGAGCCGGTGCAGAGACGAATTTAAGTCGAGATTTCTTGAGTCAGTTATTTACCAATCCGAGTGTTATGACGATTGCGGCGGTTGTTTGTGTGATTCTTGGCTTTTCGGGTATGCCGACGCTTCCGTTTGGTATTTTGGCGGCTATTTCGGCACTCGTGGCGTTTAAGTTGAAGAGTGAGTTAAAGAAGGAAACCGCGGTTGAGACAACGCAGGCGGAAGTGCAGGAAGTGGAGGAAATTCGAAAACCGGAAAATGTGGTTACGTTATTGCAGGTGGATCCGATTGAATTGGAATTCGGTTATGGTATTATCCCTCTTGCGGATGCCTCGCAGGGCGGTGATTTATTAGATAGAGTGGTTATGATTCGAAGACAGCTTGCGATGGAACTTGGTATGATTGTTCCGGTGATTCGTTTGCGAGACAATATTCAACTTTCGCCGTATGAGTATTGTGTAAAGGTAAAAGGTGTAGAAGTGGCGAGAGGCGAATTACAGAACGATTGTGTTCTTGCGATGGACCCGGGTACGGCGGATGGCGATTTGCAAGGAAAGAAGACGGTGGAGCCGGCGTTTGGGTTGCCTGCGGTTTGGATTCCGGTAAGGGACAAGGAAAGAGCGGAAATGAAGGGCTATACGATTGTAGATTTACCGTCTATTGTGGCGACGCATTTAACGCAGGTTATTCGGAAGTATGCGCATAAGTTGCTTGGCAGACAGGACGTTCAGACGTTAATTGACAGTGTAAAGGAAAAAAATCCGGTTATCGTGGAGGAATTGATTCCGAAGTTGTTGAGTATCGGAGAGGTGCAGAAGGTATTGAGCAATTTATTAAGAGAGGAAATTTGCATTCGAGATATGGTAACGATTTTAGAGACTTTGGCGGATTATGCGCCGATTACACGAGATACGGAGGTATTGACGGAATATGTAAGACAAGCCTTGGGAAGAGCGATTTCGCAGAAGTATATGGAGAAGGATAAGACAAACGGAGTGATTACCATTGATCCGGCTTTGGAGCAGGAATTGACAAGCTCGGTACAAAAAAGTGATTTTGGTTCTTATATTGCGATTGATCCGGAAAAGATGGAACTTTTGATTAATAATTTGACGAAGCAAGTAAAAGTGGCAGTGGCAAATGGAGAACAACCGATTATTTTGACGGCGCCGGGATTGAGACCGTATTTTAAGAAGATGATTGAGGGCGTGCTTCCGAGTGTAGTGGTGTTGTCTTACAATGAAATTGATGCAGATGCCAATATTCGATCGATTGGAATGCTATCGGCGTAGAATCAGGACACAATAAATTGTGTTCGTACGGAGGAAAAGAGAAATGATTTGTATGGACAGCATGAATGCTGTCCGTACATAAGGAAAGAGATAAAGAATTTGTAGGGACACAATAAATTGTGTCCGTGAAAGGATGGATTTCTTTGAAAATTCGAAGGTATATTGCGAACAATATGCAGGAGGCTTTATTAAAGGTAAAGATGGATTTGGGACCGGATGCGGTGATTTTGAATACGCGGAAGATGAAGCGTCCCGGTATGTTTAGCTTTTTGCGTTCTCCGCTGATTGAAGTTTTGGCTTCTTTAGAGGAGGAAGAGAATGAGGGAAAAGAGATTGTAGAGGCAAGCAATGCGAAGGTTGAACAGTTAGAAAATAAAGTACACAATATGGAGGAAATGCTTGCGAAAATTTATAAGCAGATGTCGGAGAGACCGGTAGAGTCGGTAAAATCGACCGGTGAGAAGAATTCTTCCGATTCTTCGAATATCTATCATGTGTTTGTAGATAATATGAGACAGAATGATGTCGAAGAGAGCGTGATTAGTGATATTGTGCAGGCTTTACGCCAGAAGGGAATTGATAACAATTCCAGTATGAATGAGGCGTTTTCGATTTTTCAAAAGGAACTTATTTCAAGACTGGGTGTATCGCAGGGAATTGTGCCGGAGGAAAATAAAAAGCCGAAAGTTATTATGTTTTTAGGACCGACAGGGGTTGGTAAGACGACTACTTTGGCGAAATTGGCTGCAAATTTTATGATTAAGGAAAAGAAAAAGGTGGGCATGATAACGGCGGATACTTATCGAATTGCGGCGGTAGAGCAGTTAAAGACATATTCCGAGATTATGGGGACTTCGATTACCGTTATTTATTCACCGAAAGAAATGAAAGATGCCATTAAGAAACATAGCGAAGACGACTTGATTTTGATTGATACGCCGGGGAAGAGTCATAAGAATAAGAAGCATTTTGATGAAATTAAGGAAATCGTAAGGGCGGCAGAGCCGGATGAGACGTATCTGTTGATTAGTGCGACAACAAAGATGAAGGATTGCAGGGAAATTATAAAGGCATATAGTTTTATTGATAATTATAAGTTGATTTTTACGAAAATCGATGAAACCTCTTCTTTGGGCGTGGTATTGAATGTGAAAGAAATTACAGGTAAGCCGCTTTCTTATGTGACGACAGGGCAGAGTGTTCCGGATGATATTGAGATGATTGATGTGGAGAATTTATCGAAAAAATTGCTGGGGAATAGTTAGGACACAATAAATTGTGTCCGTACAGAAGGATAGAGGAATGAAACAGCAGAAGAGATTGAATGGACAGCATAAATGCTGTCCGTACAGAAGGATAGAGAAATGAAACAGCAGAAGAGATTGAATGGACAGCATAAACGCTGTCCGTACAGAAGGATAGAGGCAGAAACATTGTAGGGACAGCATTCATGCTGTCCAGAAAAGAGAAATGAATTGCAATGGAATAAAAGAACAGAAACATTGTAGGGACAGCATTCATGCTGTCCAAGAAAATATAGGAAAGAAAAATGAATTGCAATGGAATAAAAGAGCACAAACCGTAGGGACACAATTTATTGTGTCCATGAAGGGTAAAATTTACAAAGGAGAATTTTGCTTTATGAATGATCAAGCGAACAAGTTGAGAGAAATTGTGAATAAAGTAAATAATGACAATATTATTTGTCCGATTGAGACTTTAAAAACAAGTGCGAAGGTCATTACGGTAACCAGCGGAAAAGGTGGAGTGGGAAAAACAAATATTACGGTAAATTTAGGAATTACTTTGAGCAAATTAGGCTATCGAGTTGTGATTATTGATGCGGATTTGGGGCTTGCCAATATTGATGTGGTGTTTGGCACAATGCCAAGATATACCTTAGTAGATGTGATAAAAAACGGGAAAAATGTAATGGATGTACTGTGTACCGGACCGAAAAACGTGAAATTTATTTCGGGTGGTTCGGGAGTTGAGGAATTGACGAGACTTTCGCAGTTGGAGTTGGAAAATTTTGTGCGAAATATTGCGCTGTTGGATAAAATTGCGGATGTGATTTTGATTGATACGGGTGCCGGAATTTCGGAAAATGTGATAAGATTTGTGATGGCGGCAGATGATGTGGTTTTAATTACGACGCCGGAACCGACGGCAATTACTGATGCGTATGCGTTAATAAAGGCAGTAGGAACGCGAAATCGGAATAAGACGATTAAACTCATTATCAATCGTACCGAAACGGCGATTGAGGCGCAGACGGCGATGCAGAAATTAAATACCGTTTCGCAGAAATTTTTGAAAGTAAAATTGCAGTTCTTGGGGTATGTGACAAATGATGTGATGGTTTCAAAAGCGGTGAAACAGCAGAAACCTTTTTCGTTATTATTTCCGGATTGTATGGCAAGTAAAAATTTGACGGAAATTGCAAAAAAAATTATGAAGACACTTCCGACGGCAAAAAGTCAAGAGGGAATTCGTGGATTTTTCAACAAATTTTTCAATGGAAATCAATAGAAATCAAATTTTTTAGAAGGATTTAGGGTAATTGATGTCGTATTTTAGATAAGATTATGTTAGAATAAATCCATCTGATAAAAAGAGGGGGAGCAGAATGGAAGAAAAGCTTCAAGAAACGGAAGATATTTCATTGTGGAATGAATATAAAGCGACCAGATCTCCGGAAATTAAGGAGGAACTAATATTAAAATACGCTCCTTTGGTAAAGTGCGTTGCCGGCAGAATCGGAATTTATTTCGGTGGTAACGTTGAATATGAAGATTTAGTGAGCTACGGTGTTTTCGGTTTAATTGATGCGATTGATAAATTTGACATCGATAAGGGAGTAAAGTTTGAAACATATGCTTCTCTTAGAATTCGAGGTGCTATTATCGATAGTGTTCGAAATATGGATTGGATTCCGCGTTCTTTGCGTCAAAAGAGTAAAGAGTTGGAAAAGTTGTATGCGGATTTGGAACATGAGCTTGGGCGTTCGGCGACCGATGAAGATGTGGCGAAGAAATTGGGAATATCGACGGAAGAGTTTGGAAAGATGTTGAATGATATCAATATTTCGTCGTTGGTTTCTTTAGATGAGTTCTTGGAACAAAATTATGACCATGGCGTGTCTCCTAAGGAAACGTCTAAGGATATGCAGCCGGAAGGTTACATGGAAAAAGCGGAATTGAAGAACATATTGGTCAAGTCAATTGATTTGCTTCCGGAAAAAGAAAGAATGGTTATTTCGTTATATTATTATGAAGATTTGACTTTGAAGGAAATCAGTGCGATTATGAAAGTTTCGGAATCGCGTATTTCTCAGTTGCATACGAAGGCGATTTTACGATTGAAGGGAAAATTGGATCGACAGAAGAATATATTATTGGATTAAAAGGGGCGAGTTGGTATGGGCGTAACTTCGATTGAAATGCAGGTTATGATTCCCAAGACCGTTGAAGTGGCTAAGCAGCAAAGCTCACAGGCACATCAAGTTAACGCCGGACAACAGAATACGGTTCAGAAGGAACAGGAATTGCAGCAGGAAAATACAAAAAGAGTGCATGATCGAAATAATACAGAAAAAATTTATGTAGATGAGGAAGAAAAAGAGGAAAAAGAAAAAAAGGAGAAGGAAAAGGACAAAAAGAAGTCGAATACTAATTCAGAAAAAGAGGACGATGACTTTTTGCCGAATGAAGTGGCGGGTCGGAATTTTGACGCTTCTGTTTAAATACGCTTTGCGGGGAAGTACGCTCGCGTTTGGCGCAGGTGTTTTGCCTTCGCAAAACACTTTTACTTTTACAAAAGAAAAGAGGACTACGGATGGTTTATGCGATGTTTATTTGTACGGTTTCTTGTATTCTTTTTGTCATGTCGACAATTCGGATGCATTCTGTGAAGAAATGGATGAAATCGCAAATAAAGATTTTAGATGGCAAGAAAAATGAGTTGAATGAATTGATTGATTCTGCAACCGATATGGTACATGAGTTAAATCATATTTCGGACTATGTTGTAACAACGGTAGATGTAAAAAATGCTGAGTTGAACAATACTTTGCAGTTTGTGGATGAGAAGATGGCGGAATGCAGAGAGATGTTTGCGCAGAATGATAAAAATAAAGTGGTGACTTTCCCGTCACAGGGAATCAGCCAACAGGTTGTTCATGGAAAGAAGCAAGAAATTGAGGAACTTTTCGGAAACGGGTATGATGTAGCAGATATTGCGAAGGAACTTGGAATCGGAAAGGGCGAAATTCAGTTGATTTTAGGAATGACAGAAAGATATTTACAAGTTGCAAATTAAAGGGCCGAAGAGGTCCTTTTGTACTTGTATAGGAAAAATCGGAGATTTTGCCTATACAAGTACAAACGCTCCGCGAGGAAGCACACTCGCACGAAAGGAAAGTTGCTACGCAACTCGTGCTCGGCGCAGAGTGTTTTGCTTTCGCAAAACACTTTTCTTATATTTATAAGAAATTTGAGAAAAAATGGACAGCATGAAAGAGGCGCAAACAGATTGAATGGACACAATAAATTGTGTCCGTACAGAAAAGAAGAGGCAAGAAAGAGGCACAAACAGATTGTAGGGACAGCATTCATGCTGTCCACAGGAAAAGGCAGGACAGCATGAATGCTGTCCGTACACAGAAAAAGGCACAAAGTAGGAGGCAGTTATGTTTCATAAGGTAGTATTGGAAAACGGAATTCGAGTGGTGAGCTTTCCGATGCCGGAGATGCGTTCGGTGTCGGTTGGTTTATGGATAGAGGCAGGTTCGAGGCATGAGAATTTGGAGAATAACGGGATTTCGCATTTTATTGAGCATTTGTTGTTTAAGGGAACAGAGAAGCGAAGTGCGAAGAAGATTGCGGAGATTTTTGATTCGATTGGCGGACAGATTAACGCTTTTACAGGAAAGGAAGCGACTTGTTTTTATACAAAGACATTAAGTAAGTATTTGGAGTTATCGATCGATGTCTTGTCGGATATCTTCTTTCATTCTTTAATAAATCCTTCTGAAATGGAATTGGAGAAATCAGTGGTTATTGAGGAAATCCACATGTATGAGGATTCGCCGGAAGAAATCGTTCATGATTTGGTGACGGAATTGGCATGGAAAAAGTCGTTAGGATATCCGATTTTAGGGACTTTGGATAATATACAAAATATGACAAGAAAAGATATTGTGGATTATAAGAATTTGCACTATACTCCGAATCGTGTGGTGATTGCGGTTGCGGGAAATTATGATGAAAAGAAGTTGGACAAGCTGATTCGAAAATATTTTGCGGATTGGAAGGCGGATTTTTCTAAAGTGACGTATGAGGAAAATCTTTTTCATGCCGGAGAACAGTTTGTGGAGAAGGATACCGAGCAGGCGCATTTTTGCATTTCTTATCCGGGATTAAAGAGTAAGGATGATCTTACTTATTCGGCTTTGGCGTTAAATAATATCTTAGGTGGCGGAATGAGTTCGCGGTTGTTTCAGGAGATTCGTGAGAAGCGTGGATTGGCGTATTCGGTTTATACCTATGTTACATCTTATAAGGAAGAGGGCCTTTTTACGATATATGGCGGAATTAATCCGGAGAATTATACGAAGGTGATGGCGTTACTAAATGCGGAGATTGAAAAGATTTTTCACAAGCAACCGTCTGCGCGAGAGATTAAAAATGCGAAGGAACAGCTAAAAGGAAACTTTTTATTGGGACTTGAGAATACGACTTCGATTATGAGTTATATCGGAAAGTCGGAACTTTTATGGAATGAGATTGAAACTTTTGAGGAAGTTATTGAGAAAATTGAAAAAATAGACGATGAATCTATTGGAGTTGTAAAAGAAAAGATTTTTGCCGAAGGAGAAACAGCGAAGGTGGTTATTGGCGAGGTGGAGGCTTAGAACGTGGAAAAAATGAAGTGGAAAAGAATGGAGAAGATTTGGTTAATTGCGTCTCTCTTGATTATTTTAGCAGGTATTTTGGTGAGAAACTTGTATTTAGGGTTCGACATTTCGAAGTGGTACTATACCGTTGCGTCGGATTTGGCAGCTTTGTTCGGCGTTACATATGTATTTTGTATTGCGAAACAAGAACGTTTTGCGTATTTGTTTGGTGTTCTGAATGTGATTTTGTATGCGTTTGTCATGTTTCAAAAGAGCATTTATATCAGCGCGGCGTATAATATTTTATACAGTTTACCGGTGCTGATTTACGGATTTATTTATTGGGGAAAGGTGCAGGATTCCCAAAATAGCGGTGTAAAGTATTTGACAAGACCACAGAAAATTTTTACATTTTGCCTTTGTGTTGTTTTAATGGTTGGTTTTGCGCTTCTTTCTAAGTTTGTCTTGAAGGGGGAAAATGTTGTTTTGGATGCGATTGTTTCAGTTTCGGCTTGTGTGGCGACGTTTCTGATGGCGAAGAAGTATATGGAACAGTGGATTTTATTTATTATTGCGAATTTTTTTGGAGTGCTGTTGTTTTTACAAGTGAATTTTCATGATGTATCGAATATTGAGCTTTTATTGATGTGGTGTATTTATTTTGTGAATTCGATTTATGGGGCGGTTCATTGGAAGAATAATTATGGTAAGGAAAGAGTGGAGTGAGGGAAATGAAACGATTCATACTTTCTTTGATTTCGGTGATGATTTTGATTACCGTTTGTGTGGCGATGACTTCTTCGGAAAGACAGGACAAGTATGTGGCTGTTTTTCATCCGGCTGCGGTGAAGACGCAAGATGTGGCAGAGGAGTTTTTCGGAAAGGAAGAAATAATCCCGGAGGAGCCGGTCGTGAAAGAGCCGGTTGTAGAAGAGCCGAAAGTGTATGACGGGGTTGTATATTTAACTTTTGATGATGGTCCGGTGGAGGCAATTACCGTTCCGATTTTGGATATTTTGAAGGAATACGGTGTAAAAGCGACGTTTTTTACCTTGGGTTCTTATGGGGAGAGAAATCCGGAAATTTTAAAGCGTCAGGCGGAGGAAGGACATACCGTTGCAAACCATTCTTATTCGCATAAGAAGGATATCTTTCAGTCGCTTTCTACCTTCCAATCTGAGATTGAGAAGACAAATGAAGTGATTTTAAATGCGACGGGAAAAGAAGTGAAGTTTTTCCGTATTCCGTATGGAACGAAGGTGGGGGCGGCGTATAAAGAGTATTTGGATTCGTTAGGGATGGAAGTAATCGGTTGGAATTGTGAAAGTTATGACTCGAGAACGCCGAAGAGAACGGCGGAGCAGATTTTAGAGGGTGTGAAGAGTACCTCAAAAGGAAAAAAAGAAGTGATTGTGATTATGCACGATACATACGGAAAGACGGAGACGGTAAAGGCGTTACCGAGCGTTATTGAGTATTTTCAGAGCATTAATTATGAATTTAAGGCGTTTTAATGTGGACACAATAAATTGTGTCCGTACAGAAGGAAAGAGGCAAGAAAGACTTATAAACATATTGTAGGGACAGCATTTATGCTGTCCACGGAAAAGGCAGAAAGGCAGGACAGCATGAATGCTGTCCGTACAGAGGAGATGAAGCATGGATAGTGTGGGAATAGATTGAGAAATATTTAAGGTAGATAACTTAAATATTTTTAGTAATTTTCATAGGAAGGGAGGCAGAAAATGGCGATATGGGCAATCTCTGATTTTCATTTATCTTTTGGGGTAAAGGATAAACCGATGAATGTGTTCGGGGAAAATTGGAACGGGTATGAGGAAAAGTTACGAGAAAATTGGATAGCGAAGGTAAAGCCTGATGATACGGTGCTTATGGCGGGCGATTTCTCTTGGGGAATGTATTTGGAGGAAACGATTGAGGATTTTGCGTTTTTGAAGGAGCTTCCGGGACGAAAGATTATGGTGAAGGGAAACCATGATTATTGGTGGGAAACGCTTAGCAAGATGAAGGCGTTTATGAAGGAACAGAAGTTTGAGAATATTGAATTTTTACATAATAATTTTTTCGTAGTAGGGGATACCGCGATTTGTGGTACGCGTGGCTGGGAAATCGGATGTGAGGATTTACCGGCAGATCAGGATCGAAAAGTGTATCTTCGTGAAAAAGAGCGTTTGGTGCGGTCACTAAACTTAGCGAAGGAAGCGGGTTATCGGAAGATGATCGTGATGTTGCATTATAATCTCAGTAACAATCGGGAATATTTAGAGATTATGAAGCGGTATCCGGTAAGCGATTGTGTATATGGGCATTTGCATGGGAAAGCAGAGTCGTTGGTTACGGAAAATTCCGGAATTCGTTTTTCCTGTACTTCCTGCGATTTGATTGGTTTTGATCCGATTTTGATTGAGGAGTAGTTCTTATGAAGTAGGGACACAATGACGGCACAAACACTGTAGGAACAGCATTCATGCTGTCCAGAGAAAAGGCAGGACAGCATAAATGCTGTCCGTACGTTACAATTCATACTATAGATTTGTAATTTTTGAAAAATATCAACGGAAAGAGGTTTGTAGGGGACGGCGTCCTCGACGTCCTGATATATTTGTAACAATTTAAGTCTGAACTGTAACATAATTTTACATAATTTTTTAAAAACCTATTGACATTTATGTCAACTTTATATATAATTAAAATATGAAATCCGAAAGGGCAAACCAATCGAAAGGTTGGGACGCAAAACTACGGTCCTAATGTCGTAAGACAATGGAAGCCGGGTCGCCGAAGAAATAGAGTGAATTTATTAACTCCGTTTCGGGCAACCCCGAAATGGAGTTTTTTAGGTTGAGACGTGAGTCTGCCTTTCGGAATCATACATTACCATAAGAGAGAATGTAAGGCGCTAATGATTCCCGATGGGCGAACGTAGTGATGCTGCTTCTCTCTATGGAATTTCTTTTCAATAGGGAAAATTTTCCATTGAAATGCTCCGCAAGGAAGCACACTCGCACGAAAGGAAAGTTGCTACGCAACTCGTGCTCGGCGCGGGTGTTTTCCCTACGGAAAACACTTTTCAAATTAAGGAGGGATGCGGAAGGCGAGGCTATTTCGCCGAACAAATGTCCTGAGGGTAACTGCTTGGTTAGCGGTTGCGGAAACGTATATACGTCATTACAATTGAATAGTAAGGTGACGGAAGAATAAGAAATCTCGTGATTTCTTAGAGGAACAAGATCCTCAGATTTTGAAAAAGGGGACTTCTAAACTCAGAGTTTGGAGAGGTCTTCTTTTTTTGTGCAGTACAGCGTGAGGAAAATAGGGAATTTTAAGGATTCGTTAAAGAAAGAGATAAGATTTTCCGATAAGTAAATCAGAAAAGGCATAAATGGAGAATATTGGGGGAGTGGTAGAATGAGAAAGAAGTTTTTGTTGTTGCTTTTGATGATGGTGCCGTTGATGGTGGGGAGAGTGGAGGCGGCACCTGCATTTACTGAAGGAAATGTGGCAACTGCGGATATTACTTTAGTGGATGCCTGTGTCGGTATATGTGAAGAAGCACCAAAAGATGGGTGCTTAGATAAATTTGGTGGTGTTGATTTAAGATTGGTAGGCGGAAGTTCAGGAATACCGGGACAAATTATCCAAGGGAATATGGAAAGTCGAGAGTATTTTATTATAGATGGAAACATGTTTCTTTGCGAAGAACGATGGAAAGTATCAACCAGAGGTATAGAAGGTCTTAATTATTTGGTTTATGAGGTTGCTACCGATTTAAGTGATACGAAATATAATAGGTGTTATAGTGCTTTAAATAGTTTGTATGCGGCTTTAAATACGCATACGGATGACGATCCTGATAATGATGTTGGTAATTATTCTGAAATTTTACAGGATATAATGGATTTGGAAGATTTTATAGCGAAATGTGATAAATTTCGTGGAGCGTTTACATTATGTAAAATAAAAAATGGCGATGGAAATATTTATCAAACGCTTTTAAAAAATGAATTTTACCAAGCAGCATTAGGAGATAATTCTGCCTTTAATCTTTTTTCCATTAATAATAATGATTTGGTTGCAGTGAAATCGACCGGAGGTTTATGGAAAGTTTTATCACTTCAAGATCCATTAAAAGAAGTAAAGATATCATCGTTTAATCATTATAAAGATGATGGTGTTACAGTTTTAATATGTGAACCTTGTTCGCAGTGTATGATATGCCACGAGATTACTGCAATTGGTGAGTGTGGTGCAGGTTATTATTTATCCTATGGTTGTTTGAATCATGCCTGCTTGTTTGTGCAACATTATGTAATAGATTCTTTTCAAGGGGAACAAGAGGGTTTGATTTGTCAATCTCAGTTTAGAGTGGGAGGATCTTTATTTTGTAAAGATCATAAATGTCAATTTGACGGTTGTACAGCACCTCAGGATTATTTGACGGAGGGTGTTAGTATTTCCGGTGATGGAATATTAACATTTAATGCACATGGACGGTCTAATAGTGAAGGAGATTATTCACCTTATTGTTTAACACATAGATGTAAAGCAAATGGATGTCCAGAAGCAGTTTGGATGAATAATTCCACAAAACAAATGTTGACAGAAAACTTAGACAAACTTTCTTGGAATTTCGATCCAAATAACTATTGCGCATATCATTCGGCACGTTGTACGGTGTGTGATGAAAGTATGGATAAATCAGACTTTGATATAACAGGACAACATTATTGTTCTGAGCATACAAAAGTTACTACTCAGTTTGTAGATGGAACAGAGATTACGATTGAAACCCCTGAAGGCTCTATAACCGGAACCTTAAAAGAAGGAATAACTTTTCCGCTTACTGTAACAGAAGATACTAAAATTTTTGTTAATGGAAAAGAGTATTTTATGCCTGTGGGAGAATATGATGTAGTGGGTATAAAGAAAGCAACGAATGTCCAGAAACCGGCAGAATCTAATGAGGCAGAGATATATTATACGAATAACACAAATGAGACTGAAATAATTAAAGTATATCATTATGGAAGAACGGAAGTTAAAGAGTTGAAGCCGGGAGAATCTATATTATGGGAAGATAGTATTGACGGATACGAAAAATTAGAGGTTCAAGGACCTCCGGCACCGGAAAAAGAAGTTCCGGAATTTAATGTGCCGAATATGGGGGACAGTTTGATTAATAGTGCCGATCCTTCTTTTAATGGGTTGACTGTTAAGGATGGTATTCTTTATAATAACGGGACGAAAGATGTGGAAGTTCCGATAACGAATGCGGATGGAACAACGGGGAGTATTACATTAAAGCCGGGAGAATCTCATTCGATGGTTGAAGAAACTCAAAAAGATTTGGTAAGTAATAAGCCTAATCCGGGAGAGGTTGAAGCAATTGACGATTCTATTGAGAGTATTAAAAAGGAGCTTGCGTCAGGAACATCAAGTATGAAAACGTTAAATTGGCCGGTTGGTGAAGATGAATATATTGCTCTTACAGTTGCCAAAAAAGGAGAGGAAGGTTCTAATGGAGAAATATCTTTCTATCAGATAAAACCAAATGAGAGCTTTTTCCTTTACATAAAGGAAGGAATGAAAGTTACCATAAATGGAAATGAAATACCTACTGAGCCGGGCCAGTATTTTGTTGCTGGTCAAAAAAAGGAAGAGAATAGTTCAGGAAGTGGGAACAATTCAGGAAGCGGAATCAATTCAGGAAGCGGAATCAATTCAGGAAGCGGAAGCAATTCAGGAAGCGGAAGCAGTTCAGAATTTTACGGAGTCAAGAATGAGAGTGGTGTGACGGTAAAGATTTACGGAGATAGTAATAAAGTAGGAACTACCGTGGGTGCTGGTAATAGTTATACTTCAACAGAAAAAATTTCGTCAATCAAGAATGACGGGAATGAGAAAATAACCGTTACAGAGAAGTTGGAGGATGGCACTACGAATACAACTACAATCGATCCGGGAAAAACATATGTATTGGGGGGAACAATTGAATCGATAACGAAAGCTAAAGATGACGGAAATGGCTCAAACAAAACCTCATCAAACAAAACCTCATCAAACAAAACCCCATCAAACACTACTCCAACTTCTTCTCCTGATGATAGCGAGGATGAAAGTAGTTCAAGCAAGGAAAATAAGACGTGTACGCATAACAGTAGGACTATAAAATATAATACAGCAGCTCATTGGACAATTTGTAACCTTTGCGGGAAACAACTTACTATGGAGGCACATTCTTATGCAGTGAATTCGAACCAATGTACCGGTTGTTCTTACAGAAATACCGTTGCAGAGGATAATGGAAAAGTAGTGGCTTTAAAGAAGTTGTTAAATGTAAGCGGAACACAATATGATTCATACATTAAGAACAACCTTTGGACATATGATGCTATTGCAAAGTTGTGTGGAGAGGATATTTTTGTTCCTTATGAAAAGTTAACGCAGAATGTTGATGTGAAGACGTATTTACAGCTTTTATCGAAGGTTGTGTATCAATCGGGAGCTTATTCACAGTTAGATCCGAGAAACTTTGAATCGTTAGAAGTAACGGTTTATCCGGAATGGAAAGAGGATTACAGTCAAGATTATGAGTTTATCATGTTAGCTTACGGAAATGCTTTTGGCGATAAAGGCGAATTGCAAGGAAAGGGAATGTATGAGACATTTTTCTTAGATTATGAAGAGTGGTTAGAAAAACCGATTACTCGTTATGAAATGATGGCGCTTGCTTCTGCTTTATTTGATTTTTCAGAAACAGAGTGGGCTATAGACGTATCGGAGGCGCCGGAGCGGTTTGTGCCTTATGTGAAGAAGGCGGTTACGAGCGGCTGGTACGGACCATATCAACAAGATGGAAAGACAGCGACGATTAATCAGTTATATTTAAGCGAAGAAGTGGATATCTTTAATACTTATGCATTCTTAGAAAAAGTTTATAGTACCTTAATGAATGATCAGATAAAATATAATGGTTTTATAATGAATTTACAGTTGTATAACGCAATTTATAATAAAGATTGCGAACATAATTATATCTATGATCTCACGAATTACGTGCATAATACCGGTTCGGTAACGCATACGTTATTGTGCGATAAATGTGGGTATGTATTTGTAAGCGGAACGCATCAGCATTCTTTTGAGACAAGCTGTCAGGAGTGTGTGGATATTATTTCGCAATATAACAATCCGGATGATACAACAATTAATGATGATGAGGCGGAGCAAGAGTATAAGGATAGTATGGAAATAGAGGATGCGGAGCTTCCAAAGCCTGCGGAGGATTAAATGAGAATGTAGTGAGAAGAAAAAATACCTTTCGGGGTATTTTTTCTTTTTGGGTAATGTCTCAATCATTGTAGGGACAGCATGAATACTGTCCGTACGGGGGAAAGAGAGAAATTAGGACAGCATGAATGCTGTCCGTACAGAGGAAAGAGAGAAATTAGGACAGCATGAATGCTGTCCGTACAGAGGAAAGAGAGAAATTAGGACAGCATGAATGCTGTCCGTACGGGGGAAAGAGAGAAATTAGGACAGCATGAATGCTGTCCGTACGGGGGAAAGAGGAAAATTAGGACACAATGAATTGTGTCCGTACAGAGGAAAGAGTATGACTTGTAATAAAAATATTAACTTTTTTCATTATTTTATCGATATAGATAAGGCAAGAACAAGGATGTTGAAAATGAAGGAGGGATTTTTATGGAAATAGGAAGTATTACAAGTTCGTATTTGAGTCGTGTGGTGGCAAGCTACGGTTCGAATGCGGAGGAAGAGAAAAAGGCAGTTACTTCTGCTTTAGAAAGTGAGTATGATTCTTATGAGAAGAGTAGTACGGAGAAGGTAAAAGATTCGTCATATTACGGAGATTATAAGAGTATGGCGGAAAAGATTTTGGGAAAGGATTTGGAGACAGCGATTCATAATACAAAAAGAATGATTTATGGATTGAGCAGTGTTTTAATGAATCCGGATTCTGCGGATACCATGACGAATTATTATGATTCCGCGAGTGTTATTAAGCAAGTTTCCGACAACAGTTTGGAAAATTTGTTAGGAAGCGTTTCTTCGAAAGAGGAAAAACTTGAAGGAGTGAAGGTGCCGGAGGATGCAAAAGATTCGAGCGGTGCGCAAGATGCTTCGGATGAGGAAGATAGCGAGACGGAGACCAAGATTGTAACGAGAAATGGCGTGAGATATTTAGAAACAACAACGACATACAGCGATGGAAGAACATCGGTTGAAACGAGACCGTTGGACGGTTATACCGGCAAAGAATCCGGCGTAAATGATTTGATAGCAATGTTATAGAGAAAAAGAGTTGTAAAAAGTTGAAAAATCGTTGTAGGCGCAGAGCTTACAACGATTTTTTCGTTCTTTATGTGTGAGAGTTTTTAATAGAAGTGGTTCCGGTAGGAAATTCTCTTAAGCGGTTTGAGATGGTAGAGATGAATTCGGAGTTGGTGAGATTTTTTTGCAAATTATTTCCGAATAAGATGGAAAAGAGTTCGGTGTGGGTGTTTTCGCAGGAGTTTTTTACTAAGTTTCGGATGGAGTGTTCTACGGAAGTGGAAGTTGTTTTGAATTCCTTTGCGATTTCGGGATAAAGTTGTTTGGTGATTCCGTCAAGTAGGGTGATGTCTTTGGTGCATTTTGTTAATGCGGATTTTACATATTTGTAACCTTTTACGCTGGAGGGAATTCCGAGTTTATATAAAAGATTTGATACTGAGTAATCAATGCCGTTTGTGACTTTTTCTTTTGTTTCTGCTTTTTGTGGTTTGGGTTGTGCTTCAGAATCTGTTAGAAGAATTTGTTTGATTCGATTGAGTGCGTATTTCGGGTCAAACGGAGTTAGTATAAAGTAGCTGATATCGTGATGAAATGCTTGGGAGACGATCGTTTCGTTTCCGGAGGCGGTGACGATGATGAATTTCGGAATTTTCTGTAAGGAGTGTGTGTTTTTTATTTTTTCAATAAGATAAAAACTGTTGAAGTCAGCAATTGTAATATCCATAAGGACAAGGTCCGGCTGTTTGGCACAGATTAGATGATAGGCGTCGTACGGATTGGTTGCGCTTCCGGAAAGTGAAAAGTCATTATCGGTGAGTAGGATTGAAGAAAGTGCTTTGATGTAGCTTTTACTGTGGTTAATAATTGCAAATTTAATTGGATTCATATATATCCCCCCTAATGAAATATTCCTAATTTTTTCGGAAAATTCGAAAAAGAACTTAACGACTTGATTAAAATTAATTAAAAAATATGGATTGTTTTTGAGATTTCAAAATAGAATGAAACGGGACGTTGAGGACGCCGTCCCCTACAATCATTTATTATGACAATTTGAAATAATAAAATAAAACGGGACGTCGAGGACGCCGTCCCCTACAATCATTTATTTTGACATTTTGAAATAATAAAATAAAACGGGACGTCGAGGACGCCGTCTCCTACAATCATTTATTTTGACATTTTGAAATAATAGTATAAAATATATAGGAATGTTTCAAGCTATGAGAATTCTTTCAATGGGGGAGTTTATGAAAAAGAGGTTGAATGCTTTAGGGATTGTTTTGATTTTGATTTTTTCTTTTATGATTCGTTATTATGCGATTCATCATTATGAGTATATATTGACCTATGATGCGTTAAATTATCATAACATGGCAAAGCAGTTTCTTTCGGATGGAATTTTGGGATATAAGGCAGATTTCCCTTCCGGGGAACCGAATGCGTATATTACACCGGGGTATCCGTTATTTTTGGCGGCGATTTATGCGGTATCGCCGGATGAGAATGCAGGAATTTATCATGTGAAGATTGTGCAGGCGTTTTTGGGGACTTTGACGGCACTGATTGCTTATTTTATTGCGAAGCGATTGGGAGGCGGGCTTGCGGGGTGGATTGCGTTGATTTTAATGGCGATCTATCCTACTTATATTGTGATGCCTTTATTTTTATTAACGGAACCGTTGTATACGTTTTTGTTTTTGGGGTACGTGTATTTACAGCTTGTGTCTTTTGAAAAGAAGAAGCCGTTTTTGTATTTGTTGACGGGATTGCTCTTTGGATTGGCGGTAATGGTGAGACCGGGTGTGTTTTTTGCAGCATTTTTTATTTATTTGTTTTATTGTCTTGCTTATAAAGAAAAAGGAAAGTTTAAGAATGTGGCGGCTTTTTTTGCCGGCTTGTTGATTGTTATGGTACCTTGGTGGATTCGAAATTGTATGGTCTTAAATGAGTTTATTCTACTGTGTACGCAGGGCGGAAATCCTTTGTTGGGTGGCGCATATCCGCCGGAATTGGCTCCTAAACGCTATCCGCAGGAGAATCAATTTGAGGAAGGAATTCATGTGATTGTGAATGGGTTTAAGACGCAGTTTAGTGAGTATATTGCTTGGTTTACGCTTGGAAAGATGGAAAGGATTTTTAGGGAAATTTATTTGTTATATATTATTCCGCAGTTGAAATATGTTTGGTTTACGCATGGATTGATTCTTTCCGGCGGAGTGATGGGGCTTGTGTATGGATGTTTTCATAAGAAAACAGGGTTTATTGCACTTTTGGCAATTCTTCTTACGGTATTTCATTTGTTTGTGATACCGGAAAATCGTTATGCGTATGCGATTTTGCCGTTGTTTATAATTCTGTTTGGTTGTTTGATGAGTGCGGCGGTAAAGGAAGGGAAGGGGAAATTATAAATTACAATCATTTACAGGAAAATATTGTAATTTTGCATTTTGTGTGATAGAATCATCTTGTCCGTAAGGATAATCTTCAATGAGGGGGTGATTCTTATGCGATTTATGCTTAAATTGAGCATAATGATAGTGCTTTTCTTTTTATTACTTACAAGTACATGCCAATAATGAAAGGCACGAAAAAAGGAGGTGGGCAATCACCTCCTTTTTTCTGTCCGTATAAAACGCGACTATGCTTAAATTAAATAAGCTTTTCAGCTCATTTTTATGATACAGGAAATTCTTAGATTTGTCAATATGTTTTCCTAATTTTTACCATTGACAGGTCAGACTAAAATTGTTGCAATTATATCGGGACGTCGAGGACGCCGTCCCCTACAATGATTCTGCAATTCTTGTAGGGACACAATTTATTGTGTCCGGGAAATAGGCAGATATTAGAATTAGGACACAATAAATTGTGTCCCTACAAAAGATTGAGAAAAAAGTACATGTCAATAATGAAAGGCACAAACACTGTAGGGACAGCATTTATGCTGTCCACAGAAAAGGCAGAAAAGCAGGACAGCATGAATGCTGTCCGTACAATGATTGTGCCATCATTGTAAAAAATATAGTCTGACCTGTAACAGTACGAACGAAAACATTTTAATATCGGATTGACATTTTAGGAATAAAATTATATAGTTAAGATATGAATTTCAATGTATCAATTCGGGATTGGTATGTTGAAAATGCTCCGCAAGAATGCGTGTTTGACGTGTTCGTATTACATCGATAGTGATTTTCATTTTTAGGAGGTTCATTCATGGGAGAAGTAATTGTAATTACATCCGGAAAGGGTGGAGTCGGAAAAACGACATCGACAGCCAATATCGGGACCGGACTTGCTTTACAGGGAAAGAAAGTTGCGTTATTGGATACAGATATAGGGCTTAGAAATCTTGATGTGGTAATGGGTTTGGAAAACCGAATTGTTTATGATTTGGTGGATGTGGTAGAAGGAAATTGTAAGATTAAGCAGGCTTTGATTAAAGATAAGCGTTATGAAGGTTTGTTTTTATTACCGGCAGCCCAGACAAAGGATAAGAATGCAGTAAAGCCGGATCAGATGAAGAAACTTTGCGCAGAGTTGAAGAAGGATTTTGATTATATTATTGTGGATTGTCCTGCCGGAATCGAGCAAGGTTTTAAAAATGCAATTTCCGGTGCGGATCGTGCGATTGTAGTTACCACGCCGGAGGTTTCTGCGGTAAGAGATGCGGATCGTATTATCGGCTTATTAGAGGCGAATGAGATAAAGGAACCGAGACTTTTATTAAATCGTGTAAGAGAAGATATGGTAAAACGTGGCGATATGATGAGTACCGATGATGTTTTGGAAATCTTGGCGATTGACTTAATCGGAGTTGTTCCGGACGATCAGAGTATTATCGTGGCAACGAATAAAGGGGAGCCGGCGGTGACGGATGAAAAATCGCATGCGGGACATGCTTATCGAAACATTGTTAGAAGGATTATGGGAGAAGATGTTCCTTTTGAGGATTATAGGAAAAAGAGTTTTGTGGATAAGATTAAGAGTTTACTAACGAGAAAATAAGATGCGACAACTGTCGTACTGAAGGGAGCGGTTTCAGTGTTTGAAAATATTTTTAAGTTTTTCAATAATAAAAAAGAAGAAAATTCAAAGGATTTGGCGAAAGAAAGACTAAAATTGGTATTGATTCACGATAAGGCAAATGTTTCCCCTCAATTTTTAGAGATGGTGAAGGGCGAGATTATTAAGGTAATTAAGCAGTATATGGAAATTGATGAAGATTCTTTGGATATTCAATTGACGAAGACAAAGAGTGATGCCGGGGATAGAATTGTGCCCGCTCTTGTGGCGAATATTCCGATTTTGAATGTAAAAACAACGGAGAGCAAAAAAGAGGAGCCGGTGAAAAAGGTAGAGACAGAAAAAGCCGAAGAAGAGGAAGAGAAGAAAGTGAAGACGGCTTCAAAAAAGGCAGTAAAGAAATAATTCGTAAAAGACGGGATTTCCAAATGAAAGCTTGGAGTCCTTTTCTTTTTAAGGGGGAAAATGATGAATTTCTGGAAGATTGTAAAAAGCAGGGAATTCAGAATTGTTGTTTTAATTCTTGTAATTGTTGCGATTGGCACAATTGCGTTGGCGAGTGCCGCATATTCAACGGATCCGAATTATTCTACGATTAAAAAGCAGGGTGTGGCTTTTGTACTTGGAATGATTGGTATGATTATTGCGGCGAGTATTGATTATGAGATGTATTCGAAGTATTGGTATTTGTTTTATGTGCCTTGTTTGATTTTATTGGTTTTGGTATTGTTCACAGAACCGATTAATCATGCACGAAGCTGGTTTCGTTTTTTTGATGGTAAAATTGCTTTTCAGCCTTCTGAGATTGCAAAGATTGTGCTGATTATTACGACAGCGCATTTTTTAGTAAAGATGAAGCGGACGAGTATGAGTTCTAAGAATAGGGCGATACAGATTTTATTGGTTGGTTTGTTAATCGGTGTGCCGGTTTTCCTGATTTTATTGCAGCCGGATTTCGGTACCGGAATGGTGTTTGTGGCGGCAGTATTGGCAATGTTGTTTGTTTGGGGTATTGATTATAAACTTATTAAGTATGGTATTTTAGGAACTTTGATTTTGGCTCCGGTTACTTATTTTTTCTTTTTGAAACCGGGACAGAAGCAGAGAATTTTGGTGTTTTTGAATCCGAATTTGGATCCTACCGGTTCGGGATATCATGTGTTGCAGTCGAAGTTGGCGGTTGGCGCGGGACAGCTTGGCGGAATGGGATTGTATAACGGAACGCAGACGCAGATGGATTATTTGTTTGCGAAAACGACGGATTTTATTTTTGCATCGATTGCAGAAGAAATGGGTTTTATTGTGGCGACGCTTTTGATTGTGTTGCTTCTTGCGTTGGTGATTCATTTTTACGGGGTTGCAAAGGATGCGAGAGATGAAGAGGGAAGATTGATTGCGATTGGAATCGGGACGATGTTTGCATTTCATATTTTTATCAATGTGGGTATGACGATGGGATTGGCGCCAATTACCGGTATTCCGCTTCCATTTGTGAGTTCCGGGGGAAGTTCGATGCTGACGAATATGATTGCGGCGGGAATTGTTTTGGGAATTTCCTTTCGCAAGACAGGATTGCGATTTTGAGGAGGAAATGGACAGCATGAATGCTGTCCGTACAGTAAGGGAGAGGCGGAAATGGATGATGGACACAATAAATTGTGTCCGTACGGTAGGAAAGAGGAAGGAATGGACAGCATGAATGCTGTCCGTACGGTAAGAGAAGAGGACGGTTACTGATTTATACCTAAGAAAAGGAGCGGAGTTGGATGGAGAATTTTTGTGAGATTGAGAGAAAGTTTTTGGTGAAATCGGAGGCAATTCCTTATGATATCTCAACGTTACCGAAGTTGGAGATTACGCAGGGATATTTGACGAGGGATCCGGCGATTCGGGTTCGTTCGACGGGAGATAATCGATTTTATATGACTTTTAAGGGGAAAACGGAGGATTCTCTTATTCGGAGAGAAGTGGAGTTACCGATTTCGAAAAATGCGTATGAGACTTTAATGAAGCAAACGGCGCTTAAGAAGATAAAGAAGAATCGTTATTTGGTGTACGAGAATGGAAGGAAGCTTGAAATTGACATTTTTGAGGATAACTTAAAGGGTTTGGCTTTTTTGGAAGTGGAGTTTAAGAGTTCGAAAGAGGCGGAAGAATTTCGGGTGCCTGCGTGGGTGGAAAAAGAAGTGACCGGAGACGTACGGTATACAAACAGTCATTTAGCATTTTTCCCGATGATTCATGCTTAGAAGGGATGGACGGTAGAGGAGAAGTGGACAGCATGAATGTTGTCCGTACGGAGGCAAGATTGTGGCAGGATGAAATACGATTTTTTAGAAATGAATAAAAAATAGGAGACGACGCAAGTGGGAGAGATCAAGACATTAAAGGATATTTTTAAGGGAATGGATTTAAATACGTTTGGGGATTGGGAAGCGCTTAGTGTAGAACTTTCGAAGAGAGAAAAAAAAGTTCGAATTTCGGCGAAATGTAATGAAGTTCCGGATTTTAAGGTTCTCGGTGAGACGGAAAAGGCGATTTCGGCAAAATTTAATTTGGAGGATACCTATATTTTTCCGAATTATGCGGGGCCGTGTTTGAGTGATGATGAGATTTTAGGAAAAACAGAGGATATTTTATTTCGAACTTTTAAGTTTTATCCGGGATTATGCGGGATTTTAAAGGATTCTGTGTTTGAGATGAAGGAGAATGGTATTTTTGTGAAGTTGAAAAATACCGGAAGCGATATTTTAAAGGTAAGAGGGGCGGATAAATTCTTAGAAAGAATTATTCGGGAAAGTTACGGAAAAGCGGGAAAGGTTGTTTTTCTTGATCGTGCGGATAGCGGAGAACATTCTGTTCCGAGTCAAGAGGAGGATTATCAGTATTTTGAACCGCCGGCAGTGACGGCGGAAATTCAGCAGGCGTTGAGTCAGTCGAAAAAAGCGGAGGAGAAGACGGTAACCGTTGAGATTCCGGAGGATAGTGCGATTATCTTGGGGAGAAAGAAGTTTACCGATGAGATTATACCGATGACGGCGGTTACCGTGGATTCCGATAAAGTGGCGATTGAGGGAAATGTGTTTGCGGTGGATTCGAGAGAGATAAGAAGCGGTAAGATTTTGGTGATGTTTGATATGACGGATTTGTCTTATTCGCTTTCGGTGAAGTTTTTTGTGGAGAAACCGAAGTTTGAGTATATTTCGGAGAAGTTGAAACCGGGTATTTGGGTTCGTGTTGCGGGTACGGCGCAGTATGATAAGTTTACGCAGGAAGTGAGTATTTTCGCGACGGGGATTTATCAGGTGGAACATCGTGAAAGAATGGATACGGCGGAGGAAAAAAGGACGGAGTTACATTTACATACGCAAATGAGTACGATGGATGGTGTTTCTTCTCCGGCTTCTTTAATTAAGCGTGCGGCGTCTTGGGGACATTCAGCGATTGCGATTACTGACCATGGTGTGTTACAGGGGTATCCGGAGGCTTTTGCGGCGGGTAAGAAGCATGGAATCAAGATTATTTATGGTGTGGAAGGGTATTTATTGGATGATACCGGTGTGACGATTACGAATGAAAATATTAAGAATTACAAGACGACGCATATTATCTTATTGGTGAAGAATTATGTGGGATTAAAGAATTTGTATCGTTTGGTTTCGGAGTCGCATCTTAATTATTTTTATAAAAAGCCTCGTATGTTAAAGAGTTTGATTGCGAAGTATCGGGAAGGTCTTATTATCAGCTCGGCTTGTGAGGCGGGAGATTTGTACCGTGCGATCGTGGGACATGAACCGGAGGAGAGAATTGAGGAGATTGCGTCTTTTTATGATTATTTGGAGATTCAGCCGGTAGGAAATAATGCGTATATGATTCCGGCGAAAATGGCGAAGGATGAAGATGAAATCCGAGAATTTAACAAGAAAGTGGTGGCTTTGGGCGAGAAGCTAAATAAACCGGTTGTGGCGACGGGGGACGTTCATTTCTTGGATCCGGTGGATGAGGTATATCGCCGGATTTTGATGGCGGGACAAGGCTTTACAGATGCGGATCATCAGGCACCGTTATATTTGAAAACAACGACAGAGATGTTGGAGGAGTTTTCGTATTTAGGTCCGGAGAAGGCGTATGAAGTGGTAATTAAGAATCCGCGGGATATTGCGGATTCTGTTGAACCGGATATGGAGCCGATTCCGCAAAAGACTTATCCGCCGAGCATTGAGGGTGCGGAAGAGGAGATTCAGGAACGTTCTTGGAAGCGGGCGAAAGAGCTGTATGGTGAGCCTTTACCGGATATTGTGAAACAGCGTTTGGAGAAGGAGTTAAATTCGATTGTGAAGAACGGATTTTCCGTGATGTATATTATTGCGCAGAAATTAGTGTCGAAGTCGTTAAGTGACGGTTACTTGGTTGGTTCAAGAGGTTCGGTTGGTTCGTCGTTTGTGGCGACGATGTCGGGAATTACCGAGGTAAATCCGCTTCCGGCGCATTATCTGTGTAAGAAGTGCAAGTATTCGGAGTTTGTGGGAATTTCAGATACTTGCGGATGTGACTTGCCGCCGAAGAATTGTCCGAATTGCGGGGCGCCGTTAAGCGGGGAAGGATATGATATTCCGTTTGAGACTTTCTTAGGTTTCGATGGAGATAAGGAACCGGATATTGACTTGAATTTTTCGGGTGAGTATCAGCCGGTGGTTCATAAATATACCGAGGAATTATTCGGTGTCGGTCATGTGTTCCGTGCGGGAACGATAGCGACGATTGCGGATAAGACGGCGTATGGATTTGTGAAAAAGTATATGGAAGCGAAGGGTACAAATGCAAACAATGCAGAAATCAACCGTCTTGTAAACGGCGTTGCGGGAGTAAAGCGGACAACAGGTCAGCATCCGGGCGGGGTTATTATTGTACCGCGTGAGAAAGAGGTTTATGATTTTTGCCCGATTCAGCGTCCGGCGGATGATACGGATACCGATATTATTACGACGCATTTTGATTATCATTTTATTCATGGTACGTTATTAAAGTTAGATATTTTAGGACATGATGATCCGACGGTTATTCGTATGTTGGAGGATTTGACGGGAATTGATGCGAAGACGATTCCGATTGGGGATCCGGATACGATGGAGATTTTTCATAGTACAAAGACGCTTGGAATTACGCCGGAGAGTATTCACTGTGATATCGGAACGTTTGCGATTCCGGAGTTTGGTACGCGATTTGTGCGTCAGATGTTGATTGATACGAAGCCGAATACCTTTTCGGAGTTGATTCGAATCAGCGGACTTTCGCATGGCACCGATGTGTGGTTGAATAACGCGCAGGATTTGATTAAGGCGGGTACGGCGACGTTGAAGGAGACAATTTGTACTCGTGATGATATTATGTTGTATTTATTGGATAAGGGATTACCTCCGAAGTCGGCGTTTAAGATTATGGAGGCGGTTCGTAAAGGAAAGGGTTTGACGCCGGAAAATGAGGAGTTAATGCGGGAACATAATGTGCCGGATTGGTATATTGAGTCTTGTAAGAAGATTAAGTATATGTTCCCGAAGGCGCATGCGGCGGCGTACGTTATGATGGCATTCCGAATTGCGTATTTTAAAGTGCATTATCCGAAGGCTTTTTATACGACGTATTTTTCGGTTCGTGCGGATGATTTTGACGTGGATTTGATGGCGAATGGAAAAGAAACTGTGGAGAAGGCGATTAAGGAGTATGAGGCGAAGGGAAATAACGCTACGGCGAAAGAGAAGAACGTACTTGCTATTTTGGAAATTTGCAATGAGATGTATGCGAGAGGATTAAAATTTTTGCCGATTGATTTGTATGAGTCGGATGCGGTGAAGTTTAAGATGAAGGAAGATGGAATTTTGATGCCGATTAATGCTTTGAGCGGACTTGGTGATGTGGCTGCGAAGAGCATTGTAGAGGCGAGAAAAGATGGCGAGTTTTCGACGATTGAGGATTTAAAGGTTCGTGCGAAGATTGGAAAGAGTGTGGTGGATATGTTGGCGGGAACCGGTTGCTTGGATGGAATTCCGGAGAGTAATCAAATGTCGTTGTTTGGTTAGAAGTATATTTTTCATGGGGGACGTTTCCATTTTGGAAAAAGTCCTTCTTTTTTTGATCTAATTGTCGAGAACGGCGTCGTTACAGTTTAGACTATAATCTTCATATAATGATGTACAAACATTGTAGGGACACAATTTATTGTGTCCGCGGAATAGGCAGACGGTAGAATTAGGACACAATAAATTGTGTCCCTACAGTGTTTGTGCCGTTTCTATAAATTTGAGCCTGAACTGTAACAGAATAACGGGAAAGGAAGAAAGGCAGGACGTACATTGCATTCGCTACGCTCATGGTGTTGCGTCTGCGAATTGTGTCCGTACGATGATTGTACTATCATAGAAAAATATAGTTTAAATAAAGCTTTATAATTGCTTTTCCTTGGATTTTAGGGTAAACTATAACTAATTTGGAGGGAAGAAATATGGATAAATTGATAAAAGAGTTTGCGTTTGACGGACAAGTCCGGTTGATTGGGATTTTGTCGACGGAGATTGTGAGTAGGGCTTTGGAGATTCATCAGTTATCGCCGGTGGCGACGGCGGCGTTGGGGCGTTTTTTGACAGCCGGGGCGATGATGGGGAGCATGATGAAGAATGAGGAAGATCGGTTGACTCTGATGATGAAGGGAGACGGGCCTCTTGGGAATATGGTGGTTTGTGCGAATAGTAAGGGGATTGTGAAGGGATATGCGGAAAATCCGGCTGTGGATTTGCCGCTGAATTCGGTTGGTAAATTGGACGTTGGTGGTGCGGTTGGTAAGAATGGTTTTATGACGGTGATTAAGGATATTGGGTTAAAGGAGCCGGTTTCAGGTAGTGTAGAGATTGTGAGCGGAGAAGTTGGAGATGAGATTGCGACGTATTTTGTGACGTCAGAGCAGATTCCGACGGCGGTTGCGGTTGGTGTTTTGGTGCAAAAGGACGGTACGGTTGGCGCGGCAGGAGGTTATTTAATCCAGATTATGCCGGGAACAGATTCGGCGATTATTGATATGATTGAGGATAGAATCCGGCATATGAATTCTTTGAGTACGTTATTGAAGGATGGATTTTCAATTGAGGAAATATTAAGGGCTGTTTCGGGAGATGATAATGTTGTTGTACTGGAGGAATTGCATCCGGAGTTTTTGTGTGATTGCAGTCGGGAGAGAATGGGGAGGGCGTTGATGTCGATTCCGGAGGAGGAACGTGAGAAGATGAAGCAGGAAGATGGTTTTATTGAGATTAAGTGCAGTTTTTGTCATAAGACGGAACGCTGGTAGAGGAGGAATCTTTGTGAGACGAATGATTGAAATTTTGAAGAAAGAGTTTGAAATTTATCAAGAAATGCTTAAGATTTCGGAGGAGAAAACCGATATTATTGTGAAAGATAAGGTCGATGAATTGGAAGAGATGACGCGTAAGGAAGAGGAGTTTGTGAGACAGTTTATCGAGCTTGAGAAGGAAAGAGTGCAAATTGTGAAGAATTTTGCGGCGGAGCATGGCTTGGGAGAGAAGATTATTAAGATTCCTGAACTTTGCGAGTATTTTCCGGAGGAAAAAGCGGAGTTGATGGGACTTCGGAAGGAGATTTTAGGTATTGTGAAAAAAGTGAAGGCGAAGACGGAATTGAATGAAAAATTGCTGAAGAATTCTTTGGAATATATTAATTTTTCTGTGGGATTGGCGACGGGAACATCGGCGAGCAACGGAATTTACGGACAGTCGGGAAGCACGGGAAAGGGAGAGGCGAAAAAGTTTTTTGATATAAAATTATAGGAACAACAGGAAAAGGGCAGAGGATAGGACACAATAAATTGTGTCCGTACAGATTGGAATAGATGTTACAATTTAGACTCCAATTTATAGAGAAGGCACAAACACTGTAGGGACAGCATTTATGCTGTCCACAAAAAAAGGCAGAAAGGTAGGACAGCATGAATGCTGTCCGTACGGAAGGAAATAGAAAGACGTATATAATAACTTGAAAAAAGGACGATGGAAAAAGGGGTTGTAGAAAATGCTTGAATTTAGTAGAGCGGTTAGTGCATTGCGTGTAAGTGAACAGAATTTATTTGTGACGGGAAATAACTTGTCTAATGTGAATACTGAGGGGTACAAGAGACAGCAGTTGGTGCAGCGTGAGTTCCCTTCTATTGACATGGGAAATTATACGGTTGGTTTGGGTGTGGATGCCGATACGGTTCGTCAGATAAAGTCGGAAATGTTGGAGAGAAATTATCGGAATGAATTGGCTTCTTTTGGCGAATATGAGATTGAGGAAAAGATTTATACCGATTTACAGACGTTGGTGGGCGATCCAAGTGTTGAGGTTGTTCAGGGTGCGCTGAGTGAGTTTTTTACGGCTGCAAATGATATTACTAAAAATTATTCGAATGCGATTTCTCGAAACTATTTAAGAGAGAATGCAGTGGCGTTTTTGTCGGAGTTGAATAATATTGAAGAACAGTTGACGAAGATGCAAACGGAGTTAAATAATGACATTAAGGAAACAGTGAAGACAATTAATGATTATGCGGAAAAAATTGCGGATTTGAATGTACAGATTACAAGATATGAAGCGGGCGGTACGAAGGCTAATAACTTGCGAGATGCGCGTGATTTGGCGATTGAAGAATTATCGAAGCTTGTGGAGATTGAGGTTGAGGATTTTACAAATACTTCTGTGAATATTCGTTGCGGAAACGGATTTTTGGTAATTAACGGTGAGTCTTCGAAATTGACGACGATTCAGAATGTGAATGAGAGCGTATTCTGCTATCCGGCTTGGGAAAAGACCGGCGTTCAACTACAGGTTAAGTCAGGTGAATTAAAAGGTTTGTTGGATATGCGTGGCGGAAGTGTTACCGGTAATTTGCTTCATTCTTCTAACGGTAGCCCGAAAGAAAAGGCGGATATTGTGATTAGCATTGATCCGAACTTATCGCAGGAAAAGATTGATATGATGAAAAACAGCATTGATACGATGATTGCGACACTGGATAATCAATCTGCCAATTATCAGTTTTATTTGAGTAACGGGACGGCTGTGACGGCAGATGAATTGAAGGATTACATAGCGAACTTGACAGCGGGTGCGGGCGATTATGACGTGCTTGGCAGTACGGATGACTTGGCGGCGATTCAATATCGAAATGATAGTGCAAAGTATTTGTTTGCGTTTACCGAGAGTGAGCTGAATGCGACGCCGGAAGAGGTAAAAGCGGCTGTTGGTGATTTTAATAAATTGGATATGCGTACCATCATTGTGACGACGGAGGATGATGTGGTAAGAAATAGTTGGAAAAAGCTTGCGGAGGGTACGGAAGGAAGTATTTACATCATTGATGACTTGGCTACCGAAGAGGGCGCAGAGAAAATGGCGTTAACATTATCTCGTGATTTTAATTCTCGTTTGGATGAGACGGGGAATGAGGATGGAATTCCGAATGTGCGTTCCGGTTTGAATGCGATTGTGAATGCAATGGCGAAGGAAATTAATGCAATTTTCCGAAAGGGAACAAACGCTTACGGTCAAAAGAACGGGGATATTGACCCGGATACCGGTGAAACGATTTGTTTGGATTTGTTTGTGAAGGAGAATGAAAATCTTCCTTTGCAGATGGGAAATATTAAGGTGAATCCGCTTTTTGCCGATGTAAATAATATGCCGCTTTCTTTGAGCGGAGATGAGGGAGATACGAAAATCGGTGAAATGTTGGTTGCTTTAAGAGATGAAAATGTGTTTAGTTGCGGGGATGAGTTTTCTTCGATTGAGGAACAGTATGCGAATTTTATTTTGACGCTTGGGGAACGTGCGAATAAAGCAATTACGGGTTATGAAAGTCAGGAAACCATTGTGAATAATGCGAATGAGAGAAGACTTGCGGTTAGCGGTGTTTCGATGGATGAAGAGTTAAGTAATATGTTGAAATTTCAGTATGCTTATACCGGGGCTTCAAAATTGATTAATGTCATTAGTGAAATGTTAGAGACGATAGTGAATTTATAGGTCGTATAAAAGAAGGGCGTGAGTGATATGATAACGGGTTCTTTTGTGGGTTTGAATTTGTCGATGCGTGGTTTGTATGCCAGCCAGAAGGCGTTGAATTTGACGGCGCAGAATATTGCAAATTCTTCGACGGAGGGTTATACAAGAAGAGTTGCTGAATTTAAGACTTTCGGGCAGGATCGGGATAGAATCGGCGATCCGGGGTTTGGAATGGGTGGCGATTTTATTTCTGCGACGAGAATGCGGGATGAATATTTAGATAAAAAAATATGGAATCAGCAAAGCATTGCGAGCGAGTGGTCGATTAAAAATGAATATTATACCAATTTGCAGCAGATTGTGAATGAACCGTCGGTTTCGGATCTTACGACTAATTTAACGGATTTCTATTCCGCAATGGATGAGTTTGCGAAAGAGCCTTCCAGTACGACGAAAAGATATTTGGTGTTGAATCGGGGCTTGCAGTTGACAACTTATTTTAATGAGGTTGCGACGAAGTTGGAGGAGTTCCAAGTTGAGTTGAATGATAGTGTAAAAATGCAGGTTGATGAAATTAATAGTATTGCGGATAAGCTTCGGGATTTGAATGAAAAAATTTATAATACTGAGATTTCCGGTGGAGATGCCGGATTTATGCGAGATGAACGGGCGCTTTTGATTGATCAGCTTTCGGAATACGGTAATGTAGAAGTTTCCGAGATGACTTACGGAGAATTGATAAACGGCAGTGAAGATCGCAGAATGACGATTTTATTTGGTGGAACGGTATTGGTGGATCATAAAACAAACCGACATTTAGAGTATAGTAAACGGATTACTGCAAAAAATGAAGCGGATGTGGAAGGCTTGTACGAAGTGAGCATGCAAGGCGGTGCACGTTTAGATTTGACTTCCGGAAAACTAAAAGCGACATTGGAGGTAAGAGATGGAAATGTTGCGAATGGTGATTCATGGGTAAAGGGTGTTCCGTATTATATGGAACAATTGGATACGATTGCGAGGACTTTTGCGAAGGCATTTAATGAAGGAATTAAGGATTATAATCAAGATGGTGCGATTGATCCGGATACGGAGAAGGGAAATGGGTTTGCGGATGCTTATACCTTTAATTCAAAAGAAGGCGATGATGTCCCGGGAATTCGATTTTTCTCAATTGATTCACTTTCTTCAGCAGATTTTATTAACGGAAAAACGGATCTTGACGATATAAATAGTGTGTATGATGGTTTGAATGCGAAAAATATCAGTATTTCGAAGGATATTTTAGAGGATATCGGAAATATGTTCAAATCCTTTACAGATTCCGGGAATAATAATGATACAGAAGCGATTCAAGATTTAATGTCGTTTACTTCGGATAAGAAGCTTTTCGGGACGACGGATGTGAATGATTTTGTTGCGGGAATGATTACTAATTTAGGTGTAGATGCGCAGCTTGCGAAGGATTTGGATGGGTCGCATGAGGCTGTTATCACGCAGTTGACAAACCGCAGAGAGAGTTATTCGGGAGTTTCGTTAAATGAAGAAGCGACGAACTTAGTGAAATTTCAGCAGATGTATAATGCTTCGGCGAAAGTAATGAGTGTATTTTCTGAAATTTATAACACCTTAGTAAATACTATTTAACAGCGAGTGAATAAGTTCATTTCAGGTTACATGTCAGACTTAAAATTATGAAAGTGCACAAACACTGTAGGGACAGCATTTATGCTGTCCACAGAAAAGGCGGAAAAAGCAGGACAGCATTGCGGACGTAACACCGTGAGTGCAACGAACGGCTTGTACGTCCTATACAAAGAAACTCCAATACAATTCGGTGACAATTAAGAAAAAGGAAGGTGATTGTTGATGAGACTTACCAATATGATGATGATTAACAATCTTATGTATAATTTGGGGAAAACTTCGAAAAATGTGTATAAATACAGCAATCAGATTCAAACGGGAAAGCAATTTCAATTTCCGTCGGATGCGCCGGTGAATGCGGCGAAATCGATTCGATATAAGACCGATATTTCGAAAGTTGAGCAGTACCAAAAGAATACCGAGGATGCGAATGAGATTTTAAAAGCGACGGAGTCTGCGATTAACAGTTATAATGAAATTTTGGGAAGGGTAAAGGAACTTTCGACGCAGGCAGCGAATACCACTTACGGTATAAACGATATGCAGGCGATTCGGGAGGAAGTTGAGCAGTTGAAGGCGGAAGTTGTGCGAATTGCGAATACGGAATATAACGGAAAATATCTTTTTTCCGGATATAAGACGGATCAAAGACTGTTAAATGATGATGGTACTTATAATATTGATGTGATTATTAAAGATGGTATGTATGAAGAGAATGGAGAAATGGTGGAGAAAACCGAAGAGACGATTAATTATGACATTGGTTTTGGCGGAAAACTTCAGGTGAATACCTTGGGCCCGAATGTGTTTGGAAAAGCCGACGTTGGGGAAAAGGCGGGAATTATTGGCGTATTTGATCAATTAATTGCGGGATTGGCAAGTGATGATAAAACAATGATTCGACAAGCGGGAGGTGCAGTCGAGGATTATCAGCAGGTAGAATTGGATGCGCTTGCGGATATCGGTGCTCGAATGAATCGTTTGGCGTTAACGCAAAATCGCTTGACAAGCAGCTTATCGGATTTGGAAGAGGCGCTGAGTTTGAATGAAGATATTGATTATGCGGAGGTTATTACGAAACTTGCGTCGGAGAAGAGTGTGTATAATGCGTCGCTTATGACGGGTGCGAAAGTGATTCAGAAGTCATTGATTGATTTTCTGTAGAGAGGGAGAGAGCCGGAATGGCTCTCTTTTTTTTTTTTGAATGGATTTGTTTTCGTACAATGACAGCACAAACCTTGTAGGGACACAATTTATTGTGTCCATGGAATAGGCGGAAAGGCAGGACAGCATGAATGCTGTCCGTACAGAAGATTGAGAAAGATTGTAGGGACACAATAAATTGTGTCCCTACAACGAAATACAGAACATTTAGCACAAATAGAAAATTATTCAGTCTGACCTGTAACTTTTTCTGCGTTTTGATATTGGAAATATTTGACGATGACGGGTTTATGTGATACAATAAACTGCATAAATGAAAAGTGGGAGGGTTCAGTATGGATAATGAACAAGTAGAATTTAGAAAAGCAAAGTTGGAAAATTTATCGAAGACGGTGAAAGCATATCCGGAAAGATATGAAAGAACACATGAATTAAAAGATGTTGGGACCTTGGAAGATGGAACGACGGGTGTGAAGATTGCCGGAAGAATTCTCTCGAAACGTAAGATGGGAAAGATGGCGTTTGTACATATTGCGGATATTGAGGGTAAGGCGCAGCTTGCTTTGAAAAAAGATATTTTAGGAGATCAGTATGATTTCTTCTTTGAAAATATTGATAATGGAGATTTTATCGGGGCTGAGGGTGAAATTTTTACGACGCAGACCGGTGAGAAGACGTTGCGAGTATCAGCTTATACTTTTTTGGGAAAATGCTTAAGACCTTTGCCGGAAAAATGGCATGGCTTGGTGGATATTGAGGCTTGTTACAGACAGAGATATTTGGATTTGATTATGAATCCGGATACTAAAAAGCGTTTTATTTTGAGAACAAAGATGATTTCGGTAATTCGCAGTTTCTTGGAGAGCAAAGGATTCTTGGAAGTGGAGACTCCTATTTTGTTAAATAAGGCGTCGGGTGCTTTGGCCAGACCGTTTATTACGCATCATAATGCTTTGGATATTGATATGTATTTGAGAATTGCGCCGGAAACGTATTTAAAAAGATTGGTTGTCGGCGGTTTTACAAATGTGTTTGAGATTGCGAGATGTTTTAGAAACGAGGGAATCGATAAGACGCATTTACAGGACTTTACGATGATTGAGGGATATTCGGCGTACTGGAATTATCGCGATAATATGAAGTTAATGAGAGAGATGTTTTTGTACATTTTGGATCAAGTGTTTGGTACTTTGAAGATTTCGATTGCGGGTACCGAGATTGATTTTTCGCAGGAATGGGAAGAGTTGTCTTTTCGGGATGCGATTATGAGAGATGCGGAAATTGATATTAATAACTTTAAGACAGCGGATGATTTGCGTGCGGAAATTAAGGTGAAGGGCATTGTTTTGGAAGTGGATAATTTGGAGGAGTTGGGTCTTGGTAACTTGATCGATCAACTTTATAAGAAGGTGAGCCGACCGAAGATTGTTAATCCGACTTTCTTGACTTCTCATCCAACCGAGTTGTCTCCTTTGGCACGTGCGAACGATGATAATCCGGAGATTACCGATCGTTTCCAATTGGTTGTAAATGGTGTGGAAATTGTGAATGCGTACTCGGAGTTGGTGGATCCGGCAGAACAGAGAAAGCGTCTTGAAATACAGGCAAAGAGTCGTGATAACGGTGATGATGAGGCGATGGTGAAAGAGGACGATTATTTACTTGCGATGGAATATGGTATGCCGCCGATTTCCGGTTGGGGTATGGGAATTGATCGTTTGTTACAGTTGTTCTTGGAGCAGGATAATATTCGGGACTGCATTTTATTCCCATTGATGAGACCGGTAGAGGATTAGCGTGGTGGACACAATAAATTGTGTCCGTACGGATGGAAAGCGGCAGAATAGCATGGTGGACAGCATGAATGCTGTCCGTACGGATGGAAAGCGGCAGAATGGGGTGGTGGACAGCATGAATGCTGTCCGTACAGAAGGAAAGCGGCAGAATGCTGTCCGCGAAATAGGCAGAAAAGAGGGCGTAGATATGGATTTAACGATGGATAAGTTGGTAGCATTGGCGAAAAACAGAGGGTTTGTTTATGCGGGTTCTGAGATTTACGGAGGACTTGCGAATTCTTGGGATTACGGACCGCTTGGAAGTGAACTTAAAAAGAATATTAAGGATGCTTGGTGGCAGAAGTTTATTCGGGAATCTCGTTATAATGTGGGAATTGATGCGGCGATTATTATGAATCCGCAAGTTTGGGTGACGACCGGTCATGTTGGCGGTTTTAGTGATCCGTTAATTGATTGTAAGGCTTGTAAGACAAGACACAGAGCGGATAAGTTGATTGAAGAATGGGGCGCTGCACAGGGAAAGGATATTACCGGGTTAGATGGTTGGAGTAATGAACAGCTTGTAGCGTTTATTAATGAAAATGGAATTCCTTGTCCGGATTGCGGTAAGAAGGATTTTACCGATATTCGAAAATTTAATTTGATGTTTAAGACGTTTATGGGGGTTACCGAGGATGCGAAGTCTGAGGTTTATTTGAGACCGGAGACGGCGCAGGGAATGTTTGTAAACTTTAAGAATGTGTTGAGAACGACAAGAAGAAAGATGCCGATGGGAATCGGGCAGATGGGCCGTTCCTTCCGTAATGAAATTACGCCGGGTAACTTTATTTTCAGAACGCGTGAGTTTGAACAGATGGAATTGGAGTTTTTCTGTAAGCCGGGTACGGATTTAGAGTGGTATGAATATTGGAAGAAGTTCTGCAAAGACTGGTTGGTTCGTCTTGGTGCAAAGGAGGAGAATTTGCGACTTCGGGAACATTCGAAGGAGGAATTGTCTTTCTATAGTAAGGGAACAACGGATATTGAGTATAAGTTCCCATTTGGTTGGGGAGAACTTTGGGGAATTGCGGATCGTACCGATTACGATTTGTCTCGCCATATGGAGGCGTCTAAGGCGGATTTGACGTATTTGGATACCGAGACAAATGAAAAGTATATCCCGTATTGCGTAGAACCGGCGGTTGGTGTGGATCGTTTGTTCTTGATGTTCTTGTGCGATGCTTACGAGGAGGAGGAGATTGCAGAAGGAGATGTGAGAACGGTTTTGCATTTGCATCCGGCTTTGGCTCCGGTAAAAGTTGCGATTTTACCGCTTTCGAAGAAATTATCGGAACCGGCGACGCAATTGTTTGAGAAACTTTCGGCGAAGTTTATGTGTGAATATGATGAGGCGGGAAGTATCGGGAAGAGATACAGACGTGAGGATGAAATTGGTACTCCGTTCTGTGTGACATACGATTTTGATTCGGAGAATGATCATGCGGTTACCGTTCGTGATCGTGATACAATGGAACAAGTTCGTATTCCGATTGAGGAATTGGAAGCATATATTGAAGAGAAATTGAAGTTTTAAAACAATGGCGGGCAGGGGTTGTCCGCCGTTGTAGCATTTTCAAATTTTATAGAAATGAGTGAAGATATGGAAAATAGTGAAATTATTAATGTGGGGATAGGGTTTGCTACCGGTAGAAAAAATTTTAAGAAAGTTTTAAATTCGTATATGTACCATTTGGATGAATCTGAAATGTTAAAGGATAGGAAAATTCGTTTGCATTTGTTTGTTTCATATGATTTGAATTACAAAAATACGAAGTTGGAGGATTATACGTCAATTAATCCGTCGATTTTAGAGCGGTTTGAAAGCACGAACTTTATCGGGGATGAGGATATTGCACGGGTTACAGAGGAACTGATTGATAGAAAAATTGTGGAGGCTGCTGAAGCACATTTATGTTTCGGAAACGGTTATGCAGTTCGACGAAATATTATTTTGTATTATGCGCTAAAAGATAAGATGGATTATATTCTTTTTATGGATGACGATGAGTATCCGATGGCGGTGACAGCAAATGACGGTTCTACGCTATGGAGTGGTCAGCATGTGATTGAGTCGCATATTAACGCGTTAAAGTTTGCAGACGTGACAAACGGTTATCATTGCGGATATATTTCACCGATTCCAAGCATTGAGTTTGATAATATTTTATCGGAAGAGACTTTTAAGACGTTTATTAAGGCATTAAGCAATGATGTACTAAATTGGGATAGTATTAAGTCTATCATGCAAAATGGCGGAGTGACGTATTCTGATAAAAATGTGCTAATCAATAAAAAGATTTCTTTGGTGGAAGAAGTGAATGGTGCGAAGTTTATTACAGGTGGAAATTTAGGATTGAATTTGAAAGATTTAACGAAAATTTATCCGTTTTATAATCCACCGGGTGCAAGAGGAGAAGATACGTTTTTGAGTACCTGTTTGGCGGGTTCTACCGTAAAGCTCATTCCTACATATACGTTTCATGACGGATTTTCGATTTATAATAATTTATTGCAGGGTGTTTTGCCGACAAAGTTGAAGAAAATAAATCCTTTAGAGTCTTTGGAAATTGTGAATCGTTTTTATAAGGCTTGTTTGGGATGGGTAAGATATAAACCGCTTTATATGTATATTACGCATCGAGAGGAGTATGGGGAAATTATTCAGGATATGAGAGAGAATTTGCAAAAGACGCTACCGCAGATTTGCGCTTATTTTAATATGCCGGAATTTAACAATATTTTAGGTGAGTTAGAAAAGTTTAATGCACAAGTGGAGAATCACTTTAATGAGTTTGAGAGAGCGAAAGCATTATGGAAAGTTATGACTACGAATTTGATAAGTTAAAAAAATCTATTTTGGAGTAAATGTAACCTTAAAGGAATTTAATAATGAAATTTTTTCATTGGACTATTTAAGAAAAGTAATGAAAGGACGATATTATGTAGGAGGAAATTCATGTGGAGGTGTTTCTGTGCTTATCGTAATTTGTGGAATTTTATGTATTGCTTTAGCAGTCTCTTTATGGAAGACGAGAAAATACTATAAAATGGCGTATTATGATGGACTGACCGGAATTTATAATCGGACTTATTTTGAGGAAGAGTTTGAAAATTTTTTTCGCGAAAAGAAAAATTTTGCGTTAGTGATGATTGATATTGATAATTTTAAGATTGTAAATGATACCTTGGGACATGCGAAAGGAGATCAAATCTTGATAGATTTGGCGCGGAAATTAGAGGAGTATTTTGAATTTTCTTTCCGTTATGGTGGCGATGAGTTTGTAGTTTTGGAGAAGGATTTGAAGAATTTGGAGGAAAAACTTCGGACGATTCAAGATGTGTTTTCGGAAGTGATGTTTTCCTTTGGAATTTCTACTTTGCAGGAATTTTCAACGAAGGGACAGCTGTTTGAAAATGCGGACAGTCGAATGTATTTACAAAAGAAAGCGCATAAGACGAAGGCTAGTTAAGAAATAGGACAGCATGAATGCTGTCCGTACGGATAAGAGGAGACTTTAAAACTGGAGGAGATTTAAAAAATAGGACACAATAAATTGTGTCCGTACGGATGAGAGGAAGCTTCTAAAACTGGAGGAGAGTTAGGAAATAGGACAGCATGAATGCTGTCCGTACGGATGAGAGAAGCTTGATAAAAATGGTACAAATATTGTAGGGACAGCATTTATGCTGTCCGTACGGATGAGAGGAAAATTAATTAAAAGAAAAAAAGAGGGGGTTAACCCTCTTTGAGTTCCGGAAGTTCTTCCGGATAATTAGCCGCGATTGCGGCTAATTTTTTTGCGTCTTCCAGTGTCTTGGCCCCGGCGATGAATCGTGCCGAGTGACAGAAATGTGCGGTTTCTACACCGGTAATTTCACGAAGAAGTTTTTTAGGCAATCCTGCCCAACTTTTCGGAAACGGCTTTCGTACTTCAAAGTTAGTTGAAGATTTTTTTACGCCGACAATATTGTAGCCTTTTCGAAGGCTTGGCGTAATGACATAGAGGATTTCCTTCGCTTTGGGAAGCGAGGAGTTTACGACAATACCGTCCCAAGGAACCGAAGAATTCAAAATCATAATGCCGTCGTTGCTTTCTTCAATCGCTGCTTCCACCATAGGAATCGCCAATTTCTGTGCTTTGACTCTTTCAAGTTCGCGATTAAAGATTTGTTTTGCGACCTCGAATGCGATTAAGAAAGCCACATTTGACGCTTCCTGTTCCAACCATGTTGGATTGAAGTTGCTGATGACCCGATTTATACTAAAGTCGGAACATTCTGCCGGAAGAAAGCCATTATCGTAGCAGTCGACAGTTTGAATCAATCTGTTATCGATTGCTTTCCAGATAGGATTGATGTAATCCGGCGGAACACTTTTGTTCATCAATACGATGTCGCCGAAATCGCGCCAGAGTAATCCGGCGGAGGCATAGGGAACTCCGTTCCTGCGCTTTCCGTTTCCACCGAGCTGATGATGGTCATAGCGGGTATAACCGATTTCGTGACCTACATCATAGACAACGTGTGGAATTTTTAAGTACTTAGGGGGATTGCTGGTTCGAAGCAGGGAAACGTTTCCGTTAAACGCTTCAAACAGGATAACGGTTCCCAGAATCTCGTCCGGATGAAAACGGCCATCGTGTGTTACAAGAAGATGTCCCGTACATTCATCGAGGGTTTTAATGATTTTTAAACTCATAAGTGTTCCTCCTTAAACGTCCAACTTCTAAAAAAAGAGAAGTTTAGTCATTAGAAAATAATTCATTAAATATTGTACCAAATTTCTATCGAAAAGTCAATATTATGTAAATGAAAATGAACATATATAGGTTACAGGTCAGACTTAAAATTATAAAAATGTTACGAACACTGTAGGGACAGCATTTATGCTGTCCACAGAAAAGGCAGAAAGCAGGACAGCATGAATGCTGTCCCTACAATGGTTGTAGCATCATTATAAAAAGCTATAGTCTGACCTGTAACCTATATAGTTACAATTTGGACTTAAATTGTTACAAATATATCGGGACGTCGAGGACGCCGTCCCCTACCATGACGGCACAATCATCGTAGGAACACAATTTATTGTGCCCACGAAATAGGCAGAGATTAGAAATAGGACAGCATAAATGCTGTCCGTACAATGACGATGCAAAAGCTGTAGGGACACAATTTATTGTGTCCGTACGATAGATTGATTTGAAAAACAAAAACTTTGTCATTTTTATGGATTCGTTAGAGATTTTGGTGTATAATAAACTATTCGATGATTGATGGAGGTTTTTTATGCTGAAGAGTGGAGAAGTGGAGCGTTTTAATGAGATGGCGGGAGAGATGAGGACTTTTCGGGCGAAGAGATATTTTCGTGAAGGGAGAGTTCATATTGATGAGATTTCTGAAATTTTTCCCGGTTGTTTGGATATTTCGGCAAACGTAGAGGGAAAGATTGAAAATTTTTATTCGGTGGATGTTGAGATTGTGGATGGTGAAGTTTATCGGGCAAATTGTACTTGCGACGATAGCAGTACGATTTGTAAGCATATTTTGGCAACTTTATATGCGCTTGAGGCGCGAGAGGTGGAAGAATTTTCTTCGGAAAATCGTTTTGAGAAGTTATTGTCTTTGTTTTCGGTTCAAGATAATCCGAATAAAGAAGGAAACGGGGATATTCGGATTGTTCCTTATGTGATAGAAGATGAATTTGGTGGATATGCAGTTGGTTTTAAGATTGGAAGGACGCAATTTTACAATTTAAAGAATTTATCGCAATTTTCCAATGCGGTGCGGCAGGAGCAGAGAGTTTATTATGGAAAAAAATTAGAGTTTGTGCATACCAAATCAGCTTTTGATACGCGGGATTTAAAGCTTTTGGAGTTTATTTTAACATATACCAATCTTATGGAGTATGCGAAGACTTCTTATGGCAATTATTGGAGTTCTTGTGGTACGCTTGCGAAATTTAATTTGCATGGAAGGTTGCTGGATGATTTTTTTGAATTGTTTGTGGGGAGAATGGTGGAGTTTTCTTCGGAGGAGTGTTTGTTTACCGATTTACCGGAGAATCCTCTGTTTGCGGTGAAAAGGAATGAAAAAGGAAAATGTGAAATTTCGTTTTTATTGGATAATTGTTCTTTGTTTGCAGGAGAAAAATATTTGTATTTGAAAACAGAGGATTGCTTTTTCCGTTGTCCGAGTGAGAAAGCCGGACTGATTAAATTTTTGTTGTTTTTTTCGGAGTCGAGGAAACAGCGTGTGGAATTTGAAGAGAAGGAGTTGCCGGAGTTTTTTTCGGTGATTCAGCCGTTTGTTTCGGAATATGTGGCAACGGAAGCATTGGGGGAGGAGCTGGTTGAGAAGTATAAACCAAAGGAACTTGCGGTGAAAGTTTTATTGGATATGGATAAAGCTGGTTCTGTGATTGCAGATATTCGATTTTGCTACGGGGATTTTGAGTTTAATCCGTTTGCGGATTTACAGTTTGAGGTGGCGAGAAATAAGCGGGCGGAAGAAGATGTGATGCAGATTTTCCATAACAGCGGTTTTCAGGTTCATTATGAGAATAAGAATATGTTGCTTACGGATGAGGAGCGGATTTATGGCTTTTTGACGAATGATATCAATTACTATATGGAGAAGTTTGAAGTTTTAGCGACGGAGGCGTTAAAGGCGCGAAAGTTAAAGCAGCCGAAACTTTCTTCGATTGGTGTGAAAGTGACGAATAATTTATTGGAGATACAGCTTGCGGATAGTGATTTTGATTTAGCAGAATTGTCGGAGATTATGAAGCGGTATCAAATGAAGAAGAAGTATTATCGTTTGAAGGATGGGTCGTTTTTGTCGCTTTCGGAGGAGGATACGACGCTTCGTTTTTTGGATAATTTGACGAGTGGTGCGGAGTTTGATTTTAAGAATATAAAGAATGGTAGAATCCGGTTACCGGTTTACCGGGGTTTGTATTTTGATAAGCTTTTGGCGGATATGGGAAATGTGCAGATTGAGAAGGCTGAGAGTTATAAGGATTTGGTGACTCTGAAGGAGGATAACGAAACGTTACCGAATTCGATGGAATCCATCTTGCGTGTTTACCAAAAGAAGGGATATCAGTGGTTGAAAACCTTAGAACATTATCATTTGGGCGGTATTTTGGCGGATGATATGGGTTTGGGGAAAACGCTTCAGATGATTGCGGTGATTTTGAAGTATGTGGAAGATGGCGGAGATAAGCCGTCGATTGTAGTTTGTCCGAGTTCTTTGGCGTTAAACTGGGAGAATGAGATTCATAAGTTTGCGGGAGGTCTTCGTACTTTGGTGATGACGGGGAATGCGACTTATCGAGAAGGATTGCTTGAAAATTACAATCAATATGATGTGGTGATTACGTCATATGATTTGCTAAAACGGGATATTGACTTGTATGAGGAGCGTAAGGCGGAGTTTAAGTTTGCGGTGATTGATGAGGCGCAATACATAAAGAACAGCAATACGCAAAATGCACGAGCTGTGAAGCGGATTTCGGCGGAGACCAAGTTTGCGCTTACCGGTACGCCGATTGAAAATTCGCTTTCGGAGTTGTGGTCGATTTTTGATTTTGTGATGCCGGGATATTTATTTGGGTACAGCAAATTTAAGAAGAATTATGAGCTTCCGATTGTGAAGGAGAAGGATGAGGCTTCTTTGAATCGTCTTAAGATGTTGATTGAGCCGTTTATTTTGCGCCGGAATAAGAAGGAAGTTTTGACGGAACTTCCGGAGAAGACGGTTAGCATTTTATATAACGAGATGCAGGAGGAGCAGAAGAAGCTGTATCTTGCGTATTTGGCGAATGCGAAGCAGGATTTGTGGCGGGAACTTGAGCATTCGGATTTTGAGAAAAATAAGTTGAAAATTTTGGCTTTATTGACGCGACTTCGGCAGATTGTGTGTCATCCGGCGTTATTCTTAAAGGAGTATAAAGCCGGTTCCGGAAAGTTGGAACAGTGCATGGAGATTATTTCGGAAGCGGTTTCCGGGGGACATAAGATTTTGCTGTTTTCCGGGTTTACTTCGATGTTCGGGTTGATTGAGAAGGAACTGTCGGCACGTGGAATTTCGTATTTTGAGCTTACCGGACAGACGAAGGTGAATGAGCGAATTAAGCTTGTGGATGAGTTTAATAAGAATGAGGATGTTAAAGTGTTTCTGATTTCTTTAAAAGCCGGTGGTACAGGTTTGAATTTAACGGGTGCGGATGTGGTGATTCATTATGATCCATGGTGGAATTTGGCGGCGGAGAATCAGGCGACGGATCGGGCGTACCGAATCGGGCAGAAGAACAATGTGCAGGTGTATAAGTTGATTACGAAGAACAGTTTGGAGGAGAAGATTCATTTGTTGCAGGAGAAGAAAAATCAGTTGATTGATGACGTTTTGTCGACGGAGGAAGTGTTTATCAATCAGTTGAGTAAAGAGGATATTTTATCGTTGTTTGAGTAGAGTTATATTGTATGGCTTGGGTATGAATAGACAAAAATTTCTAAGTAACACGTATAAATCACTTCTTATCCGCATAACATGGCGGTGAGGAGTGATTTTTATGTGGAGAAAAGTAATTAGTATGATGTTGGTGTTGAGTCTCTTTTTTACTTCTTTTTCTTTTGCGGAGAATAAGTTGAATTTGACGGGAAAGGCGGCTTATTTGATAGAAGCGGAAACGGGAGAGACTTTATATTCTTATAACGAACATGAGGTTCTTCGTCCGGCGAGTGTGACGAAGGTGATGACGCTGCTTTTGATTATGGAAGCGTTGGAGGACGGAAGTATTTCTTTGGATGATTTGGTTCCGTGTAGTGAGCGGGCGAGAAAGATGGGCGGTTCGCAAATTTGGCTGAATGAGAATGAGAAACTGACGGTGAATGATATGTTAAAGGCGATTTGCGTGGTTTCGGCGAATGATTGTTGTGTGGCGATGTCGGAGTTTCTTGGCGGAAGCGAAGAGGTTTTTGTGGAGATGATGAATCAGCGGGCGAAGGAGCTTGGGATGAAGGATACGACGTTTAAGAATTGCCACGGAATCGATGAGGAGGGGCATGTGACTTCGGCGTATGATATTGCGATTATGTCGCGAGAATTGATTAAACATAAGAAGATTTTTGATTATACGACGATTTGGATGGATTCGCTAAGAGATGGAAAATCGCAGTTAGTGAATACCAATCGGCTGATTCGTTTTTATGATGGGGCGAACGGTTTGAAGACAGGTTCGACGTCGCTTGCGTTGTATAATTTGTCGGCGACGGCGAAACGGGATAATATGCAGTTGGTAGGTGTCATTTTGGGGGCGCCGACAACAAAGGATCGGTTTAATGACGCGACAAAGTTACTGGATTACGGTTTTGCGAATTATGCGGTGACGATGCTGGATGAGAAGGGGACGGAAGTAGGAGATACGAAAGTTGAGCGCGGTGAGGAGGATTTCGTGACGGGCGTGATTGCGGAGGACGTGAGTAAGCTGACCGAGAAGAAAGGGTTAAAGGGAGTAGAGAGACAAGTGAATTTTATGCGGTTAAAAGCACCGGTGAAGGCGGGAGAGCAGATTGGCGAAATGGTGTATTTAAAGGATGGTGCAGAGATTGCAAAAGTGGCGATTTGTGCGAAATATGATGTGGATAAATTGAGTTTTCCGAAGAGTTTTATGAAAATTTTTAACGGCTGGTTTCGGATGGGAAGAGAGACAGTATAAGTGAGAGGAATTTTGCAGCGGGGACGTTTTCATTTTGCGAAAAAAGAAGGAGATTTTGCAAAATGGAAACGTCCCCGTTGCGAAAAAGAAGGAGATTTTCGGAAATGGAAACGTCCCCGCCGAAAAAGGAGTTAATTAATGCAGCATTTTTGACGACATAGAGGATAGGTGAGGTGGGACGTAAGTGGTTGGAATTAATAAAATTAATGAAGTGGCAGGAAATATGTTATTGAATAGGATTTGGAGCGGCTCAGATTTTTATGAGTATGTTAAGAGTCCTGCGGTAATGAAGGTGATTCTTTCAGAATTAGTGAAAGAGGAGAGAAAGCGTGGAGAATTTCAGGAAAATACGATATACATGAAGTTCTTAAAAGACGCAGAGCATAAAGTGGATTCTATTTTTTTAAGACGAAAAAATTTATATAATCGTTCGATGGAATATGGTGTTGAAGAACGAAAGATGCCGGATATTAGCGAACATGGAGTTTGGTTGTGTAAAGATGGGGCTAATATGGCGGAGAAATCCATTATGAGCTTGATGACGGAATTGCTTGAAATGACATCGGATGCACGATTGACACAGGATAAAAATGAATTGGTAAAGACAATTTTGGAGAGTCTTAGTGATTTAGAGAAGATTGATCAGCAATTATTTCAAGAATATCAGGCTTATATCGAACAAGAAGCGCGAGATAAAACGAGTTCGGAGTTAACCCAAGAAAAGAAGGAGCAAATTAGTCCGGAACCGCTCCTAAGATTAGATGCCGGAAAGCACAGAAGAAGGCAGAATAGGGAAAATAGATTGCCTGACAGTGAGTATGTTTCAGAGTATTCCAGTCAGATTTCGATGGAAAATTTGAAAAAAGTTCCAAAGAAGCGTCGGATTCGTTATGTTGACAAGAAAGAGACCTTAGAGGAGGCAAAGAAATATCAAACAAATCAGAAAAAGACCAATCCGAAGGTTGCACTTGCCTTGGCACTTTTGACGGCTTGTATTAGTGTTGGAAATTTTGCGGATGCATATTTTCAAAAACAATATGAACAGGATAGTAAAAGGTTGGGAATTGAAACGACATATGCAATGGAAGATGAGGAGGTGCTTATTTTAACCAATCTTATTTTGATAGCAACGCAAGACTCGGGAAATCATTATCGTGTGCCTAAAGAGATTATGAAAGAGTTTCAGGCGGATGAGTTATCGAAGGAAGAGTTTGTAAATGCAGTATTTGCAGATTTAGGAAAAAAAGTCCATAAGGGCGCGGATGTATCGGGAATTTTGGAATATCTTTCTGAAAATTTAGTGAAGTATAAAGTTTGTGAAGCGTTGAAAGCGGATATTCGTCGTTATGGGGATCAGTCACATTATAAAGAATATGAAGATGTTTTGAGTATGGAGAATATTTCTTTGGAATTTTGCAGAAAAAAACCGGTTCAAGACGCTTGGCGAATTAATTTGGGGGAGGACACTGTATTTGCAACAGATGCGTTTGAATACCAAATTCCTTCTGATATTCAGAAGATTATGTTTTATTGCCGAAAGGTTCCGAATTCTCCATTAAAGACATTTGCGTATGAAAAGGATGATATTCGAGGTTTGTATAAGGCATTAAATCAATTTCGTGGGACTGATTTAACGATTTCGGGTAATAAATTGGTATCGAAAGGCAGAGTAAAGGATTTCCTTCGTGAATAAGAAAGTGGCGGATATAATATAACCGGGACGTTGGAAGTTACTAATCAGACTTAAAATTATAAAAATGTTACGAACACTGTAGGGACAGCATTCATGCTGTCCACAGAAAAGGCAAAAAGCAGGACAGCATGAATGCTGTCCCTACAATGGTTGTAGCCTCATTATAAAAAGCTATAGTCTGACCAGTAACCGTTGGAATGTTAATTTGGTTTGTGTTTTTTGACAAATGCTGTAGAATATGATAAAATGATTCGCGTAAATAGCGTGATTTGAAAGGAGTATGAATATGTCAGGACACAGTAAATGGGCAAATATTAAGAATAAGAAGGAAAAAGCGGATTCACAAAGAGGTAAAATCTTTACGAAAATCGGAAGAGAAATTGCGGTTGCGGTAAAGTCCGGAGGACCAAATCCTGATGCAAATGCGAAATTGAGAGATATTATTGCGAAAGCAAAGGCAGCGAATATTCCGAATGATAATATCGAGAGAAGTATTAAGAAGGCTGCCGGTGACGGAGATACGGCAAATTATGAATCTTTGATGTATGAGGGTTACGGTGCTGCCGGTGTGGCGATTATCGTTGAGGCATTAACGGATAACCGAAACAGAACGGCGGGAGATATGCGTCATTTATTTGATAAACATGGCGGAAACTTGGGTCAAACGGGTTCCGTTGGCTTTATGTTTGATCGTAAGGGTGTTATTGTGATTGAGAAAAACGATAAGATTTCGGAAGATGATTTGATGATGTTGGCATTAGATGCCGGTGCGGATGATTTTTCGGCAGAGGACGAATGCTATGAAATTTTAACGGCACCGGAGAATTTTTCGGCGGTACGTGAAAAGTTAGAATCAGAAAAATTGGAATTGGCAGAGGCTGAGATTAAATATGTTCCTCAAAATTATGTGCATGTAGAGGAAGAAGTTGCGGCAAAATTGACGAGATTAATTGATGCCTTGGAAGATAATGACGATGTTCAGAATGTGTGGACAAACTGGGATGAAGAATAAGATTGAATTATTGGCTCCTGCGGGAGGATATGAGCAATTTATAGCGGCAGTGGAATCGGGTGCGGACGCGGTCTATTTAGGGGGCGCGTCTTTTAACGCACGGCATTCTGCTGCCAATTTTTCTGATGAAGATATAAAAAAAGTAGTGGAGTACGCGCATGTGAGGAATGTGAAGATTCATTTGACGTTGAATACATTAGTCCATGATGATGAGTTACCGGCAGTTTTGGAGTTTGCGAAGAAAATGTATTCTTATGGCGTGGATGCGTTTATTATTCAGGATTTGGGAGTCGCACATGAGTTAAAGAAGATGATTCCGGAGGCGGAAATTCATTTTAGTACGCAGGGGACGATTTATCAGACGAGTGGTGTGGAATTCGGAAAGAGTTTGGGTTTTAAACGAGTGGTTTTGTCAAGAGAACTTAGCTTGGACGAAATTGAGGAGATTTGCCGGAGTACCGATACCGAAATTGAAGTGTTTGTGCATGGGGCGTTATGTATCTGTTATTCGGGTCAATGTCGTTTGAGCAGCTTGATAGGAGAACGTAGCGGAAATCGCGGGAAATGTGCGCAACCTTGTCGTTTACCTTATGCGCTTTGTGAAGGAGAAAGGGAATTGACGAAGGACTCAACAAGGGATTGCTTAAGTTATATTATGAGTCCGAAGGATATGTGTGGAATTCATGATTTGGTGCGGTTGATAAAAATCGGGGTTCGTTCCTTAAAGATTGAAGGGCGCTTGAAGTCGCCGGAGTATGTTGCTTGCGTGACGAGTATTTATCGGAAGTATATTGATTTGGCGTATGACCTGATTGAAAAGGGAAAAGAAGCGCGGTATCATGTGGCGGAGGAAGATGTCGAGAAGTTAAAGCAGGTATTTAATCGTGGCGGTTTTTCGAATGGTTATTATGAGAAGAAGTTAGGGAAGGATTTAATTTGTCGGACGCGTCCGAAACATTGGGGCACTTATTTAGGAAAAGTAGTGGCTTATCAGCCGCAGCGAGCACTGGTTACGGTGAAGTTGGCGCAGGATATTGCGGAGGGCGATGGAATTGAGGTTGTTCATGAGGGCCTGCCGGGAAATATTGTGACTTATCTTGAAAAAGACGGAAAGCAGGTAAAGAGTGCTTGTGCCGGAGATGTTGTAAAGCTTGGAGATATTCGTGGAACAATAAAGGCGGGAGAAGAGGTTTATAAAATTTCGGATAAGAAGTTAAATGCGGAATTAAAGAAAGTTACGGATGGAAAGTTTTATAAGAAGGTTCCGATTGGAGTTGAAGTAAAAGTTGAGTTAACTCAACCGATATCAGCTGAGTTTTATGATTTTGACGGGCATCGGGTTGTAACACGAAGTGAATTTGTTGCGATAGAGGCGGTGAATAAGGCGATTCGCGAGGAAGATATAGCGAAGGCGTTTGGAAAATTGGGAGATACACCCTTTTCGTTATCAGAGTGTAAGGTTGAGATTAACGGAAATTGTTTGGTTCCGGTGTCGGTGTTGAATCAGTTACGTCGAGAGGGTTGTGAAGAACTTTATCAAAAGCGGGCATTTTCAGTAAAAGAATTGCCTTCTGCGAATTTGCAGAAACTTTCCATTGCTGAAAAGAAACGGGAAGGAAAGATTTCGGTTTATTTGTATCGGGCGTCTGATTTAGAAGGTTTGGAGTTGGCGGATCGAATTTATCTTCCGCTAAAGGAGTATTCTGAGGAAATTCGGTTACGTTTTCCGGAAAAAGAAGTGGTCCCGTATCTTACGGCGGTTTCGCTGAGAAAGCAAATTAAGATTGATTCGGATTCTGTTTTGATTGGAAATCCGGGGCAGTTGGAATTGGTGAGAGATTGTAAAAATATTTATGCGGATATGTCTTTTAATGTCTTTCATTCTTATACGGCGGAACTTTTGAAAGAGTATGGGATAAAAGGTGTGAATTTATCTTTTGAATTGAATTTGGAGGAAATGAAAAAGATAGAGACGGATTTGGAGAAAGAGGTTACCGTTTATGGCAGATTGCCGCTGATGATTAGTGAGCATTGTCCGATTGGGAGCGAGATAGCGGGGAAATTTCATTGTGGATTATGCCAAAAGAAGGATTATACCTTAAAAGACAGAACCGGCGAGAAATTCCCGATTTTGACGGATCCGGAAGTTTGTCGAATTCAGTTGTTAAACAGTAAGATTTTATTTGCACCGGAAGTGTGTGGTTATTTGAAAGAGGAAGTGGATTATTTCCGTGTGTATTTCTTTGAGGAAACGAAGGAAGAAAGAGAGAAGATTTTAAGACAAGTGAAAGTCGGAAAGAAGACAGAGACTTTTGGGTATACATCGGGTCATTTTTATAGAGGAGTTTAGTGTTATATTTTGCATCGGAGACGTTTCCATTTTGCAAAATTGAGATAGAAAAAAGGCGAAAAAAGAAGAAAAAGATATTGAAGAAGTACTAAAAAACATGTTTAAAGATGCTTTATTTAGCAAAGGGGACGGTTCTATTTCTCAGAACCGTCCCCTTTGCTAAAACTCCTTATTTAATGGTAACAACCGGAGCAGCGGATACTTGTTTATGCTTATCCACATAGTGAATGCTTTTATCCACAATGTCTTGTAGGGTTGTATTTTCAAAGCGCTTAAAAATATCATAATGTTCTTTTTCTTTTTCATTGACAAATTCAATGAAGAGTTTATAAAACGGATTCCCGAGTCCTTTTTCTAATTCGGACTGGAGAATTTTTAGTGCTTCTTGCGTGCTTAACATCTCATCTCGATAGATACGAGGCTCTTTTAATGCGGTATAGATATCGGTAATTTCAAGCAAAGAAATAGCGGGTAAGAAACTGTAAATTTTCTTTTCTGAAAAATTCTTCGGATGATGGAAGAATACACTGGCAACAATATCATCGCTGAAGCCTAATTCACGAAGAAGATTTGCACTGTGTGCAGCATGTTTTGACATTTCTTTATATTCATCTTCTGTTAATTTTCCGGGTTTTGTCAAAATTTCTTTTCGAATTTTTATTTTTCCGATGTCATGCCACCAACACAGTACAATTAACTTATCGTATTGTACCAATGTAAGATTTTTTATGTAATTAATAAACAAATCTCGTTCTTTATGTTTGATTTTCTTTGTTAAATCTTCTACCGACAATTTTCTGAGATAGTCCACAAATTCCATCATACAACTGGATAATTTCAATGAATGAGAAAAGGTGTCGATTTTGAGGTCACCATTTAAATTGACGATGTCGTTAATCGTCGCTCCGTATGTTTCAATCAGTAAATCTGAAAGATCTCTATCCATGAGATACACCTCCAAAAAATAACAATGCTGCTTAAAGTATACAATTATATTTTACCACTTTTTGCATTACTGTGTCAATTATTGGAGGACTGTTAATTTCAGGTAACATAGGAAGATGGTTACAAATTAGACTATATCATTTTATAATAATTGCAGAATCATTGTAGGGACAGCATTCATGCTGTCCACAGAAGAAGCAGAAAATTTAATAAAACGATAAAAAGATATAGTCTGATCTGTAACCATCGGGGATATTTGCGTTTTGCGAAATGCTTGCTTTTTGTTGGCGTTTTCGGTATACTATAGCAAAATGAGAAGAATGTGGAGATGTTATGGGGAAGAGTTTATTTATTGCGGAAAAGCCGAGTGTGGCGAAGGAGTTTGCGAAGATTTTGAAAGTGAATGCGCCGACGCGGGATGGATATATTGAGAATGATCAGTATGTGATTACTTGGTGTGTGGGGCATTTGGTGAATATGAGTTACCCGGAGAAGTATGATGAGAATTTGAGGCGATGGTCTATTTCGACATTGCCTTTTTTGCCGTTGGAGTATAAGTATGAGGTAATTTCTTCGGTGGAGAAGCAGTTTGAGATTGTGAAAGGACTTTTATGCCGTGAGGATGTGGAGAAGATTTATGTTTGTACTGACTCGGGGCGTGAGGGGGAGTATATTTATCGTTTGGTGGATCAAATGGCGGAAGTGGGAGAGAAGGATAAGCGGCGTGTTTGGATTGATTCGCAGACGGAGGAGGAAATTTTGCGTGGGATTCGTGAGGCGAAACCGCTTGAGGAGTATAATTCTTTGGCGGATTCGGCGTATCTTCGGGCGAAGGAGGACTATTTGATTGGAATTAATTTTTCTCGTTTGTTGACTTTGCTTTATGGCAGAGCGGTTTCGATTGTGGGGAAAGAGGAAAAAGTGGTAATTGCGATTGGACGTGTGATGACTTGTGTGCTTGGCATGGTTGTGGATCGAGAACGGGAAATCCGAAATTTTGTGAAGACGAATTTTTACAAGTTAAATAGTGAATTTAATATCGGAGAGGAAAATTGCGTCGGAGAATGGCGTGCGGCGGAAGGTACGGCATATTTTAATTCGCCGTTGTTATATAATGATACGGGTTTTAAAAAGAAGAAGGATGCGGAGAAGTTAGCGGAGGAGCTTCGAAAAAATACGGAAGGAGAGATTGTGGAGCTTAAGAAGAAGCAGCAGAAGGAAAATGCGCCGCTGTTGTTTAATTTGGCGGAGTTACAGAATGAGTGTTCGAAGCGTTTTAAGATTTCTCCGGATGAGACGTTATCGGTGGTGCAGACGCTTTATGAGAAAAAGTTGGTGACATATCCGAGAACAGATGCGAGAGTTTTGTCGACGGCGATTGCGAAGGAGATTGCGAAGAATGTGAATGGTTTGGCAAATCGTTGTGCGGATGATGTTGTGAAAGTGGCTGCGGGGAATGTGATTGGCAGAAAGTATTCTTTGAATTTACTGAAGTCAAAATATGTGGATGATTCGAAGATTACGGATCACTATGCGATTATTCCGACGGGACAGGGATTTGAGAATTATTCGGGTTTGAAGGAGTTGGAGAAAGCGATTTACCAAATGATTGGAATTCGTTTTTTGGCAGTTTTTTATCCGCCGGCGGTGTTTAATCGTGTTTCTATGACGGTAAAAGTGGGGGAAGAGCTCTTTTTTGCGAATACGAAAACGTGCAAGGAAATCGGATATTTGGAGATTATGAAAGCAAATAAGGAGAACGGTGAAGCGAAGGAGACTTTGGGAAACTTGAAAAAAGGTCAGCTTTTGAAGTTGGAGAAGATTGAGGTAAAAGAGGGAGAAACGACGCCTCCGAGTCGTTATACGACGGGTACGATGATTTTGGCGATGGAGAATGCGGGAAAGTTGATTGAAGATGAGGAGTTAAGAGCCCAGATTAAAGGTGCCGGAATCGGGACGAGTGCGACAAGAGCGGAGATTATTAAGAAGTTGCAGAAGAATGCGTATATTTTGTGCAATTCTAAGACGCAGGTGATTACGCCGAGTGTAAAAGGCGAATTGATTTACGAGGTAGTGAAGGACAGTATGCCGGATATGCTGAATCCGGAATTGACGGCAAGTTGGGAAAAGGGCTTGACGATGGTGGCGAATCAGGAAATCGGTGCGGAAGTTTTTATGGAGAAGTTGGAGAATTATATTAAGCGTAAAGTGCATAATGCGGTGGAGAGGAAACCGTATATTAATCCGCCGAGAATGTTTAAGGATGTGAAGGTGGAGTAGCAATGGGACAGCATGAATGCTGTCCGTACGGGGATAGTGGGAGAGTTAGGATTAGAGGTGTATGGTTATGGACGGGTTTTTGAATATTGAGAAAGAGCCGGGGATGACTTCGTTTGATGTGGTGGCGAAGGTGAGAAAATTGTTTCAGACCCGTTCTGTTGGGCATACGGGGACTTTGGATCCGAATGCGTCGGGAGTGCTGGTGGTTGCGGTTGGCTGTGCGACGAAGGCTATCTCTTATTTGGAGCAGGAGGACAAGGTTTATGCGGCGGAGTTGACGTTGGGGATTGAGACGGATACAGAGGATATTTGGGGGAAGACACTAAAGACTTGCGAATCGCTTGATACAATAAATTTGTCAGAAGAACGGATTCGAGAGGTGCTGGTGTCTTTTGTGGGGAAGATAGAGCAGGTTCCTCCGATGTATTCGGCGATTAAGATAAATGGGAAGAAGTTATATGAGTTGGCGAGAGCCGGAATGGAAGTGGAGCGTAGAGCGAGAGAAATTGAGATTTTTTCGATTGAGAATATTTCAGTAAATGGCTTAAAGGTGCGGTTTACGGTACATTGCTCGAAGGGGACGTATATTCGGACATTGTGTAAGGATATTGGAGAAAAGCTTGGCTGCGGTGCGGTGATGTCGGAGTTGGTGAGATTAAAGGCGGGAAATTTTGCATTGGATTCGGCTTGTAAGTTGGGGGAGTTGGAACAAAATTTTCAAAAATGTTTTGTTTCGATAGAAGAGGCGTTGAGTCGATTTGAAAAGTTGGTGCTGACGGAAGAGGAGAGTCGGCTTTATCGAAATGGTGTTCCGGTGAAGACGGAAGTTGCTGAGGGACGGTATCGGGTTTATTTAGAGGATGAATTTTACGGAATTTGTTTGGTGAAAGATGGAGTGATTCGGAGTGAAAAGAAAATTAGCGGTAAGTCATTTGCAGAATAATTTGTTGAAGAAAAAGAGACATTTTACGGATAGTTTTAAGGATGCGATGGCGGGAATTTTTCATTGTTTGATGAATGAACGAAATATGCGGACACATTTTATTGCGGGAATTTTGGTGTTTGGAGCTGCGATTTATTTTAAGTTATCCGGTGTTGAGATTGCGATTGTTGGTCTTACGGTGGGCTTGGTGATTACAACGGAATTAATTAATACGGCGATTGAGAATACGGTGGATTTGGTGACGATGGAATATAAACCTCTTGCGAAGATTGCAAAGGATGTTGCGGCGGGAGCCGTGCTTTTAGCAGCTTTTACGGCGGTTTTGGTGGGGCTTGCGCTGTTTGTGCCGAAGATTATGCGGTAAAAGCAGGACAGCATTGCGGACGTAACACCGTGAGTGCAACGAACGGCTTGTACGTCCTATACAAAGAAACTCCAAGAACGAAGTGATTGGAAAGTTTTGACTGTTAATGCTGTCCGTACAATGATATATTATAGGATAGAGTTAAAATTATAAAAATGGTGCAAACATTGTAGGGACAGCATTTATGCTGTCCAAGGAAAATTCAGAGAAGCAGGACAGCATGAATGCTGTCCGTACGATAGATTGGAAAATATATAAATTAGAGGAGGCTATTATTTTTGAAAGCTGTGAAAATCTTGTGATTTCCTCTTGTTTACATATTGGGTTTGTGATAAAATTATAGATGTAGTGTGATGAAATATGGTTAATTGTAGAATTTTTTTACCGATATAATCAATAGAAAATTTAGCTTTCAAAAGGGGTGGCTGTTCCTTGTTTGAGCAATTGAAGAAGAAATTTGACAATCCGGAGTTTTTGACGAAACTTTTTTATGGAATGACAATTGTTGTGATATTAAATCGATTAATTATGCTTTGCTTATTATTTGCGGGGAAAAATATGCTGATGACTTCAAACGAAATGTTTCGAGGTCTGTTTTGGCATTCGGAGGAATATGCGTTGGCATTTTTATTGCCGCTTGCAGGATTTGCGTATCTTTGTTCTTCGAAGTATGCGAGTAATACCGAAAATAAGATAAAAGGCTATTTTGTTACTTATCTGTTGCTTGCGACGATTACTTTTACGATGTTGGCACAGTGGGGGAATGAGTTTATTCTTTACGTGATTCGTTCGGTGGATAACGGAAATATTTTGCGATTGATTGCAAGCAGTGAGCAGGGAATGAAGATTTTCTTGGATGCTTTGCGGTACGGTACGTTATATCTTCCGATTTGTGTGGTTGCGATTACGCCTACGTCGATTGCATTGGTAATGGATAATGAACATCCGATCGGAAAGTTGAAGGCTTTATCTTTGCTTTCTTCGAAAACCAATCCGGATGCGGTTGGTGAGATGACTTGTGAGGTAAGACTTTGTGATGATCTTGATTCCGGTGCGCCGGTTATGGTTTCGGAGGCAAGAAGAATGGAGACCGTATTGGTACAGGGTGCTACTGGTACCGGTAAAACGTCTACGATGTTGTTGCCGATGTGTGCTTCGGATTTGAAGAAGAAGTATTTCTTCCGGGAAAAAGCGAAGGAGCTTGGTTTTAAGGCACTTAGCAGTGGTTGTGCGTATGTGAATGCGCCGTATGATAATGAGACCTTAAATAATTGCTTTTCGCTTAACTTTTTACGTCCTATTTTTGGGCGTGAGAAGGAGTTTATGGAAATTTTGAAACCGATGATTAAGGGTGTTGATGAGGAGTCGAAGGAGATTATCTTTAAGGATCTTGGTATTACGGTTTTGGAGCCGGATGGAAATTTTATTGATGATTTTCGCTTGGTGGCGGATAATTTGGGAATTATGGTGTATAAGATTGATCCGTTGGATCCAAATTCTTATGGAATCAATCCGTTTATTAATAAGAGTCCGGCGAAGGTGGCAAGTATTATTTCGACGGTATTAAAGGGAATGTATGAGAGTGAAAATCCGGATTCGAGTAACGTTTTCTTTGGTCAGGTTACGCAACAGGCGTTGGAAAATTTGGCGATTTTGTTAAAGGTAATGTATCCGAAACTGCATGATGGTGCGATGCCGACATTGGAGGATATGTTGGAGTGTTTATATAATTATGATGTTGTGGAAGATATGTGTGAAGAATTAAAGCAAGATCCGGTTTTGAGTGTAAGATATGCGATTTTGATTAAATACTTTGAGAAGAATTTTTATAAGCCGCCGCTTGATATTAACGGAAAACCGGTTTTGGGTACTGTGGGGAGTAACAGAAAAGAGACGGAATTGTTCTTATATGGTGCGACAACGCAGCTTGACAACTTGATGCGAAATAAGAAAGTTAGAAGAATTTTATGCAGTCGGGATAATAATATCGATTTGGATAAAGTGTTATCGCAGGGGTGCTGCGTTTCGGTTTGTACGCGGCGTGGAGAACTTGGTGCGTTATTGGCGAAGCCGTTTGGTATGTTCTATATTTTGACAATGCAGGATGCTGTTTTACGTCGTCCGGGAGATGAAAATACAAGAGTTCCGCATTTTATGTATATCGATGAATTCCCGGATTTCGTGAATAAGGATACAGAGACATGCTTTACGTTATTCCGTAAGTATCGTTGCGGTATGACGATTGCGATTCAGAATTTGTCACAGTTGGAGAGAACAAAGTCAATGAAGTTTTATAAAGAGGTTATTACTTCGAACAGTAAGACGGTTGCGGTGTTTGGAGATACAAATAAGGAAGATAGTGAGTATTGGAGTAAGGCATTCGGTAAATATGAATATTGGGATATTTCCAGCTCGGCAAGTACAAAGCCGCTTAGTACGGTAACGAAGGAGGAGGCTTCTCCGGAGAAAATCGGTATGGGTGTTGACTTTACGGAAAATATTAAGCCGTATCAATTGAACGAGATGCCGTTTAGAACGTTATATTATAAAACGCGTGATGCGGGCGGTAAACAGATATTCGGAAAGGGAACGACGGATTTCTTGGATAAGAAGTATTTGAAACAGTTTCCTACGAAGAAATATGATTTTGAGAGTTATGTGAATTATAATCCGGAGGATCCGGGTATGATTCATGAGGCTCCGGTGATTCGGAGCATTATTGATCAAGAAATTGAGTTAAATGATGCGATTGAGGGTAAGAACAGAGAGAGTATTGAGAAGGAGATGCTTTCTGAGAGAGAGTCTTTACAAAAAATGTTGAGCAGCAGTGAATTGCCGAAGAAGGAAAAGGCTTTTAAAGAGATTGAGTATATTGATGATATCGAAGTGGAGATTGATAAGAAAATATAGCGGATTGGTTTGGATAGGCGGTGAAGAGGTTGTTGATGTGGTTAAAGAAGAAACTGAAAGATAATGAGTTGATGTGTAAGGTTTTTTACGCTGCGACGGCGTTGGTGCTGATTAATCGGGTTTTTACTTTTATTGTGATGATGCTGATTGGGAATGATGCCGGATTTTATCGGATTAGTATGTGGTCTTCCTATGAGTATACGTTGGCTTTTTTGTTGCCGCTTGCGGGATTTGCTCATTTTTGTTCTTCTTCTTATGCAAAGAATCGGTTTAAAAAGGTGAAGATGTTTAGTGCAACGACGATGATGATTGCGACGTTGGCTGCTTTTATGCTAGCGGAGTGGTCAAATCAATTGATTTGGTATTTCCTTTCTTTTTGGGGTTCGGATGTTGTGACGAGAGTTTTTTATGATGGTTACGGTATCGTGAGTTCGGCAGTACGTTACGGGACGGTTTATTTTCCGCTATTGATGTTGTTTATTACTTCGGGCTATTTGTTTGATGCGATTTATTGGCCGGATTCAAAAGGGCAATTGTTGAATTTAACTTTATTGGATAATGCACCGAATGCAATGCCGGTTGGAGAATATACTTGTGAAGTGGCTGTTTGTAAAGATGCCTTGACGGGAAAGCCGGTTGTTGTGCCGGAGAATCGCCGTATGGAGGCTACTTTGATTCAAGGTGCTACGGGTACCGGTAAAACGTCTACCTTGCTTTTACCGATGTGTGCGTCGGATATTGAAAAGAAATTTTTCTTCCGTGAACAAGCGAAGAAAGCAGCGATTGAGGCGTTGGATAAAGGATATGCGTATATTGAGGCTCCATTTGCGTTGGAGGAATTGAATGATAGATTTTCTCTTTCGTATATTAAACCGGCGTTAAACAAGGAAGAGGAGTTTAATGAGATTGTCTCGAAGTTTGTGAAATATGTGGATCCGATGACGGGAGAGACGGTTTATAAGGATTTGGGTGTTACGGTTGTGGAGCCGGATGGAAAGTTTTGCAGTGATTTTAAGAAGGTTGCGGCAAATTTTGGAATAGAAGTGAAATCGATTGATCCGCAGGATCCGAATTCTTATGGTATGAATCCGTTTCAGATTGAGGATCCGGATGAGGTGGCAAGTATTATTGCGACGGTTTTACAGGGAATGTATGAAAGCGAAAATCCGGGTGGAAACAATATTTTCTTTGGTCAGGTAACGCAGCAGGCTTTGGAGAATTTGGCGATTTTGCTTAAGGTGATGTATCCGAGAATGCATGACGGACAGTTGCCGACGTTGGAAGATATGTTGAAGATGTTGTACGATTACAATATTGTAGAGTTGATGTGTGAAGAGTTGAAGAAGGATCCGGAACTTGCGGAGGAATATAAAATTTTGGTGAAGTACTTTGAGAAGAACTTTTATAATCCGCCGTGCGACTTAAACGGTCGTCCGATTCAGGGGACGGTCGGTAGTGGCAGAAAGGATACCGAGAAGTTTTTATATGGTGCTGCGACACAGTTGGATAACCTGATGAGACATGATATGGTGAAGCAAATTTTGTGTTCGAGAGATAAGAATTTGGACTTTGATGAAGTATTGAGAACGGGACAATGTGTGTCGGTTTGTACGAGACGAGGAGAGTTAGGTGCACTTTTGTCAAAGCCGTTTGGGATGTTCTTTATTCTTTCGTTACAAGCGGCGGTGCTTCGCCGTCCGGGTACCGAGAATACGAGAATTCCGCACTTTTTGTATATTGATGAGTTCCCGGATTTCGTGAATAAGGAGACCGAGACATGCTTTACATTATTCCGTAAGTACAGATGTGCGATGATTGTGGCAATTCAGAATTTGTCACAGTTGGCACGGACTGAGTCAATGAAGTTTTATAAGCAGGTTGTTGTGTCAAATACAAAGACGCAGTTGGTATTCGGAGATACAAACGTGGAGGATAGTGATTATTGGTCAGATGTTTATGGAAGAAGAGAAGTTCTTAAGGTGGGGAATTCTTTAGCGACGACTCCGATGGCGCAGGTGAAGGAAGGTTCTGCCGGTGTTTCGGGAGAAGATTACGGCGCAAGAGTTGCTATGACCGAGAAAATAAAGCCGCATGCGTTAAATCAGCTTCCGTTTAAGACGTTGTATTATGTTGTGAGAGATGCGAAGGGAAATAAGCGTCAGGGTAAGGGTAAGACGGATTTCTTGAAGCAGAAGTATAAGGAGAAGCATGAACCGGAGAAATTTGATTTTACACGGTATAGAGCTTATTTTAGAACTTCGTTGAATGAGGGATATTGGAACGATAGTATTTCCGCACAGGAAGCGGCGGAAAATCGCTTCTTGGAAGGACAGTATTAGTAAAGAGAGGGCGAGCAGAAATGCTCGCCTTTATGTATTATTTTCATTTACCGGAGTTTGCTTTCCAAATTCGAAATAGGTGGAGGGGACATTGCCGAGGAGAATCGTTTCGGAGATGGGAATTTCGATCTCGATATTTTGGATGTCGGAGGAAATATTGGAAAGCACATTTACTTCACATCTGACTTTGATATAAATTCTGTGACGAGTTTGGTTGATTCCGGCGGAAGTAAATTCCGTTCGATATTCTGTGCCTAAGGTGTTGAGCGGGATAATTTTAATGGGAATTTCCGGACCGATGCCGGAAAGAAAATTCATTCCTGCTAAACTTCCTAAAGGGACTTTTACATAGATATTTTCTAAGTTGGAAAGTTTTTGAATAATTTCGGTATTGATTTCATTATTTAGTTTATTCATAACGACGACGTTTGCGTTTACTGCATTGATTTCTCCTTCGGTATTGTATTGGTATTGGATGAGGGAGTCATCTCCGATTTCCTTCATTTGTTCGTAAATCGTCTGATTGATGATTTCAAAAATGTGCGCATACACTTTTTCTTTGCTTAAAACATAAAATAAAGGAGAAAATTTGAAGACAATAAAGTAGATAATAAGAAAAAAAGTAGCTAAAAGAGCAGATATTGCGATTAATTTTCGCTTTCTTTTCCTGTAATAGAGCGCCATTGAATCACTTCCTTAAAAAAATATGAAAAAAATTTAAAAACTATATTGACATTTTATTCATAATCTTATATATTATTACTTGTCCGGTTCACATGGGCGTATAGCTCAGCTGGTAGAGCATCTGCCTTACAAGCAGGCGGTCATAGGTTCGAGTCCTATTGCGCCCACCATGTAAAAAAATTTAAGAAGTCATTTTTGACTTCTTAAATTTTGAATCTGGCCCGGTAGCTCAGTTGGTTAGAGCGCTAGCCTGTCACGCTAGAGGTCGAGGGTTCGAGCCCCTTCCGGGTCGCCAATGAAATGGGCGGGTTTTAAGCCCGCTTTTTTCAAAGTTAAATGCTCGATTGAGTAAATAACAGAATATGCCTTGATAGCTCAGTCGGTAGAGCAGGGGACTGAAAATCCCCGTGTCGGTGGTTCGATTCCGCCTCAAGGCACCATAAAATACGCGGGAGTGGCTCAGTGGTAGAGCACTGCCTTGCCAAGGCAGCTGTCGCGGGTTCGAGTCCCGTCTTCCGCTCCAAAAAGATAAATCCGTACAACTCGCTTTTAAAGCAGATTGTACGGATTTTGTTTTGCCTAAAGTATGCAACCAGTATGCTACGCCAAAAAAGTAGAGAGAAGTTGAAAAGCTAAATTGATAGGAGTAAGTTCTGTTCGTTTAAGTAATTAGAATATTTTTCGTCTTGAGTTTCTTCAAATTTTGCGAAGACACTTGTATAGGTATCAAGGGTTGTGTCGATTTTTCTATGTCCTAATTTTTTCTGAAGTATTTTTGCATTCATTCCAGCCTCAATGCATCTGGTTGCATATGTGTGTCTTAGCATGTGGAATTTGGCATCATCTGAAATTCCGTATCTTTTGCAAAGTCGTTTGAAATAAGAATTCGTTTCGTTTGGGGTAACAAATGTGTTATCTTCATAATCCCAAAATAAAAGATTATATTTATTTTGAGGAGAACGAACTAGTGCATTTCTTAATATTTTTTAGAGAATTTCGAATTTGTCTACTTCAGGAATTAAAGCAAGTGAACTGCCATTTTCCCATTTTACATGAATTTGTTTTGCATCATCGATAAATTCAACAGTCCCAGTTAATCCACTTAGCATTTGAGGTTCATTATTCATATAAATGAGTTTTATTTTTGTATCTTTATCAATCATATGTATTTTCTCCTTTAGCAAATTTCATAATATTAAGTCCGTCTTTAACACCAAGCAAATAGGCTTTTTTAGTGAAAAAGGCATTTTCGGTAGAAAGTTTAAGAGAATATTTTTCAAAAGCATTCTCTAGAGTTTTGTTTCCTTCAAATAGTTCTTCTAAATTTGTATCTTCATACTATTCAGGATAAAGTTTTAATAATTCGGTTCTGTCTTGTTTGGTAATTTCGTGTAGTTCATCTTCTCTTGATTCGTAGAGCTTATTAATAATATCCATGTAATCATCTCCTTTGTTGTGTTGTATGTTAGCTCTGAATGAAAAAAATAATCAAGTAGATATGTAGAAAAAAATATTTTTAAATGATAATATAAAAATAAGCTGAATAAGTGTGAGGAGGAATGAAAATGAAGAAGTTTTTGATAGGAGCAATTACATTAGGAACATTGCTTTTAACTCCAGCTTTTGCAACGGAAGTGAAAGCTAATCTGCCTATATTTGATGTATCTTTTAATGGAATAGAGATTGAAAACCAAAATAGACAATATCCACTACTTGTTTATAAAGATATAACTTATGTACCAATGACATATTATGATTGTCGTTATCTTGGTTTAATATCTAATTGGGATAGTGAAACCAATACGCTGTCTATTCAAAAGGATAATATTACTTGTGCTTATCGTGATTATAACTGGAAGTTGGAGAATTCAAGTAAATATCAAGCAAGAGTTTGTGATTTTAATATAATAGTAAATGATAAAGTGATTGATAACTCAAAAGAAGAATATCCATTACTTACTTTTAGAGATGTAACATACTTCCCCTTAACTTGGCGTTTTGCAGTAGATGAGTTTGGATGGGAGTATAGTTTTGATAGAGAAAATGGTTTGATTATAAATTCTAATAATATCCATGCAAAAATAGTAGACCTACCATATTGTAGTGGTATGGTTGCCACAGATGGAGTATATTATTATTACAATGGTAAATCTGGTGAAAAAAATGTAGTTTATAGAGCGTTGGTATCAGATACTTCTAATCCACAAATAATTCATGAAATCCCAAATTCAGATTTGAGTAAAACAGCAAGTTTACAAATGATTAATGGAGAAGTTTATATTAATTACTTATGTGGTTCTGGTCCAACGATGAGTACAGAATATTATTATAAAATAGAAGATGATGGAACTTTAACAAGACAGAATCCAAGTAATTATTCGGGTGGAAAGCATGGATATAGTGAAGTAACTAAAGAGGCTAATGGTATTTTTGTAAAGGGTACTAATTATTTTGATGGTGCAACTAAAATAACATATACGATGAATGGTGTTGAAATGGAAGTAGAAGCTATTTCTGGTACAGTACAAATTGGTAGAAAAAGAAATGGAAATAAAGATTATAGTTCTAATATAAAAGATGACTATATACAGATTTATAAAGGAAAAATATATTATACAGGAATAGATTTAAGTACAACCGAAGATAGTGCCTTATATTGTATTGATACTGCAACAGGTAAAACTGAAAAAATTATAGATAGTGTTTGGGGCTTCTATGTTTATAACGGATGGCTAAATGAAGAACAAGCTAATAGCACAATGATTATTTATGATTCTAATGGAAGTATAATGCGTTATGAAGAACTTACGGGTAATACAAGAATGATAGAAGAATGTGATATTGAAGATGTTGTACTTGTAGGTGCAACAGGAGATAATTGTATTTACACTGTTCAAAAAACATTAAAAGGCGATAGAACAATAGTGAAAGCTTTTGGAGACTATGCTAATGGTTATAGTAGTATAAATGGAGAAATAATAGGAGATACTCAAATAGGCACTTATGTAAGTTTAAGAGATGATAAATTAATAATACAACTTAGTGGAGAACCACAAGAAGATACAAGACTTTTAATTATTGACGGAAATAATTATTTAGACAAACAATTCTGTTCAGCTGATGTAGCAAGTGGAGTATTTCTATACAATAATACACTTTTGTATATGATTGAGAATAATAAGATTGTAAGGGTTGATTTAGAATATTAAAAAATTAAGGGGATTGTTGAACACAATCTCTTTTTTTTAATATTTGATAATAATTAAAATATCATTTTTTAGGGGATTTTTTCAAAGTAATGCAGTAAAGAATGCAACGGGAACGGATTTTTAAAGATGTTTAGTCAGACTTTGACAAAAATCATATTGCTAAAACTCGCATAAACAGGGCTAAAAGCTGACTAGTCGGTTCATAAGAGGAGCTAAATAGCGGTTCTAATTTAACACAAGGAACCAGCCCCGTTTGAATAAGTATGCAACAAGTATGCAGTACCAAAGATGTCAAGGAAACTTATTGAAAGCAGAGAAAAGTAGGTATTGCCAAATTATCGCACAAAATGGGCATAGCAAAGTGGAAAACAGTGGAGAAGGGGAGAGAAGTTGCCCTTCCGCTCCAAATGAATGAAATCGTGTGATTTGCTGAACAAGCGAGTTACACGATTTTTGTTTTGGCAAAAGTATGCCAAAAAGATGCTCGGTCGAACGAGTTGAGAGAAGCTGAAGCAGGTTTGAAAATTTTGATTATGTACGATTTAACTGTTGGAATTCTTTATATGGAATAGGAAAGCGTGGGAGTAACAAATAGCACATGGATTTATTCCAGTAACTCAAGTACAGAAGAAGGCAAATGAGGATGAAATTCCGTTCTTTTGGTGGCAAGAGGAAGGTTGGCTTACAATGTGAAACGGAGATGTGGTTAATCAACAAGATGTAGTAAAATGGTTTATTCAAATGCGAAGTATGGGATTTAGGATAAATAATGTGGCTTTCGATAAATACAAATCAAGAGAATTTGTGAAGTTTATGGAACAAGCGAAGTTTAAGGTGCAAAATTTAGACCAGCAATATTGGAAGAAGTCAGAGGCTTTTAGAGATATTGAAAGAAAGATAAAGGACAAGAAATTTTATTATTTGCATAATAAGGCTTTTGAATATTGCATAGGAAATGTAAAGGCGGTTGAGGATGCTGACGAGCGAGTAAGGTTCGAGAAGGTTGCACCTAAAAAGAGGATGGATTTGTTTGATGCTACTGTTATTGCTTGCAAGCAATATATAAATGATAAGGATAAGAAGAATAGATTGTCAGGATGGTTTAATTAGGAATAGAAATTATAATATAGGTGACGTAATTGAATTGTTCTTATATAATAATTTTATAATTATAGCTTTTGAAAGGAGCCAGTATGCTTGATTATAATAGATATAAGAAATGTAAGAATACTTATGATAATTATATTGTTATATTAGAGTATAAATCATATATACAACTTTTTGATGTTGATGCATATATTATAGCTAAAATTTTAGACGTAGTCGATAAAATAGAAATTCTTGATGAATGTCAAACTCTTGAATTTAGTGTAGACATGTTAAAAAATATAGAAGAAAAATTAAGAAAAGATGGAATTAATTATATTATAATGAGAATGGACAAAAATATTTTGACTAAAGTGAGGTTTAATGTTAAAAGTAAATATGAAGAACTATGTCAAGAGGCAAAAATTAATCAATATATAAATAGTAAAAGAAATGCAAATTATGAACAGAAAGAAATTAGTGAAAATATTCCAAATAAGTTTGATGATATATGTTTTACTTGCATGAAATATCGTGGAAATGAATGTTTTGGAGGTCAAGTGTGTGATTTATATAAGAAATCACCTGATGTCTCAAAAGAAGAAATAAAAAATTGGCCAGAGTATGGAAGTGCTACATTTTATAAGTTAAAAGGTTATCATAGAAATAGAAAATGAACTACATTTGTAGTTCATTTTTGTTTAAAGGAGTTGATTCAATGTGGTTTAGAAATAAAACAAGAGCAGATTCAGTAACAATATGGCTAAATGGTAGTGATGCAAGAGATATATTATGTCCAAGTGGTTATACTCCACTTTCAAAGAATGAAGAAATAAGGCGATGCACTCATAAAATTGCTGACTTAGTATCCAATATGACTATAATGTTAATGCAAAATAGTACAAATGGAGATGTAAGAATAAAGAACAATCTTTCAAAAAAAGATAGATATTTATCCCAATAACAATATAATTCGTAAGAACTTCATATATAAAATAGTTACAGATATGATATTAACAGGTAATGTAATAGTTTTGCCAAAGATAAAGAATAACTTAATAGATGACTTACAAATTCTAAATATAGATAGAGTAAGTTTTGAGGATGATGGAGAAAGTTACAAGATAAGATATGGAAGTATGATATTTTATCCTGATGAGTTTCTTCATTTTATTTTAATTCCTGATGATGATTATCCTTACAAAGGACAGGGATATACACTCACAATAAAAGAAACTGTTTTGAATTTGTTGCAAGCAAATGCAACTAAAACAGGTTTTTTGAAATCCAAGTGGAAACCATCAATGATAATGTCTATCAATGCAGATGTTGAAGAATTGCAAGATCCTGAAAAAAGAAATAAGATACTTGGAAGTTACACTAAAACAACAGAAGTTGGTGAGCCATGGATAATTCCAGCTGGAGAAATAGATATTAAAACCATTCAACCTTTAACATTATAAGACCTCGCCATACAAGATAGTATTACTTTAGATACAAAGAAAATAGCGAGTGCCTTTGGAATACCAGCTTTTATGGTTGGAATAGGGGAGTTTAAGAAAGAAGAATATAATAATTATATTTCGACAGTAATAATGTCATTCGCTCAGCTTATTCAATAGGAATTAAGCAAAAAATTATTATATGACCCAACGATGTATTTTAAGTTTTCTCCACGAAGTTTAATGCGGTATGATTTAGGAGAAAAAACGACCTATGTAAAAGAAATGGTTTCAGGTGGAATGCTAAACCGAAATGAAGGCAAAAACGAATTTGATTATTCGCCAGTAGATAATGAGGGAATGAGTGAATATATAGTGCTTGAAAATTATATACCAGTGGCAAAGGTAGGAGAACAAGAAAAGTTGCAAAAAGGAAATGTAATGTGATATATTTTATATAAATATTAATTTTTATAGGTGATAAAATTGAAATTAAAAAATTTTTTAATCGTTGTTAATGATATTGAAGGAGCAGTAAGATTTTATGAAGATTTATTTGGATTAAAGCCAATAGTAGATAACGATGGGAATATAATTATGACAGATGGGCTTGTTTTACAAGATAGAAAATATTGGAGTGAATTTATTAACAAAGATATAAAATTTGAAAACAATTCAGCTGAATTATATTTTGAAGAAGAAAATATAGAAGAATTTATTATAAAGTTAGAAGCTTTATATCCACAAGTAAAATATGTTAATCGATTAATGACACATTCATGGGGACAGAAAGTAATTAGATTTTATGATTTGGATGGGAATCTTATTGAAGTTGGAACACCAGTGAAATAAATGAATTGGAGGATATAAGTATGATTTCAATAGAGTATAAAGACAAATTAACTGATGAGATTTATGAAATGCTCGATGAAGAATTTAATAAATATGCAAAGAAGAATTGTGTAGAATGTAACTATAAAGATTTTAATTTTGTAGCTAAAGATGGAGAAAAAATAGTTGGATTAATAACATGGCATTCATATTATGATGAGATACACGTTGGTGACTTAATAATTCTTGAAGAGTACCGAAATCAACAAATAGGCAGTCACTTGATAAAGAGTGTTGAGGAATATTTTAAAGGTAAAGAATTCAAAAATATTAATCTTACAACATATGAATTTCAAGCCCCTGAATTTTACGAAAAATGTGGGTATGAGCTTGAATTTGTAAGAGAAAATAAGGCTAATCCTAAATTAAATAAATACTTTTTCATAAAGCACTTTTAATTTGATCGAATTCGATCCAATTAAAGGTGCTATGTCAATAGTTGGGGTTCACTTCAAGATCCGAAAAGTTACAGGTCAGACTTAAATTTATAGGGAAGGCATAAACACTGTAGGGACAGCATTCATGCTATCCTGCTTTCCGCCTTTTCTGTGGACAGCATAAATGCTGTCCCTACAATGATTAAGAAACATTTTAAGGTATATATAAGGTTCATTCAGAACTGTAACTCCGAAAAGTTACAATTCAGACTCAAACTTATAGTGAAGCCAGAAATACTGTAGGGACACAATTTATTGTGTCCGAGAAATAAGCCGATATTTAGAATTAGGACACAATGAATTGTGTCCCTACAAAGGAATACAGAACATTTCGGCCATATAGAAAATTATTAAGTCTGATTAGTAACTCCGAAAAGTATTTTCTGCCCTTACTTTTTGCATAAAGATGCTTATTAGAGTGAGTTAGGAGAAGTAGGCTTGAAGAAAGAGTAAGAAATTTTATGAAAAATGAAATGTAGATTTTATGTGAATTTTAAGTTTTCGCGAATCCCATTTGGATGACGGGATCCGCTTTGATAAAACTAATGCTATGATTTTCTTCTGCCGATATGTTCTATATAAAAAGAATATTTTGGGAGATGAGGAATTAGGATGTCAAGAGTCATTGATGATACGATATTATGTGATGCTTTGTTTGGATATGAGGAACTCGGTGATTTTTATGAATACGATATTGATGTTGAAGAATTTAGACAAGCTCTTAATAAAATTGAAAAATTGACAATTAATATTAAGCGTAGAGATGTATTAACAGAAGAAACCTTAGAGCAACTTAATTTACTCTTAAAGTATATGCAAAATTTGAAAGAATTAAGACTAAATAATAGAGCTAAAGAAAGAGCGGATATATCCTCTATTTTTGAGCAAATAACTTCGAATATAGAACTGATGCGTTTAGAAGGATTTGATTTGCCGAATGGTATTAGCCATGATCTTGCTAACCAATTAGAAGAAATGCGATATTTTTCAATTTCCAAATGTAATATCTCTCAAATACCTCTTTTCCCTAAAGATGGTTGTCGGATAGTAATAGAGGAAGGAGTTACAGGAATATCGGATAGGGAATGTATTGATTTTTGTACAAAAAGAGAAGTAAAAAATAGTTTGTATGTTTCGGGAAATGATGAAGTTATGAAAATGATAAGAGCTTTAGATGGTGAACCGTTGCCACTTGCTTTATATCAAAAATATAAAGACTTTATTCATAGATTCGGAGATATATGTATTTCAATAGATGATGTAAGCCGGATAAATTTAGAACAGTTAGAAGAATTAAGATGTGATCAACATATAAAAAATATAGCGATAGAAGGTGGATGTTATAGTGTTGGTGACAAAAGCAATTGGTATTCGTTAGATGAATATGCGGCAGTTAGAAGAGAAATAGATAACATGATATCTCAAATAAAAATGCCGGAACAAGGTGATTTAGATAGGGAGAAAAAAATATTTGCTCAAGTATATAAGTTACTTGGTAAAAGAATAAGTTATGACCATTATGCAGTTGATAATGCTGAAGGTAAATTAGATACGGAACTTCAACATAATTGTAGAAATATGAAAAACGGGCTGCTTGGTATAGACAGAAATGGAAAAATTGAATATTTATCTGTTTGTGCAGGGTATGCAGATATTCTAAGAAATGTATTGGCGTGTTTCGATATAGAAGGAGAATTTGTAAGATCTAAGTCGGAAGTACAATTGGAAATTCGTAATGGGGCATATGAAGAAAAGAAGGATGAAAGCGGAAAAACAATTTATAAGAATGGCACGACAGATCCGATGGGACATGCTTATAATTTAGTACGGCTGGATGGTCGGAAATTTTATTGCGATTTAACATGGGATGCCAATAATATTAAGGTAGACAGATTTCCTTTGTGGAATTTTTTAAACTCGTATGAGCATTTTATGAAAAGCCATGAGGATGTTGGTTTTGATGAGAGAATGGCGGATAAGGAGGCAAATTTTTCTTTGCCGTTTGAAGATCAACAGCAGTTGTTTGGAGGGATTGCGAAAGAAGAAATAATGCAAATGATGCAAGAAAATTATTTGAGCGGATTTGTATCTCAATATTTGGAGTCTATAAAGCAAGGAGGGAAAGAAGTCGATTCCAAAACATTCTTAGATATGATGCGTATTATAAAACAAGTAGAACAAGCTATTTTTAATAGAGCAGAAAATAAAGTTGCTAATATGCGTGTGAATATAGGAAGTGAGCCGTTTGTTTTTGAAACCGGAGATACTTCTAAATTGAATAATATGAAAAAGGATATAAATAGAAGGAGGATGAGGGAAAGTGGACATGAATCACGATAATTATTCAATTGATAAGGATGTATGTAGAGAAGTTTATATCATTTTGAATAAGTTGGATTTATATAATAGGCTTCCGGAAGAATTAAGAGCATATATAGAGAAAAATCAAAATATGGAGTATAAATTTGATTTTAATGAGAAAGCACCTCTTTTTTATCAAATAAGTACCAATGAAACAAAATCTTTTTTGACGTATGTTTTTATAAAATATATAAATACCAATAAGGCTGATATGGAATATTGCAAAAATGCAGTAATAGAAATAATGAAGAATGAAGTTTCTGAAAGTATATAATGTTTTAATGAGCGGAGTAGTTTTCTGTATGTCAGGATAGTGATTATTCAGGAAAGCTACAAGCAATAAAATTTTTTGTACAAAGAATATATAGGATGATGTCTTGAAATTAGTGGAATGTTTTTGGAATATTTTTTCAAAAAATTCAGCAAAATAAAATTTGAAATGTCGAGAACACCGTTCCCTATAATCGTTGCTTAATATATAAATTAAATAGGAAAGAGGAAGAGAAAATGAAGGAAAAAATCTTGGAGGAAGCTCAAAAAATGAGCGAATATTTGGTTGAAAAACGCAGGTATTTACATAGAAATGCAGAGACGGGATTTGATTTAGAAAATACGGTGAATTATGTGGAGGCGGCGCTTGTTGATATGGGGTATCAGCCGAAACGTTGCGGTAAGGCGGGACTTATTGCACTTGCGGGTGGCAAAAAGGAAGGCAAAGTGTTTCTGATTCGGGGCGATATGGATGCTTTGCCGATAAAAGAGGAAAGTGGTTTAGATTTTGCTTCGACGAATGGGCGTATGCATGCTTGCGGGCATGATATGCATGTGGCGATGATGCTTGGAGCGGCGAAACTTTTGAAAGAACATGAAGAGGAAATTAACGGGACTGTAAAATTGATGTTTCAACCGGCGGAGGAAATCTTCGAAGGTTCTAACGATATGATAAAAAGCGGTCTTTTGGAAGAACCGAAGGTAGATGCGGCTTTGATGATTCATGTGATGACAAATAATTCTTTTAAGCCGGGAACCGTAATCGTTTCTTCACCGGGAGTCAGTGCGCCGGCGGCGGATTATTTTGAAATAAAAATTCAAGGAAGCGGATGTCATGGTTCTATGCCGAACAAAGGCGTGGATCCGATTAATGTGGCGGCAAATATTTTTCTTGCTTTACAGGAGATTAACGCAAGAGAAATTTCTGTGACGGAAAAGGCTGTTTTAACGATTGGAACTTTTCATGCCGGCAGTACGGCGAATGTTATTCCGGATACGGCTGTCATGGGAGGAACACTTAGAACATATAATGAGGGGACGAGGACTTTTATTAAGAAGAGAATGCAGGAAGTTTCAGAGGGAATAGCAAAATCGTTTCGAGCGAATGCGGAGGTGGTTTTCGGAAGCAGATGTCCTACCTTGGTGAATGATAAAGAACTTTCTTACAGCACTTCGGAATATGTGAAAGATTTGCTTGGAGAAGAGATGGCGTTTACGGTGGAGGAGCTCAATCGTATGTCCGGAAATGAAGAATCTGCTAAAAGTGCCGGTTCGGAGGATTTTGCGTATGTGAGTCATGAAGTTCCTTCGATTATGTTGGCTTTGGCGGCGGGTAAGACGGCGGATGGCTATTGCTATGCGCAACATCATCCTAAGGTGAGATTCGATGAGGAAGCACTTCCGTTTGGTAGTGCGGTTTATGCGTATGTCGCTTTGGAGTGGTTAAAAAAACATAATTTGGAAAATGGTGAGAAAATAAGTAAAAAATGTTGAAAAAAGCAAAATTATGTGGTATAATTTTTCCGGTTGTTTTAAAAGGAAACTCATGCTTTGCGCAAGTGTTTACTTGCGCAAAATTTATGTGGTTTGAATTCTTGGGAAAGGGTATGGTGATTTATTTGGCATACGAGCAAGCTGTTTCGCGTGTTGAAAAGAAATACGATATTTCAACCGTGACAGCGTCAAGGTTAAATAACAGGCTTAGTATTGCTTTACCGGCAGATTCGCATAATCGTGAAGGCGGTTATATGGTTCGTTCACTTTATTTTGACACGGTTTATTCCGATGATTTGGCAGATAAGCAGTCAGGCTTGCTATGCAGAAGGAAGATAAGACTTCGATGTTATAATCCGGATGATGAGATTGTAAAATTAGAGAGAAAATATAAGAATGGGCAATATCAATATAAGCAGTCGTTGAATATTAAAAAAAGTGAAGCTATTTCTATGATAAAGGGAGATTATAGTGTTCTTCTGACAATGGATAATGCCTTTGCGAAGGAGCTTTATGCGATTATGACGACGCAATTGTATAGACCGAAAGTTATCGTTGAGTATCAGCGTTTGGCTTTTACATTGGAGGAAAACGATACCAGAATTACGATTGATTCTGATATAAAGTCTACCATGGCGAGCTTTAATATTTTTGATCCTAATTTACAAATGATTCCGTCCCTTACTTCACCGATTTTAGAAGTGAAGTACAACAATTTCTTATTGGACTATGTGAAAGATATTGTGAATATAACCGATAGGATTGAGTCGTCTATCAGTAAATACGAACTGGCATGTAACAGTTATTAAATTAAATAAAGAGAGGGTTTTATACTATGAAACAGTTTTTATATGATTATTTTGCAAATTCAGTTGGCGCATTAAGTGTCGAGATAATTTTGTTAAATTTTGGGGTTGCGTTTCTTTTAGGAATGTTGATATATCTTTCCTATCGTTTTTCCCATTCCGGTGCTATTTACAGTGCGCGTTTTAACGTTTCACTTGTTAAGTTGACATTAATTACAACACTCGTTATGAATGTTATCGGAAACAATATTGCACTTTCTCTCGGTATGGTGGGTGCGTTATCTATCGTAAGATTTAGAACAGCGATTAAAGATCCGCGTGATACAACGTACATATTTTGGTGTATTGCAGTTGGAATTTGTTGCGGTGTTTCCGACTATGTGGTTGCAATTATCGGAACGGGTATTATCTTCTTGTTTATGCTTATTTTCGGTGCGATAAAAGCAAACGATCGTTATCTTTTGGTTATTAATGCAGAAAGAGACGCACAACATAAAATCGAACAGTGTGTTTTGGCGACTTATTCCGGAAAATCAATTATGCGTGTAAAAAATACAACTCGCGAATCGGTAGAATATATTTATGAGCTTTCTTCGAATCTGATCAAACAAGCGGAGAAGGACGGCAAAAATGTAACAGATAAATTGTACGAAATATCCGGCGTACGTTCTGTTAATCAAATCTGTCAGAATGAGGAAATAAATCGATGAATACGGATCAAAAAATTCTTTATAAAAGGTTGATTTTTGTAATAGGAATCTTTCTTATTGCAATAGGAATCGTAATCGATATTGGTGTTTTCGATCCTTATCAAAATTCGGTAGAAGTGATTTCGCCATCTTTGTCTTATGATGATTCTAAAGAAATAGAGACTCTAAATGAAGATTATATCGTTGATACAAGTTTTTCGTCTCATTTACCGATTGTTGTAATTGCTTCGAATGAAGGGGACTTTTTCGATAATACGAAGTGGGATAAAGAAAGTGAGACCTATCAATCGATACTGAATCCGAATGAGACTTTTACTTCTTGCGAAATGTCGATTTATGACACCGGAAAGGAAAATGTCCTTTCGAATAAGCCAACCATTACAACAAATGTGAATATTCGATATAGAGGAAATTCCTCTTTGCATTATGCGAAAAAGCAATATCTTATTAAATTATTGGATGAAAACGGGAACAATCTGGACCTTAATATTATGGGAATGGGAAAAGATAATACATGGGTATTAAACGGAAGTTTAATTGACAAATCCATGATAAGAAATTATCTTGCGTATAATATTTCAAGCCAAATCATGGAGGTTTCTACTGACGCCAAATTCTGTGAAATGTTTTTCTTTCATGATAACCAATATAAATATATGGGCGTATATTTAATGACGGAGACCGCAAAACGAGGAAACAGTCGTTTACCTTTGCGGAAATATAACCCCAAATATACACAAACCGATTATATTCTTCGCCGTGACCGTTACGATAAATGGAGTGTATCGTTAAACAACTATGCTACGCAAAATAACTTATCTTACGGTACTCTTGCCGTTAAGTATCCATCAGACGAGGAAATAACAGAGGATACCGTTAAATATATTGAAGAGGAAATTTCTCAATTTGAGAAAGCACTTTATTCCAATGATCCGGAAGTTTTTGTAACCTATCGGGATTACATTGATATGGATAGTTTTGTGGATTATTTTATTATAAATGAGTTCTTTGGCAATTACGATGCGGGAAATAACTCTACCTATATGTATAAAAAAGCCGGTGGAAAACTAACGATGGGTCCGGTATGGGATTTTGACGGAGCGATGGATAATTATTATGGCGGACCGTTTGATTATGATTCCATTGCCTTTCAGGAATCACCGTGGTTTGACAGAATGTTGCTGGATCCGGAATTTTGTCAAAAGCTGATTTATCGTTATCAAGAACTTAGAGAAGGAGTTTTGTCCGACGAATATATAACTACTTTTATTGACACAACCGTAGCTTATCTCGGAAAAGCGCAACAGCGTGAATGGGCACGTTGGGGAAAGCATTATATTGACTCCGATTACTTACAAGATGGAGCAGATCGTCATGGTATTATGCATACGAAGCGAAATCTTAACTCTTTTGAAGAAGAAATTGATAAAATAAAGACAGTTATTACGAAGCATGGGGAATGGCTTGACCAAAATACAGGAACTTTCTATATGAAAACCAATACCGTCCCCGGACTGGAATCTTCTGTGATTGCAGAAGTAGATAACAATAATCGATTCGACTTTAATTATGGTGCTCTTTTTGCGGTGATATTTGTAAGTGTGTTCTTTATTTCAATTATAATGGCGCAAAAGATGAATTAATTTATTTCTTAAAAATTGTGAAACTTTTTTAGGAGTGATATGAAAATGAGTGCATGGAAAAAAATGGAAAGATTAAGGCACAATCTCTTGATGCTGTTAGCGGTGATTACATCAACAATTTATATTTTGTGGCGTATTTTCTTTACAATTCCTCTTACACATGGAATTGTGTCTTTGATTGCCGGAATTGCGCTGGTTGTAGCAGAAGCGATTGGTGTAATCGAAGCGTTTAGTCATTACAGAAATATGCGGTCGTTATATGTTCCGGAAATGCCGGTGATTCAAAAGGAGGATTATCCGGATGTTGATGTCTTGATTCCTACTCATAGCGAATCGCCGGATTTACTTTACAAAACAATTAACGGTTGTAAACACATGGTATATCCGAATCCTGCGAAGGTGCATATTTATCTTTGCGACGACAGCAACAGAGCAGAAATGAAAGAATTGGCTCAAAAAATGGAGATAGGTTACTTTGGGCTATCCGATAATAAAGAGGCGAAAGCGGGAAATTTGAATCACGCACTTTCCAAAACAAATTCGCCGTTTGTTGCTTTGTTTGACGCCGATATGATTCCGGTAAGCAGTTTTCTTTTAGAAACGGTTCCTTATTTTCATATACCTTATATGATTAAGGAAAAAGACGGTACTTGGAGAAAAAAGAAGGAAGAGGAAATGGAGGAAGAGGATAAAATCGGTTTTATTCAAACGCCGCAAAGCTTCTATAATCCGGATCTTTTTCAAATGAATTTTTTTGCTGAGAAAAATATTCCGAACGAACAGGATTATTTCTTTCGGGAGATTAATATCGGTCGAAACAGAACAAAGTCGCCTATTTTCGCAGGCAGCAACACGCTAATATCACGTGAAGCACTTTTGAAGGTTGGCGGAATTCAAACCAATACGATAACAGAGGATTTTGCGACGGGAATTGAAATTCAGAAAAACGGATATGCTTGTTATGCTATACCGAAGGCGTTGGCGCATGGACTTGCTCCCAACGACTTTGAAAGTTTAATCAAACAACGTCAGCGTTGGGGACGCGGATGTGTTCAAACTCTTAGAAATTTCAAATTCTTATTTGGAAAAGGGCTTTCCTTTGGGGCGAAAATGAGCTATCTTTCCAGCCTTTTATATTGGTGGACTTTTTTAAGACGTTTTATCTACATATTGGCACCGATTTTATTTACGGTTTTCGGAGTTGTGGTTGTTGAAACCTCTTTATTGGAATTGTTGCTTATTTGGTTACCTTCTTATGTGATATATAATCGGGCGTTAGTGGTATTATCGGGAAATATAAGAAATCAAAAGTGGAGTAATATCGTAGATACAATCCTCTTTCCATATCTTATTCTCCCGATTGTTGCTGAAACAATTGGCTTAAAACTGAAAAAATTCAATGTGACAAGTAAAGATGCTGTGACTTCCAAAAACACAAGGGAACAGTATGCTATTCCGCAAGTCATTCTCTTAGGCGCGACGGTTGTGGGATTGCTTTTCTGCTTACACGATATGCTTGTATTAAAGTCTTATGCGAATATTATTTTGGTTTATTGGCTTGTTGTTAACGGCTACTTCCTATTGATGGCTATTTTATTTATGACAGGAAGAGTAAATTGCAGAGATAGTGAGCGCTATGAAGTGGCTTTGCCGGTTGAAATCAAAACCGGATTTTCAATCTTAAACGGTGTCACAAAGAATATTTCGGAGAGTGGTATGGCGATTGTGTTAAATTCTCCGGAATATATTCCTTTTGATGAGGATGTTGATATTTCGATAGAATATCAACACTATTCGGCAACTTTGAAAGGTGTTACGACACATGTTGAGCAGTGCGAGGATAAATGGCTGTATAGTATTAAAATTACTGAGATGACCGAGAAAGATAAAGCGGAATATTATCAAATTGTTTATGATAGAGATCATACGTTGGCGAATACCATTAAATCCGGTGTAATTAAAGATATTTCTTCTACAATCAAAGGATATGCAAGTACGAATATGCCTTCTAACAGAAAATTACCGAGAATTCCTGTTGAAGTTGTTGTGAATTCAAACGCCGGGAAAATGAAAATGCATAATTTTAATTATGAATATGCGATGTTGGAGCCGGAATCTTCCGTGAAAAACAGTGCTTCGGATATTGTACTTTCTCTTTCGGAGGATTTTAAGGTTACTTGTCGAAAGGTAGAAGGATTCGATCATCTTTATCTTATTGATGATTGGAAAAGTTTGGCGTGCGACCGGAGATTAAGGGAGTTTTTGAAGCGAAACAGAAAACAGTCGTAGTTTGATTATACTTGAAATAATGGTAAAAAGTATTTTAGAAGAATAAAAGTGTAAGAGGATACCGTAGGAGAAAAATTCTCCTACGGTATCCTTTTACTTGATTTTGAATAGAAAAAAAGATATACTGGCTGTGGTAATGAATGTGTGAGGATTACAGAATCTATTTGAGGATTAGTGGGATGAGGATAAAAAAAGTATTGGCAGTTTTTCTTATGTGTATCTTTTTAGGGATAAGTTTATGTTTTGCGGATATCTATTTAATGCAAAACAATGAAATCAACGGATTGATTGAGGAAAATCATCAACTTTCTCATCAATTGGAGGTATTGAAGGAACCAAAAGACGGAGTTCTCTATCATGGTCAATTGAAGGTGGAAGGTACGGATTTGGTGGATTGTAACAGAGAGAAATTTCAGCTTCGCGGAATCAGCAGCCATGGAATTTTGTGGTATCCGGAGTATAGTAACTATCGTGCAATTCGTACGACAAAACAGTTTGGAGCGAATGTTTTTCGAATTGCTATGTATACAGAACCGAGTAAAGGATATGTCAATTTACCGAAAGAGTCAATAGATGCGGTTATTATGGCTGTTGAAAATACTCTTGGTGCAGATATGTATGCTATTGTGGATTGGCATATTTTAAAAGACGGTAATCCGAATACTTATGTGGAAAAAGCGATAGAATTTTTTGATAAAATCTCTGCTTTGTATGGCGATAATCCGGCAATTATATATGAAATTTGCAATGAACCGAACGGAGATACGTCGTGGGAAGATATTGTGGAATATTCCAACAAGGTTATTCCTGTTATTAGAAAGAACGCTCCCGATGCTTTGATTATCGTCGGAACACCGAAATATTGTACGAATCTCCAAGGAGCCGTTCAGAATCCGCTTTCCTTTGAAAATGTTTTGTATTCGTTTCATTATTATACCGAATTGGGGCAAGAAAATTACGTTAATACATTATCCGGTGCGATTAATCGGATTCCTCTCTTTGTTTCCGAGTGGGGAATTAGCGACCATCCGGAAGGTTTAACTCTTGCTTCCGGTTTTGTTGATTATCTGAATCAAAATAATATCAGCTGGGTTAATTGGTCATTATCCAATAAAGAGGAAAATTATTCTTTATTACGACCGGATTGTAAACATTTTAGTAATTGGACAGAAGAATGTTTAACGAAAACAGGAAAATTTATTTTTGAAAGACTAAAAAGTTATTAGGACAGTAGGACAGCATAAATGCTGTCCCTACAATAGAATGCAAAACAAGTAAAATATTTACTGATAAATTGAAAAAAGCGGTATGTTTTCACACTTTTTTCAAAATTTTTATGGACTTTTTTTCGACTTTGTTATATTATAGTGTACGTGATAGACTCTATCGGGATTTTCCCGATAAATTAGATTTTAGGAGGTAGTAATGATGGCACAAAAATATGTATACTTCTTTCATGAAGGCGATGCCACAATGAGAAATCTTCTTGGTGGTAAAGGTGCTAACCTTGCAGAAATGACAAAATTAGAAATGCCTGTTCCGCAAGGATTCACAATTACAACAGAAGCTTGTACAAAATATTATGATGATGGCAGAACCATTAACGAAGACATCAAAAATGAAATTTTAGCAAGCATTAAAAAGATGGAAGAAATCACCGGTAAAAAGTTTGGAGATATGGAGAATCCTTTATTGGTATCCGTTCGTTCGGGTGCGAGAGCTTCTATGCCGGGTATGATGGATACAATCTTAAACTTAGGTCTTAACGAACAAGTTGTTGAGGCTTTAGCTAAGAAGTCCGGAAATCCTCGTTGGGCATGGGATTGCTACAGAAGATTTATTCAAATGTATTCCGACGTTGTTATGGAAGTTGGTAAGAAATATTTCGAACAATTGATTGATAAAATGAAGGAAGCAAAGGGCGTTACTCTTGATGTTGAGTTGACGGCTGAAGATTTGAAAGAATTGGCTTCTCAATTTAAAGCAGAATATAAAGAGAAAATCGGGGCAGAATTCCCGACGGATCCTGTTGATCAATTAATGGGAGCTGTAAAGGCTGTATTCCGTTCTTGGGATAATCCGAGAGCAAACGTTTACAGAAGAGATAACGATATTCCTTATTCTTGGGGTACTGCTGTTAACGTTCAAATGATGGCATTTGGTAACATGGGTGAAACATCCGGTACCGGTGTTGCGTTTACAAGAGATCCTGCTACAGGTGAAAAACACTTGATGGGTGAATTCTTGATGAATGCACAGGGAGAAGACGTTGTTGCCGGTGTTAGAACACCTCAACCGATTGCAAAATTGAAGGAAGTTATGCCGGAAGTTTATGATCAATTTGTTGATATTTGCAACAAGTTAGAAAAACATTATAAAGATATGCAGGATATGGAATTTACCATCGAAGATCGTAAATTGTATATGTTGCAGACAAGAAACGGTAAGAGAACTGCCGCTGCTGCATTAAAGATTGCTTGTGACTTAGTTGATGAAGGTATGATTTCGGAAAAAGAAGCGGTACTTATGATTGATCCGAGAAACTTAGATACTTTGTTACACCCGCAATTCGATCCTGCTGCATTAAAAGCTGCAACTCCGGTTGCAAAAGCTTTGGCTGCTTCTCCCGGAGCTGCTTGCGGTAAGATTGTATTTACAGCGGAAGATGCAAAAGCATGGGCTGCTCGTAAAGAAAAAGTTCTTTTGGTTCGTTTGGAAACTTCTCCGGAAGATATCGAAGGTATGAAAGCTTCTCAAGGTATCTTAACCGTACGTGGCGGTATGACATCTCACGCAGCCGTTGTTGCTCGTGGTATGGGTACTTGCTGTGTATCCGGATGTTCTGAAATCGTTATGGATGAAGAAAACAAGAAATTCGTATTGGCCGGAAAGACTTATCATGAAGGAGATTACCTCTCCATTGATGGTTCTACCGGTAAGATTTACGATGGCGTTATTCCTACAGTTGATGCAACGATTCGTGGTGAATTCGGCAGAATTATGGAATGGGCTGACAAATATAGAAGATTAAAGGTTAGAACAAACGCAGATACTCCGAGAGACGCTATGAAAGCGAGAGAATTAGGTGCAGAAGGTATCGGTCTTTGCCGTACGGAGCACATGTTCTTCGAAGCTGACAGAATCGCTGCTATCAGAGAAATGATTTGTTCCGATACTGTTGAACAACGTGAAAAAGCTCTTGCAAAATTAGAGCCTATGCAACAAGGCGACTTCGAAAAATTATATGAAGCAATGGAAGGTTACGGTGTAACAATCCGTTTCTTGGATCCACCTCTTCATGAATTCGTTCCGACAGAGGAAAAAGATATCGAAGCTCTTGCTAAGACACAAGGTAAGACAGTAGAAGAAATTAAGGCTATTATCGCCGGATTACACGAATTCAACCCTATGATGGGACATCGTGGATGCCGTCTTGCAGTTACATATCCTGAAATTGCTAAGATGCAGACAAGAGCGGTTATTAAAGCTGCTATCAATGTTTCTAAGAGAAAGAATGTTGAAATCGTTCCTGAAATCATGATTCCGTTAGTAGGAGAGGTAAAGGAATTAAAATATGTAAAAGATATTGTTTGTGCAACTGCAGATGAAGTTATCAAAGAAGCAGGCGCTAACTTAAAATATCATGTTGGTACTATGATCGAGATTCCAAGAGCTGCTTTATTAGCAGATGAAATCGCAAAAGAAGCAGAGTTCTTCTCCTTCGGTACAAACGATTTAACACAGATGACATTCGGATTCTCAAGAGACGATGCCGGCAAGTTCTTAGGAGCTTACTACGACAAGAAGATTTATGAGAACGATCCGTTTGCTAAATTAGATCAAAACGGTGTTGGTAAATTAGTAAAGATGGCAGTAGAATTAGGAAAACAAACAAGACCGGATATCAAGTTAGGTATCTGTGGAGAACACGGTGGAGATCCTTCCACAGTAGAATTCTGCCACAAGGTTGGTTTGACTTACGTTTCTTGCTCGCCGTACAGAGTACCGATCGCAAGATTGGCTGCTGCACAGGCTGCTATCAAATATGGGGAGGACTAATCTGTACTTCAGTTTTAAGGTTAATTTCGACCAAGCAGAAGCATACAGAAAATCAACAGACCAATATCTTCGTGCAAAACAGTGGGAAGATTTAACTGTTGAAGT
>JAGBIO010000001.1 GCA_017934955.1 Clostridia bacterium
AGTAGAAAAATTGTAGTTTAGCGAACCGCCTTCGGCGTTAAATCCATAAGCGACTGCAATCGCTTCAATCAGTGTTGATTTGCCGGTTCCATTTTCTCCTACAAAAAAAGTCACAGGTGAATCGAAGTTTAAGGATTCGATTTCTCGTATAGCGTCAATTTTATGTAAATAACTTCCATAAGGAATCAGATTCCAGTCAATTTCTATCCGTTGTAAAAAGTTTTGGTTCATGGGAACCTCCCGTTTATCCAATAAGTTGTATCGTTATGGTTCTTATTATAAACGTATAGCCTGCACTTGTCGAGAATAATGATGTTGTGGGCTTATAGAAGGACAAAGGAGGAGAAAAATACTTTATCAAGCACAAAAATTAAAAAAATGGCATTTTTATTGGGTGTTTTTTGGAATTATTGTCCGTTTTTAGAAGTTTGTGTCCGTTTTTAGCAGTTACAGGGTGTTATTTGTCGAATAGGGGCACTTGAAATGTCGAATTTTCTCTTATATGATTTTTATATAAAACACGCGTGATTATAACAAATACAGGAGAAGGAGGCTTTCACTTGAAGTTACTGTGTGAAGCCGAACGACTTGGCGGTCTTACAGGAGCGCGAGGTATTCTTCTGGCAGCAACAGATGAATGGGATTTCATGACCGAATCACCGGGCGATGAGGGTGTTTTTAATACCTTGATCGAAAAAATCGAGCAAATTGGGGCATCGGGATATGAACTGATGCTTACAATTGGTGTGATTGGTTTGGCATTTTCCATCATCTTTACAGCTGTCTCTCTTTTGATGACGAGTAATGCGCAAAAGAAGGAAGAGAAGAAGAGCCATGCACTTGTGATCTGTGTAGCGGGTATTGTTATTTTTTCCGTGTTCAGTATTATAGGATTTTTCAAGTCAATCGGTACGGGATTATAGAACAGGACTTTAACGGTCCTGTTTTTTTATTGGAGGAGAACGAATGTCAAGATTAGGTGTATTTCAAATTCCGGGTGAGTTTAAAAGCGAAGATAAATGGTTTCGTTATTTTAACCGCAAGCAAGCGATTGTACTTGTAATTTGCGGAATTATTGATTACAGGGTGGTTATGAGTGCGAGCAGTAAGGGCATGCTGGTGCCTGCACTCATTGCCATGATTTTATTTACCTTAATTATAATGGGTGCCGTTATGATTCGCCTTCCGGTAGACGTTATGTTTCTGACAGGAGGCGGACTTACGATGGATGAAATGCTGGTAAGGCTTTTGTACCGAAGGATTAACAGGTGCATCTATACCAAAAATTATGATGAGAAGTATGCGGGGGAATTGTAATGAAAAAAGTGTTTCTTATGTTTCTTCTGATAGGAGTGCTTCTTGTATGTGGTGGATGTTCTGAATCTTCTGGTGACGCGTTTGACTTTTCAGACGTGGAGCCAAAAGATATCAATCCGTGGACTTATGTGGAGGACACTAGCATTTCCGTCGATCCAACTCTCAGAGGAGTCGCGGCATCCGCTTCGGAACTTGGCATAACGATAGGCATTATTGGAATTGTGTTTTCCATTTTTTATATGATAATACGAATCTTCTTTACAAAAAGCGCTCAGGCAAAAGAAGAAATTAAACGTGAAGCTGTATTAAAAGGATTGATTGGCATTATGTTGTTCAGCATCCCGTTTTG
>JAGBIO010000007.1 GCA_017934955.1 Clostridia bacterium
ATTTTTAAACAAAAAGAAGTAGTCTAAAGCCTTCTATGACTTTAAACTACTTCCATCATTTATTATTCTTTTTTCTTTATTATTTCTGCTTAGTTGTGTACCCCCCCCCATTTACAATTTCTGCCATTGCCACATTACAAACTGCCTGCTCTGTCTGCATCCAATTTTGTAAACGGTTCATCCGAGGTCACTCCCTTTCGCAAAAAAATTCTTTACGTAGAAAATTATCGTCAAAAAACATCCTCCACTTTAGTCTTTTTTTACGAATTTGTAGGAGACGTAACACCGAATGGAATGTCATTGTAGGGGCGACTATTAGTCGCCCGTTGTAGAACATCTTTCGGGCGATTAATAATCGCCCCTACATCTTTGTTATCGTACGAGAAAAATCTTATTTGTAGGGACAGCATTTATGCTGTCCCTACCGTGTTTGTGCCTTCTCAATAAATTTAGGTCTGAACTGTAACCTTTCATACTTTATAATTCTTCGAATATATTAAACTATATCTTTTATAGGAGGTATTATCATGTATGTCTTTTTTCTCCGAAAAAAATCGATTTTCCTCGTTGCCTTACTCCTTAGCGGATTACTTGCACTCTCAACCCACGAAATCGTTCTACCAACAAGCATGAACACTATTTTTGCCTCTTCCGAAAAAGTCGCCTATCTAACCTTCGACGACGGACCAACAAGTAGCGTAACGCCGAAAATTTTAGACATTCTAAAAGAATATCAAATCAAAGCTACTTTCTTCCTCCTCGGCAGTAATGCTGAAACCCATCCGGATTTGGTAAAAAGAATCTACGAAGAAGGACACACCATCGGGAATCACGGTTATTCTCACAACAACGCCAAACTCTACGCTTCCAAAGAAGCCTTCTTAAAAGAAATCCATAAAACCGACGAAATCATCGGAACCATTCTCGGAATCAAAAACTACTCCTGTCATATCTTCCGTTTTCCAAATGGGTCTACCGCAAGAGCCTATTGCCAAGAAAAACAAGAAGCCATGAAATGGTTAGAAGAAATCGGCTACGATTATATCGATTGGAATGCATTAAATAAAGACTCGGAAAGAAAATATTCCAATCAAGTCTTAATGGAAAATTTAAAAGAATCCGCAAAGGGAAAAGGCACTTTAGTCGTCCTTATGCATGACACCGGGGACGTCAACAAAACCTACGATATTTTAGCCGACTCCATCAATTTTCTTCTTTCAGAAGGCTACAATTTTAAAGAATTGACTTCTCCCGAACATTAAACCGTCGCTGCCGTCACCAAAACGCCCTCATTCTCACGATAAATCTGATTAAACTGACTAAGCGGTAAAGGATTCACTCCCAAGCCCACTTCAAAAGTATATCCCTGTCGATTATAATTTTGAATAAACCAATCCTTATACCCCGCAAACCCCGAAGCAAACGGTGTCGTCTCCAAACGATATCCGGTCATTCTCGCAAATAACTCCCCAATCTCACGAGAATTTTCCGGCACGTAATCTTGATACTGCCAATAAATTACTCTTCCCTGCGTATGATACGCCAAAATCAAGCGAAAATCATGTGCCAACGTAAACTCATACATCGCCAAAGACTCCGGTTGATTTAATGGACGTGCCCCTACATAATCTCGCGGACCGGGTTTCGTATACCCTTGCCCGAACTTAATCTCTCTCGCCTGTTCCCAACCCGCCGGAAATTGCAAATTTAAATCAACACCTCGAATATTCGCCTTCCATCCGTTCGGAAAAGGAAGATTCGGATAATTATTTGCCAAAGCCTGTGCCGACAAATAAGTCTCAGAACCGAGCTTTATCGCTCCCGTCACTAAATCTACACCATCCGGATTACATAGCGGCTCAATATAAATCGACGCCGTCTGAAACAAATTCCGAATATCGATAGTTCCGATCCTTCGATACTCTACATACGCCAAAGAATAATTTTCAATAAACTTTAACATCACTCCCGCCGTAATCCACTCATTCGCATGAATTGCCGCACTATAAAAGACTTCTCTCTGCGTACCGGTTCCCAATCTCATATAAAACAAATCTTTTCCTCTGACACTTTCTCCCATACTTCCTAACGTCAAAAAAGGATACACTTTCGTTAGCGCATTCAAATTCATTCTCACGATATCCGACGAAAAAGGCACATCACTCCGCACAATTCGCCCAAACGGAACAATAATTTTCTGCCCAATATTCAAAAGATTTGCATTTATCCCCGGATTCGCAGCAATAATTCGATTCATCGTCGTCGAATACTTCTGCGCAATTTTATAAATCGAATCTCCACGCTTCACCGTATAATTCGTATAACCGTTTATGTACGGCATCAAAGCATTCCAAGTATTTGCCCCCACAATTCCGTCCGCAATCAATCCAAAACGCGACTGAAAAAACTTCACCGCATTATACGTCCCCGACCCAAACAATCCGTCAACAGCCCCTTGATAAAATCCCAATGTCTTCAAAACACTCTGCAACAAATACACCATCGGTCCCGAAGACCCGATCCTCAACACTTCCATACAATCACCTAAAACAGTATATGAAACCACCAAAAAAAGAGTGCTTCTCATAGGCATTTCACCTACACCAAGCACTCTTCCTCAAGCATTTTTCATCGGGGACGTTTCCATTTTGCGAAATCCTAATTTTTCATCACTATCGTTCCGTAATGTAAAACAGTAGCCTCTGCCATTCCTTTATATCGCGTAAACTTATCTTCACCCGTTTGTTTCAAGTAGATACCCGCCAAATCCTTATAGGCACTATCCGACACCTCAATCTCCAACGTTCCTTCCTCTGTTATAGAAAACTGAATCGAGCCATTATCATATATAGCCGTATTTCCTGCTAAAACCGCTGTCTCCGAAAGTGCCGTAACAGCTCCGTTCACAATCGCAGACGCCGTAAAACGAACTTCACTTTCTCCTACAGGAGAAAATCCAACAATCTTATAAATAACATTCGAAAAACTCGAATCGCCTGCAGAAATCTCCGGTTGCTGCCCAATCGAATAGGTTGCATTCCATTTATCCTCCACAAGCCCCTCAATTGAATTTACACTTACCCCTATTTGATAATCTCCTGCAAAAATATCATAATTTTTATCCGAAGAAGAAATATTCACCACATTCTTATTAAACAAAATTTTCAATTTTTCATTACCCTCTACGGAAAATGTACCCACTTTACCATTAACCGTAATCGGCTGATAAATTCCAAAAGCCCCGTTCACCTCGTTATAGCCTACTAAATACATTTCAAAAGAATTACCGTTAATCTCCGTAAATTTAACCTCTGCATATTTTCCGTTATTATTAACATACTTCTCACGAAAAGTAACATAAGGGTTCTCCGTCTTTTCCGTAACATTGTCTGTTTTCGGCACTTCAACCACCGGCATCTTAGATAAATTATACATCAACGCCGTAATCTCCGCCCTCGTAATTTTGCCTTTCGGATTAAATGTCTTGTCGATATTTCCCTTCATAATTCCATTTTCCACCGCAATCGCAACATACTTTTGCGCTTCCTGCGAAATCAAATATTTATCGCGAAACCCATCTAACGTCGAAGGATTATATGCTTTATTTTCCAAACCCTTCGCCTTCACAACAGCCATTGCAACCTCTTCACGAATCGAAGCATCCTCCGGGCGGAAACAATAACGATTATTAATCATCTCACCCGAAATAAACTCCGCCACACTCGAAACATAATCTTTTGCCCAATGACCCTCTACATCAGCAAAAGCCGAAGTCCCGCTTTTCAGCGGCAGTCCGATTGTTTTCACCAACATCGTCGCAAACTGAGCCCTTGTCACAGAACTTTCCGGCTGAAATGTATTATCCAAAAAACCGCTTATGATCCCTTTCCCTTGCATTTTATTCACAACATCATAAGCCCAATGCTCTCTTGTCAAATCACTAAAAGCAAACGAAGAACTCAGCAATAACGACGCACTCAATAAACAAGCACATATTTTCTTCCTCATTGCACAATTTCCTCCTTATCCTAAACACACTTCAGTAAAAGTTATCGGCATTTTAAAAAGGAAACTTAAATACAAAATTAGGACAGCATAAATGCTGTCCCTACACACTGTCACTGCATAAACAGCATAAATGCTGTTCTTTTCTAATCTCTCCATTATTCCTTAATTTCCACATTCTGAGAATATGCTTGTAACTCCTCTAACGTATCAAACTCCACATCACTATGAATAATATTTTCCTGCATATACTTCGGCAAAGAATAAAAATAAGACTTCATTCTCTCATCAAACTCATTAAACTTCATCTCCATCACCTCAAAATTATTCTTTCCGAAGAAATGAAAAACATACAAGCCTATTTCAAAAATCCTTGAATAATTTGCTCCTCTGCCTCTTTTTCCGACAATCCAAGCAACATGAACTTAATTAACTGCTCTCCCGCGATTTTCCCAATCGCCGCTTCATGAATCAAATTTGCCTCCACATGATTCGCCTCAATCTCAGGAATCGATGTCACCTTCGCGCGACCCATAATAATCGCATCACACTCAACATGCGAAAAACATTTAGCATTTCCCGCAACTCTCGAAACAAATGAAACGATGCACACCATTATGTTGCGAATCCTCCTCACAATCGTCATGAATTCCGCACCCCGCTACAATCATAACATCCGCATGTTTTCCGATATAAAAATCGTTATAAACCGTATCATAAATACCGCCCTTCGTCACAAGTACCGGAATATGCATACTCTCACTCTTCGTATTTGCCTTCACATAAATATCAATCTCCGAGCCATCCGTTTTCGAAACATCAAGTTACATGTCAGACTATATCGTCCTACAATGATGCTCTCCTGCATTCCGTCTTTTCTGTGGACACAATAAATTGTGTCCCTACGGTGATTTTGCCTTTTCTATAAATTTGAGTCTGAATTGTAACCATATCAAAGTTACAGTTCAAAATGAACCTTATATATACCTTAAAATGTTTCTTAATCATTGTAGGGACAGCATTTATGCTGTCCACAGAAAATGCGGAAAACAGGACAGCATGAATGCTGTCCCTACAATGGTTGTAGCATCATTATAAAAAGCTATAGTCTGACCTGTAACATATCAAATTTTATTTATATAAATTTTCTTGACAATCAAAATAAGTATTGCTATAATAATCAAGTACATAAACAAAGGGGTGTAGTTCAATGGTAGAATAGGAGTCTCCAAAACTTTTGATGGGAGTTCGATTCTCTCCACCCCTGCCACAAAAGCACGCAAATGCGTTGCTTTTATTTTTTTGTTTCCATAGAAAGTTTTTCCGCAATTTCCTCAATCTTCTTCAATCGATGATTCACACCGGACTTTCCAACCGGAACTTGTAGCATTTCGCCCAATTCCGCCAAACCTGCCTCCGGATTTTCCAAACGCAATAATGCAATTTCTCGCAAATTCTCCGGTAACGTTTCTAATCCAACACTATCCTTTATCTTATTAATCGCCTCAATCTGTCGAATCGCAGTATTTACAATTTTAGAAAGATTAGCCGTTTCACAATTCACCATGCGATTGATCTGATTGTTCATTTCATGCATTACCTTCGCATTTTCAAAGTGAAATAACGCATGATGCGCCCCGATAATGTTCAAAAATAACGCAATCGACTCCGCTTCCTTCACATAAACCGCATATTTATATTTTTTCTCAATAATTTTCGCGGAAATTCCATAAAACTCCAACGCTTTACAAATCTCCCCTGCCATTTCTTCATCATCCGTCAAAATCTCCAAATGATACTCTTTCTCCGGATTAATTACAGAACCATTTAACAAAAAGACCTCTCTAAGAAAGGCCTTTTTTTCATCTTGTTCTTCCGCTAAAACCATTATCTCATTTTTTATATCCGAAGTAAATGACACTCTAATCCCCTACCTCACACGAACCACATTCAACTCATCCGTCGTCTCTATACAAGCATAATTACCGGATAAAAACAATTCCATCGACTTATATTTTCCATTAATCGTAAGTGAATTCAAATATTTACCGCTGATATCAAAGAAATCAATACGATCCGCCAAAACAATCGCAATCGTCTTATCCAAAGACTCTACCGCCTTTACAACACCGCTAACTTCACCCGTTCCGGTTGCTTTTCCGTTCACATTGGTAACCTGAATCGTCGATTTATCCGCAAATAATGCACTTTCCTCACGATAAACTTTAATGATTTTTCCCGGATTTTCTAAATTCACACCCGAAACTTTCTTCCCCGAAAAATCATCCAAAACCGACTTCTCATAATTTTTATCAATCTTAAGCAGCTTAGAATCCCCTACACAAACCACATTATTGGAATCCATATAGCGAATCCCCGACAACAACAAATCATTTTCAATCGACGAATATACAATTTCTCCCGCACTCGACATAAAGGAAATTGCCGAGCTTACTTGAGAAGTAGAAGTATCTGCCTCAATCATCGCAATCATCTTTCCGTTTGGAGAAATATCAATGTCAATCAAATTTGTCTTAGCAAACAATTTCGAACATATTTCTTGTCCTTCCGGCGATAAATACAAAAATCCGTTTTTATATCCTGTCTGTGAGAAAATGACCCCCACATAGCCCTCTTGATTAATGAACACCTTATCAATCGGATTCTTACACTCATATTCCCATAATTGCGTCTTATTGTTAAAGGCAACTATCTTCTTTCCCTTTGACTCCGCCACCACAAAATGGGCACCGTCCGACGCCACAATCGGATTGGTCATATTAAATTCCTTCACCCAAATCGGATTTTTCGAATTGGAATACTCCGAAATTCCGTTTTTATTAATCACAAGAATTCCGTCTTTTCCTGCCAAAATCGTATTCTGTAAAGCAACATCATGATTAATGGAAAACTGTTCTTCCACTGTTTTTAACTCTTCTTCCTTAAAATTAGCTATTAAAGAAGAATAATGCACCGCAATGCTTTCCCGCGCCGTCGGCGTCTTGTACAAATATACCCCGCACACGATTAAAGCAATAAATAAAATAAGAAAAAACATATTTTTAAAAAACTTCTTCTTATTAAACTTCATAACAACCTCCGATTGCTTCCTCAAAAACAGCTATTTCGAAGAAACACTTTTTCTTCTGCGAATCACAAAATTATTTTCGGCAACTTCCGGTAATCTCATTAGAACTTTTTGATCTGCCTTTCCCGGATTCACCACATCAATTCTTTCTTTTGTCTCATAATCATACAAATCGGTAACGGGAATCACTTCCGGCAACGTCTGATTCGGTACAATCATCTCCATCACGTCACCAACCGCAATCTTATTTCTCACTTCCAAAACCGACAAGTCATCTGTCTTTTCCAGTACTTTCGCACCATATTCATAAGGAACGGTACTTCTGCCGTCATCATCGTAATTTTGAATCTCCTTATTATCCTCTCTATCATAAAACAACTCACTGTAATTTCTACTCATTGCCTTATCCAATTCTGTCTGATAGGTTTCCGCATTCCAAGAAGCCTTATCCGCAATATATTCATCAATCGCATTTCGATACGCATTTACCACCGTCGCCAAATAATACTCCGTCTTCAATCTTCCCTCAATCTTAAGGCTTTCTACGCCCATCTCAATAATCTCCGGAATCCGATGAATCAAACACAAATCTTTCGCAGATAAGATATACGTACCTCTACCGTCTTCCTCCACCGGCATCAATTTTCCCGGCGTATTCTTTTCCTCAATATACACATTATAATTCCAACGACAAGGCTGCGCACAATCTCCTTGATTCGACGCTCTTCCGGTAAGATAATTACTCAAAATACATCTGCCGGAATATCCCACACAAACCGCGCCATGAATAAACATTTCCATTTCCAAATCTTCCGGCTTGTTTTCCATAATATACTTAATCTTATCCCGCGACATTTCACGCGCCAAAATAATACGTTTCGCCCCGTTTTTATACCAAAACTTCGACGTTTCCAAACTAACGGTATTCGCCTGTGTACTGATATGAATGTCCACATTCGGCGCATACTCCTTCACCGTCTCCAAAACACCGCCATCACTCAAAATTACCGCATCCACGCCCATATCGTTTAAGATTTTCGCCTGCGTCTTCACCTTATGATAATCCGCATCAAACGCATAAATATTTAACGCCGCAAATACTTTCTTATCTAAATGCTTCGCCAAATTCACGATTTTTACAAAATCATCATTATCAATATTCACTCTCGTTCGTAACGACAAATCCGCCGTACCCGCATAAATCGCATCCGCACCATACAAATACGCAATTCTCGCACGCTCATACGAGCCTGCCGGCGCCAACAATTCCGGTTTCTTCATATTACCTCTACCCTTTCTGCTTATTGAATGGACAGCATAAATGCTGTCCCTACATTAATTGTGCCTCTCTCTTCTGTACGGACAGCATTTATGCTGTCCATTACGTTAATTGTGCCTCTCTCTTCTGTACGGACAGCATTTATGCTGTCCATTACGTTAATTGTGTCACTTTTCTTCTGTACGGACAGCATTTATGCTGTCCATTACGTTAATTGTGTCTCTCTCTTCTGTACGGACAGCATTTATGCTGTCCATTACGTTAATTGTGTCACTTTTCTTCTGTACGGACACAATTCATTGTGTCCTGCTTTTTTCTCATCACCAGCAAACCATCACCGATATCCAACAATTCCGACTGCAACTCTTCATCCTTCTGCACCGTATCAATAAACTCCCTAAGTCGCATAACCGCTGTTCTCTGCTTATGCTTCACAAACTCAGGGCCCGTCACCATACCTTTATAAATCACATTATCCGCAAGCATAACGCCTTTTTCACTCAGTAACCTCTTGCAATACGGAAGATACTCGATATAATGACTCTTCGGACCATCAATAAAAATAAAATCATAACGTTCCCGAAGTTTAGGAAGTACCTCTAACGCATCTCCCTCTATAATATGTATCTTATCTTCCAACTTCAGCATTTTATGATTTGCTCTCGCCAACATAATCCGCTGCTTATCAATCTCAATCGTATCTACACTTCCGCCATCTTCTAAATACTCCGAAAAAATAGCCGAAGAATAACCAATCGCCGTCCCAATCTCCAAAATTCGAAACGGCTTTAAAGAACTTAGCAATGTCTTCACATACTCTAACGAATCATCCAAAATAACCGGAATCCACGCCTCTCTCGCAAACTGCCTCATTTCCTCCAACATTGCCAAGACTCTCTCCTTTCTGCAAACATACACGGACAGCATAAATGCTGTCCCTACGATAATTGTGCCTCATCCCTTCTGTACGGACACAATTTATTGTGTCCATATCTATGCCTCATTCTTTCTGTACGGACACAATTTATTGTGTCCATATCTATGCCTCATTCTTTCTGTACGGACACAATTTATTGTGTCCATATCTATGCCTCATTCTTTCTGTACGGACACAATTTATTGTGTCCATTCTACGCCTCTTCCTTCCGTACGGACAGCATTTATGCTGTCCATTTGTATTAATACGCTCTGCCCCAAACAACCAAATGTTTTGCCGGCTTTCCGCAGCACACACATTTATCTGAAATCGGTGCTTCGGTTTCCAAAATACATCTTGAAGAAACGCCACCTGTTTTATCTTTTATCTCAAGTTCGCACTCCTTCTCGCCACACCACATTGCCTTAACAAAGCCCGGTTTTTCCCGATTCAATAACGTCTCAAATTCTTCGAAAGTAACTGCATTTACCGTGTATTCCTCCAACATTGCCTTCGCTTTTGCATATAAATTCTCATGAATTTCATTTAACAGCTTCTCTAACTCCTCTTCCAAAGAATCCATTGAAACAGTTATCTTTTCGCCGTTATCACGTCTTACCAAAATAACAGAATTGTTCTCAATATCTCGAGGTCCCATCTCAATTCTTACCGGCACACCACGCATTTCATATTCGCTAAACTTCCAACCCGGCATTTTATCCGACAAATCAATCTTCATACGGAACTTCTTGTTTAGTCTTTCATAAATCATCTGTGCAGTTTCCTTCACGCCATCTTTATGCATTGCAATCGGAATCACAACTGCTTGTATCGGAGCAACTTTAGGAGGCAATACCAGCCCCTTATCGTCCCCGTGAACCATAATCATAGCCCCAATCAAACGAGTCGAAACGCCCCAAGATGTCTCATGAACATATTGTAACTGATTGTTCTTATCTAAATATTGGATATTAAACGCCTTCGGGAAGCCGTCGCCGAAATAATGCGACGTACCAGATTGTAGTGCCTTTCCGTCATGCATTAATGCCTCAATCGTATAAGTTGCCACCGCACCCGCAAACTTCTCCTTCTCGGTCTTTCTCCCCTTAATAACAGGCATTGCCAAAAACTCTTTGCAGAAATCCGCATAAACATTCAACATACGAATAGTCTCTTCCTGTGCCTCTTCAGCCGTAGCATGCACCGTATGGCCTTCCTGCCATAAAAATTCCCTCGAACGCAGGAACGGTCTTGTCGTTTTCTCCCAACGAACTACACTACACCATTGATTATATAGCTTCGGTAAATCTTTATAAGAATGTACAATTTTCGAATAATGATCACAGAATAATGTTTCAGAAGTCGGTCTCACGCATAAACGCTCTTCCAAAGGCTCACTCCCGCCATGCGTCACCCAAGCCACCTCCGGTGCAAAACCTGCCACGTGGTCTTTTTCCTTCTGCAACAAACTTTCCGAAATAAACACCGGCATATACACATTCTCATGTCCTGTTTCCTTAAATCTTCTATCTAATTCATGTTGCATATTTTCCCAAATCGCATACCCATAGGGACGGATAATCAAGCAACCTTTCACCGACGAATAGTCGCAAAGCTCTGCTTTCATCACAACATCGGTGTACCATCTTGCGAAATCCTCCGACATAGAAGTAATTTCTTCTACCTGTTTCTTATTATCTCCCATACAAAACTCCCCTTTTCTTTCTGTTTATCCACAAAATTATACCATTCTTTTCTATAAAATGCAAGAATACCCCTGATTTTACCTACTATTTCTCTCTAAAAACACAGCACCCTCATATCCCTGAATCCGCGTATCCTCATCCGCCATCTCTAAACGTTTTGCGGTCAGTAAACAATAACCTTCTTCCCGCTCAATACCGCAAAAATCTCGCTTCAGCTTCTTCGCCGTCACTAAAGTCGTACCCGAACCCGCAAACGGATCAAACACCATGTCGCCTTCTTCAGAAGAAGCTAAAATCAGCTTTGCAATCAGTTTCTCCGGCTTCTGCGTCGGATGTTCCGTATTCTCCGGCATCGACCAATACGGAACCGTAATATCCGTCCAAACATTAGACGGCGCTGTATAACGATACTTCTGCCCGTTTTCCTCGAACCAATCCTTCGCCTTTCCTTCTTCATCTCGATAAGGTGCAATAACCTTTTTCTTTACCTTCACGCGATCCAAATGGAATTGATATTGTTTCTCATCCATCGTACAAAAATAAATATCCTCAATATTATTCTTCCAATTCGTCGCCGCACCTCTACCTTTTTCTCTCTCCCAAGTAATTCTGTTTTTCACACAAAAATACTTAGCCAAAATCGGGTAATACAACGGAGAAGACTGCCAATCCCCGCAAAAATACAAAGAACCATTCGGTTTCATAATTCGAGGAAGCCTCGACACCCAACTCTCAAACCACTCCGCATAAAGCTGTGCATCTTTCTTATTAAACTTGCTCGAATCATACGTTTTACTCAAATTATACGGAGGATCCGCAATCAACAAATCTACAAAAGAATTCGGCAATTTATCCAAAACTTCTAACGTATCCCCAAAAATAATTTTGCCACTTATCTTCTCACACTCAAATTCATCCTTATGAAAAAAGCGATCCTGCAAGGCTTTTTTCTCCTTGCAGACCGCCTCAATTGTCAATGTTTTATTCCGCATTTTCTTCTCCATTCTTTTACGATTGACTAACTGTAGTACTTCCGTTACCTGCTTCATCTGTGGTTGTATCGTTTGTATAAGTCGTTTGCTGAGAAACTTCAGGTTCATGATAAACCACATCCGCCGTTTCATCCTTTACATCTGCCGCAAAATATTCAACCGGATTCAACTTTGTTCCTGCCGGCGGAGCAGAAATTCGATAAGTCACGGTATCCTCGCCCTGTTGAATTTGTAATTCGTACTTCGCAATTTCCGGTCTTTCATATTGTAACAACAAAGCATAATTTTCCGTAATTTCTTCCGAAAAAACAGCCACTTCCTTATTCGGAACCCATTCCTCCAAAAAGCTATCCCAAACCAACGATCTCAGTGTCAAAGTTCCATTGATTTGATAAGGCACCACCAACATATAATTCTTACTATCTCTCGTTAAAATTTTGTAACTCAATTTCGGAATTGCATTAATCTGATCTGCATTCAAGCCATCTGTATAATTTCGAATTGCCAATCTCTTTGGAACCTTCGTATATGGACGTTTAATTTCCAAAACCTCAATATTTGCCAATTCATTTTCCGGATACGGATCTACCTCAACAACCGGTTCCGGTGGTAATTCTACCGGAGTTAAAGCAATATAAATACCAATACAAATAAGTGCCAATGTTAAAATTGAAATAACCACAATAATGATTTTATTCTTCATTTTTTTCCTCCTAAGTATAAAATTTTATGTATGATTTTTTATAAAATCATTCTACCATTTCTCCCAAAAAGTATCAATAAAAATTTTTGAAATTAAATAAAATGAAAATTACAATTCAGACTATAAATTATAAAAATGGCACAAACACTGTAGGGACACAATTCATTGTGTCCTAATTTACAATCTGCCTATTTCGCGGACACAATAAATTGTGTCCCTACAATAATTGTATCGTCATCGTAGGGGACGGCGTCCTCGACGTCCCGATATTATATTCTGAATTGTAACATAAAAAATAGTGACAAATAAAAGAGTTCTTTACACCTTAAAAATATTTTACTATACTATTCTTCTAAAGGGAGGTATGTATCATGAAAAGAAAAATAAATTGGGTAAACATTATTAATAAATTTGTTCTATTTAGCTTAATTCTCTCGTTACTTTCTGTTGTTTACATTCTGATTTTTGCTCCGACTCGTGAAAATTCAGGAGAACCGTTTCAACGTATTAAAAGTGACTATGTATTGATTATGTTGCAATGTATTTTAGGCATATTTGCCATGGCGCTTCCAAAAATTCTAAAAAATAAAACAAATGTTATTATTCCTTCGAATATGATGCTTCTATACGCCATATTCTTATACTGTGCCATCTATTTAGGAGAAGTAAAATATTTCTACTACCATATTCCGCATTGGGACACGATTTTACATACCTTTAGCGGTTTTATGTTAGGAGCTTTAGGATTTTCCTTTATCTTGATTTTAAATAAAACCGAAAGAATCCCGGTTGCTTTAAGTCCTTCTTTCATCGCAGTCTTTGCATTCTGCTTTTCCGTATCTTTAGGAGCACTTTGGGAAATTTATGAGTTCGCCGCAGACGGAATTTTAGCAACCAATATGCAAAAATTTGCAGCAGAATCCGCAGTACCGTTTGTCGGGCGTGCCGCTTTAGCAGACACAATGAAAGACTTAATCGTCGATACTCTCGGTGCATTGGTAATGTCAATTTTAGGATATATTTCCTTAAAATATAAAAAAGGCTGGGTAGAAGCCTTAACGCTAAAATTCAAATCAAAAAAAGAAAAACAAGAGATAGAATAAACGCTTGAAAGGAGAAAAGAATGGAATTAATCACTTTATTCTGTATTGCCGTCGGATTATCCATGGATGCCTTTGCGGTTTCGATTACAAACGGACTATACTATAAAAACTTCAAAAAATCGCAAGTTCTTCTTTCTGCCCTTACTTACGGACTTTTTCAAGGACTCATGCCGTTAATCGGTTACTTTTTCGGAAGTCTGTTTTTCTCCGTCATCTCACGCTTCGATCATTGGATTGCCTTACTGCTTTTAGGCTTTATCGGATTCAACATGATTGCAGATAGCATAAAAGAAATAAAACATCCGGAAACAATTACGAACGATTCGGAATTTGGCTGCAAAACCTTATTTTTGCAAGCGATTGCGACCAGTATTGACGCCTTGACCGTCGGAATCAGTTTCGCCGCAATGAACGTAAATATTCTTTTCTCGGTTACCGTAATCGCACTTGTTACTTTTTCCTTCTGTATCGTCGGCGGTTTCTTAGGAAAACGATTCGGCTCTCTCTTAAAAGAAAAAGCCAAAGTCTTCGGTGGTGTTATTCTCATTTTAATTGGACTAAAAATCTTTTTGGAACATACACTTTAACACAAAAATACCTCTTAACATATTCTGATATATGATAGGAGGTATTTTTATGTCCTTTGGAATCGCATTAGCCGGCGGAGGCGCAAAAGGCGCTGTACATGTCGGCGTTTTAACAGCACTAACCGAACATAACCTAATTCCCACCTCAATAGCAGGCACAAGCGCCGGCTCAATTGTCGCAGGACTATACGCCATGGGATTTACACCACAACAATTAAAAGAGCTTGTCCACTCACTTTCAAGAAATAACATCACGCTTTTAGATCCATGCTATCCCGAAATCATCAAAACTTTCGTCCAATTCATGACACGTTCTTCTGTCTCTCTTTCCGGCTTTCTTCACGGGAACAAGTTAGAAAATTATCTTTGTAAGCTCACTAAAAATCAAGCAATAAAAGATATAAAAATGCCCCTTGTCATTCCCTGCGTTGATCTCATCAACGGGAAAACAATCGTTTACTCCAATCAGGCAAATCGCTGTAAAAATTCCAAAACTGTCGAATGGCGTAATGACGGTCAACTCTGCCAAATCATGCGAGCCAGCTGCTCCATTCCGGCAATCTTTCAGCCAAAAATCCTCCACAAAATGTGCTTAGTCGACGGCGGCGTCACCGATGTCCTCCCCGTTGACTTACTACGCGAAATCGGCGAAAAAAACGTCCTTGCCGTAGATATCTCAGAAGAATACGAACGTCCGAAAAGCATCAATATCATCGAGGTAACCACGCACGCCTTCGAAATTATGCAAAAATGCTTAAAAAGCCACACCACCGGAAACGAAAAATACCGTCTCACGCCCAAACTTCCAAAAGACGCCGGACTCCTCAATTTTCGCCAAATGGACGCCTGCGTCACCGCCGGCTATCAAGCAACGATTGCCGTAATGCCAAAGTTAAAAGAATTATTCCGAAAATAAACATTGATTCTTTACATTTTTATGAAAAAATTAGGGTAAAAAAATAGTCTGGAAATAATTTACACGCAAAAATTTTATACTTCCCTACTGCGCTAAAATACGTCATTTTAAAGAACGCTGTACGGACACAATTCATTGTCTCCTAAACCTACCATCTGCCAATTTCTCGGACACCATAAATGGTGTCCCTACAAGGATTGAGACACTATTTACTTACTTTTGTATTGTAACTTATTTACTATAAAACCAATTATTGCAAGACTATTTTTTTACCCTATGAAAAAATAGATTAAAATATCCGGGCAATTTATCTTCTCGGGACGTCGAGGATACCATCTCCTACATTTATTGCAAATTCAAGTTGAATCACTAACTTAGTAAGAACGAAGTAATTGGGAAGTTTCGACTGCCGTTGTGTCCTAATCCTAAGACACCCACCAATTTCATCTACATTAGTCTAATCATAAAATCCTACATCTATAGTTCTGCTTCTTCATACACAGAATAAGGCTTTCCGTTAATCATAATCGTCTCTTCATCATTCCAAGAAATTTTCATATCTTGAAACTCACCCCACTTGCCTCGATAAACACGCACAGGGGTTTTCGTAAAGCGACAGAAAAGCAAATTCAGTGATTTGTTTTCGTATATATCCACCCAAGTATTTCCCCCTAAGGCACCTTGGTCACTATCTATGACCTTAGCAACATACCTGTTTTGCGGTGAAGCTACAGTTTGCACAACGGTATTGCATCCAAAAGATCCGATAAAAATACTTAAACATGCCACAAACACAAGCAAATTAAACACCAAACAGGAGAAAGTCGTAACAATAATCTGTGCCACAAGCGGTTGTGCAAATTTAGCCAACAAAATGAATGCAGACAAACAAGTTACAAGCACAAAAACCCCCGTCAGACGCCATGTACTGCTGAAAAGAAGGCAAAATCCGGTTATAAGAGACAACGGCATAATTAATAAAGCCAAGAATCCGTTTAACTTACTTACCGGTAGTTTGGATACAAATAATAACACAGTCAGCAATACCGATACAACCGCCAGAAACACTGTAAATACACTATTATTGAAAATTTCAAAATCATAACCGCAAGAGAATCCTATCAGTTGTCCGATAGGAACAAAAGCATACAAAAAAACTAAAATTCCGTATGAAGCAACAGCTAATTTTTTCATACTCCGCGTCCTCCTTGAACTCTTATCCCAACTTCTTCACTGTCTTCGCAATCGACTCCACATCCATCTTTTCCTGTCGATAAAGCTCCTCCACCGAGCCATGCTCGATAAACTTATCCTTAAACGCCATCATACGAAACTTACCGCGATAATTTAGCTGTGATAAACTCTTTAGCAGTAAACTCCCAAATCCGCCAATCGCAATGTTGTCCTCTAACGTAAGAATGTTATACTTCTCCCGTACCAATCGCTTTATCATCGCCGTATCCAGCGGTTTAATAAAGGTCGCGCTGATTACCATCGGGTTCACTTTCGCATCCTTTAGTAACTCCTTCGCCATCATCGCATATTGTACCATATTTCCGCAAGCCACAATCGCCACTTTACTTCCCTGCGATACAATATCCCACTTATACTCCTCTACCTTCACAATCGGCTTTAACGAAAGTTTATCTCCGCCACGCGGATAACGAATTGCCACCGGACGATTTAACGATAAGGCATACTTTAACAATACCTCTACTTCTTCGGTACATTTCGGTGTCAAAATCGTCAAATTCGGAATCATCGATAAATAAGAAATATCAAAAATTCCTTGGTGCGTCTCTCCGTCATTTCCCACCAATCCGGCACGATCAATCATAAACACAACCGGCAAATTCTGTAGACAAACGTCCTCAATAATTTGGTCAAACCCTCTTTGCAAAAAGGTAGAATACACCGCAAAAACCGGTTTCAACCCTTGACTGGCAAGTCCCGCCGCAAAGGACACCGCATGCTGTTCTGCAATCCCCACATCAAACAACCGATTCGGATACAATCGCGCAAAGTCCACCAGTCCTGTACCTTCCGCCATCGCCGCCGTAATCGCCACGACATCCTTATTATTCTTTGCAATCTTAATCAAGGCATCTCCAAACGCCTTGGAATATGTGACTTTCTCCGACTTCTTAAGAATTTCTCCCGTTTCGACATCAAAAGGTGCCACGCCATGAAACTTATTCGGCTTTTCTTCCGCGTGTTCATAACCCTTACCTTTCTTGGTAATCACATGAACCACAACCGGCTCACTAAGCTCCTTCACCTTCTCTAAAATTTCATCCAACTCTTTGATATTATGCCCGTCAATCGGACCAACATATTTAATTCCCAAATCCTCAAAAAACAACGACGGCACAAATAATGTCCGAATACTGTTTTTAATCTTCCGTAAAAAGTTAATGATTCCCCTTCTGTCGTCCAATTTATACTGTAAATGTCTCTTAAAATTATTATACGCCTTATTGATTCTTATCTTCGTCAAATACTCCGACAAACCACCCACATTCGGGGAAATCGACATCTGATTATCATTTAAAATAACAATCATCTTCGTTTTACTAAATCCCAAATCGTTTAGCCCTTCATACGCCATTCCACCGGTTAAAGCCCCGTCCCCAATCACAGAAACCACATGAAAATCCCGAATCTGTATGTCCCGTGCTTTCGCCATACCAAGTGCTACCGATATCGAATTACTGCTGTGTCCCGTATCAAAGAAATCATATTTGCTCTCATTTTTCTTCGGAAAACCGCTAAGTCCCTTGTACTGCCGCAAGGTCTGAAACTGTTCTCTTCTACCGGTAAGAATTTTATACGGATAACTCTGATGCCCTACATCAAAGACGATTTTGTCTTCCTCAAAATTAAAATTTCTCAATAAAGAGATGGTAAGCTCTACCATCCCTAAATTAGAAGACAAATGCCCGCCGGTTTTCGAAACATTACGAATCAAAAAATCCCGAATTTCCGACGCCAATACCGTCAATTCCTCATAGTTTAACTTTTTCACATCTTCCGGTTTCTTTATTTTTTCCAAATACTCATACATATCCTATCACCACTGCCATGCCTCTTAAATTGCTACTACCATTTCTATTCCTAAAAGATTCTCAATATACTATCTACCATATTTTCCATTCCGCCGATTACCGCCGATCTCGCGCTAACTAGAAATCCAGAAAACGCACCCGACATTACCAAAATCAAAACAAGAATCATGCCGTACTGCTCAAAACGCATATACGCAAAATAGCGATCCGCCGGTAAAAGTGCTCCTAATACCTTAGAACCATCAAGCGGAGGAAGCGGAATCAAATTAAACAGCCCTAAGCCAACATTGATTAGCGCCGTATAATACAACAAATTATAAAGATATATCGTCCAACTTGTCGCTGTTACGTTTTTTCCCATAACTCCCATAATCAACAAACATATAAAAGCCACAAAAAAGTTCATAATCGGGCCGGCCAACGCTACCTTTACCATATCGCTCTTCGGATTCTCATAATATCTCGCATCCACCTCTACCGGTTTTGCCCAACCGAACCCAAGAAAAAGCAACATCAACGTTCCCCATAAATCTAAATGGTGAAAGGGATTTAAAGAAAGCCTTCCCTGTGCCTTCGGCGTCGGATCTCCTAAACTGTAAGATACTAAACCATGGGCAAACTCATGCAAACAAATCGCAATCAATACCGCCGGCAATATATAAAAAACATTATTGATCAAATCCACTAAGAAGCTCATTTTTTTCTCCCCTTTTATCTTATTTTTTCTTTAGAATATTCTTTAATGCACTTAACTGCTCCGGATAACGTTTCGACTGTAAATCCGGGAATGCACGGAAAATACGACGTTCCATAACTTTTCCTTTTAACTGTTCTGCATTGTATTTTTCCTTCAACGACTCAATATATTGTTTTAGCTTTTCAATTTTCTCATCATTTCTTACACGAATTTCCTCCGCAAGAAAAGCACGAAACTCCTCGTTTTTCTCATTCATTTCCTGCAAAATAACCGCCAATTTCTTCAACTTTCCGCTCAACTTCAAAACGGTAATCAAGGATACCGTAAAATCAATTACCAAATACACCATCAAAACACTCGAAATCACAAAGATCACTGTCGTAGAGAAATGGTATAACGACTTAATAAACGGATGAATCACATACACTAAGACCACCGACATTAAGCCAAACAAAACAGAATTCATCAAACAAATCCGTCCTTTGTAATTAAACTTATTATCGGAATAATCCCACCATTTCATACCAAAAGCCGTCTCTAAAATAACCGCCGAAATATACTCAAGCGACGTCGTCATAAGAACCGAAGCGACATATAAAGCCGTCGGATACGCATACAGCGGCGTCAAGAAATGAATCAAAATGAGCGCTCCAAAACCATAAATGGGACTTATCGGTCCATTTAAGAATCCACGATTGACAGGCTTCTTCTCTATCCACGAACAATACACACTTTCACAGAACCAACCTAAAAAACTGTATGTAATAAAGTACATATAATTAATAGCAAAATTTAGCATATAATCCCCTATTTTCCGACATATTTTTTAAAAATCTCTCTGTACATTATTGATTATATTTGTTATTATAGTAGTTGTCAATTACGTTTGAATAAAGAAAAAGTAACGTTCTCCGTAGGGACAGCATTCATGCTGTCCATTTTACAAAATTGTCTATTTACCGTTCGGACAGCATAAATGCTGTCCCTACAATACTATGGTAAAATTATTCAAATCGTATTTTTATATAAAGTGACGAATAGATTTAGGAGGTAATTATCGTGCAAATAGGATTAGATATCGGATCTACTACCATTAAATGTGTTGTTCTCGATGAACAACAAAAAATTATATATTCTTCTTACGAACGTCATTTTTCGCAAATCACGGAAAAAGCAGCGGAACTTTTCGGCAAAATTCGCGAAAAGTTTCCAAAGGAAAAGAAAGTAAAATTGGCTATTTCAGGTTCTGCCGGAATGGGAATGGCAGAAAGTATTCATATTCCTTTTATTCAGGAAGTATATGCAACACGAATCGCAACCACGAAACTCGCGCCAAATACCGATATTGTTATTGAACTCGGCGGAGAAGACGCAAAGATTCTGTTTTTAAGTAACGGAATCGAAGTTCGTATGAACGGAACCTGCGCCGGGGGGACCGGTGCTTTTATCGACCAAATGGCTACCTTATTAAACGTTCCGATTGACGAGATGAACGCGCTTGCCGAAAAAGCGACAAAAACTTACACCATCGCTTCCCGCTGTGGTGTTTTCGCAAAAACGGATATTCAGCCGTTATTGAATCAAGGAGCATTAAAAACCGATATTGCCTCCAGCATTTTCTATGCGGTTGTTAATCAGACAATTTCCGGTCTTGCGCAAGGTCGTGAATTAAAAGGAAATATTTTATATTTAGGAGGTCCGCTTACTTTCCTTCCGGAATTAAGAAAAAGCTTCGATAAAACCCTTCATTTAACCGGTACCTGTCCGGAAAATTCCCTCTACTTCGTATCCTTGGGTGCAGCTTTTTCTGCAGAAGAAGACTTTCAATTAGAAAAAGTAATTCAATCTTTAAAAGACTATCATTCTACCGAAAAATACCAAAGCATTCCGCCGCTTTTTGCCAATGAAGCTGAATACCATGAATTTATCCAACGTCATGGGAAAACACCGGTAAAATATGCAGATGCAAAAATTTATAAAGGAAACGCTTATATCGGAATCGATGCAGGTTCTACCACCGTTAAAATGGCAGTTATCGATAAAGACGGCAATCTTCTTCATTCCCATTATCAATCCAACAGCGGAAATCCGGTTCCTTTAGTAAAAGATTTTCTAATTGATTTTTATGAAAAATATCCGAAAATCAAAATTGCCGGAACAGCAGTTACCGGCTATGGCGAAGATATTATTAAAAACGCGTTCAAAGTCGACTATGGCATTGTAGAAACCATGGCGCATTTTACTGCAGCAAAAAAGTTCATGCCGAATGTTGATTTTATCATCGATATCGGCGGGCAAGACATCAAATGCTTCAAAATCAAGAACGGCGTTATTGATAACATCTTCTTAAACGAAGCTTGCTCCTCCGGTTGCGGCTCCTTTTTACAAACCTTTGCAAACGCACTTGGTTACTCCATTGAAGATTTTGCAAAATTGGGACTTTTCGCCGATAAACCGGTAGATTTAGGCTCGCGATGTACCGTATTTATGAACTCTTCGGTAAAACAAGCGCAAAAAGACGGTGCTTCTATCGAAAACATTTCCGCAGGCCTTTCTATCAGTGTTGTCAAGAATGCACTCTATAAAGTTATTCGTGCCACCAGTCCGGAAGCGCTCGGAAAAAATGTAATCGTCCAAGGCGGTACCTTCTTAAATGACGCGGTTCTTCGTGCGTTTGAACAGGAAATGAAGTTAAATGTAATTCGTCCGAATATTGCAGGACTTATGGGTGCTTACGGTGCAGCACTTTATGCGAAAAACAAAGCAGGCAAGAAATCTTCGTCTACCCTGCTTAGTAAAAATGAATTAAAAAATTTCCAACATGATATTAAAGTAATTAACTGCGGACTTTGCAGTAATAACTGTCAACTAACGGTTAACGACTTCGGTAACGGAAGAAAATTCATCAGCGGAAACCGTTGCGAACGTCCGATTACGAAAAAAGCACAAAACAGCGAACTAAATATCTATGAATATAAATTGAAATTATTAAAAAGCTATCAACCGATTCCCGGAACCCGTGGAAAAATCGGAATTCCGATGGGATTAAATATGTATGAATTACTTCCATTCTGGCATAAATTCTTCACAACCCTCGGTTTTGAAGTGGTTACTTCCCCGCTTTCCAACCGTAAACTCTATCTTGAAGGGCAAACAACCATTCCATCAGATACCGTTTGCTTCCCGGCAAAATTAATGCACGGACACGTTGAGAACCTTATTAAGCAAGGTGTTGAAACCATTTGGTATCCTTGTATGACCTACAATATCGACGAGGGACTTGGTGACAACCACTACAACTGCCCTGTTGTTGCTTACTATCCGGAAGTCATCGCTTCCAATATTAAAGAACTAAAAAACATTAACTTTATTTACGACTATATCGGAATTCATAGAAAAAAAGATTTCTCCGTTAAAATCTATGATATTCTTACAAAATATTTTCAAGGACTCACCAAAACCGAAGTAAGAAATGCGGCAAAATTAGCTTACGCGGAATACCACAATTATTTAAGAGCCATTCATCAAAAAGGCGACGAAATCATCGAAAAAGCCGAAAAAGAAAACAAACAGATTATCGTCCTTTCCGGACGCCCTTACCATGTAGATCCGGAAATCAATCACGGTATCGATAAACTGATTTCCGCTTTTAACGTCGCTATTATTTCAGAAGACGTTTTAAGTGCTAAAGTAAAGAAATTCGCAACGTCGGTATTAAACCAGTGGACCTATCACTCCCGTTTATACGCAGCCGCAAAATATATTAAGGATAAGCCAAACATGAATTTAATTCAGTTAGTCTCCTTCGGATGCGGTGTAGACGCCATTACTACCGATGAAGTTCGGGAAATTTTAGAAGAAGAAGGAAAAATCTACACGCAAATCAAAATCGACGAAATTACAAACTTAGGAGCGGTTAAAATTCGCCTAAGAAGCCTGTTTGCCGCTTTAGAGGAACAAAAATAATTTTAATATAAAGGAGAAAACACCTCGGAAAAATAAAATTTTCCGAGGTGTTTTCTCCTTTAATCAATTTTTGACTTCTCATCTGCGAATTTCGCCATTTCTTCCGCCCACAAAAGAATCTTTGCTTTTAACCGATCGTATTCCAAGATTCCTTTTGTATTCTCATTCTTTTCTCCAAAACTCCGTTCGTGTGCCTGCAACCACTCTTTCTCATGTCGGTTGCTATCAAAAATCGGCATACCGGTCATCGGCGTCTCAGAAGGAATATCCTTCGTATCAACTCCAAGGTCTAATGGATTTACCTCTGCATAGGCTTTATAGATTCCTTCTCGCGAAAAAAAGAAATCAATATCAAAAACACATCCGGTTGCCAAATTCGTCACCCGATTTGAAGCACTATTCCACTTGTACTCCGTTAACAAATAATTTTCAATAAACACATGATCGAGATACAAATGCGAAAACATTCCAAAATGCATCGGATAGCGTTCCGGTTCCAAAAGTGCAAATTCAAAAACATTTTCAATTTTCCGAATATTCGGAACAAAAAATCCATCTACACTCGCCGGCACTCGAAAGTGAGAAGCATACTTATTATCCGCCAAATCCGGAATCAAACTTCCCGCCATCAAAGAAGCCTTATCCGGCTTAGCTTTCATTCTTTTTTGCACTTCCTGAGAAAACCAAAGATGATAAAGATATCCCGGCATAGATTTCTCTCCTTTTCAACGACCCCTTAAAAATAAGGTAATAACAATAAAACAACCGGATTATTTTACCATACTCCATCACATTCGTCAAACACAACCTTCTTATTTTCTAAGCCACATCAATCTTCGCTAACATCCATCGATCCATCGCCGCCGGGAAATTCGTATGGCAATATTCACAATGCGTCGCATTTAAAGAAACCGGAGCGGTACAACACGGACAAACAGACCCCATTCTGTCTTGTTTTTCCTTCTCGAAAGTCAAGTAATAGTGACAAGGCTCATCCTCCGTACCATCTTCAACCATATTTCCTTTTTTATTAGCTTTCACACACACGACAAGCTCATACTTGTCTCTTTTATTCGAAAACGCAGTAATTCCGGATTCCTTCACCGAAACCTCTTCCATTTCGGTTTCGATTCCTTTCTCTTTCGCTTCCCTCAAATACAAAGTCTGCAATTCAAATAATTGTTCCGTCTCAAACGGGTGCAACTCCTCCATTGCCCCTTTATTCCAAGATTTACGAAACTTCGTAAAACGTTCTTCTGCCCAAGCTAAAAAATCTTCTTCCTCAAAATCCGGAATCGCTTTTCTTATTTCCGGAGATTCGATTATAACTTTCTTCACTGCCGTTTTATTCAAAGCACGCCAAACAATCCACAAAATCAAAACAACCGCTAAACAGCCTATCAATAAATTTTTCATTCTTATTCTTCTCTCCCTAAATATTACAATTTCGTACCGCATTCCGCGCAGAATTTTCCGGTTGCTTCCGCACCGCAATTCGGACAAAATCTCTTTTTCACTTCTTCCGGCATCTTCGTGCCGCACTCCGCACAAAACTTTCCGTTTGCCTCCGCGCCACAATTCGGACACGTCTTTCCTTCCGCCCTTCCTTCCGTTACCGGTATTTTACAAGGATTCTCCGGAGAAACCATTCCTTGTGCGCTAACGGTATTTTGACTTTGTGCCGACATATTTGCGCCGAACATGGCACCGCCTTGATTCATCATGCCAATACCCATAAATCCGTGAATTGCACCGGAATCATTGTTCGCTGCACCTACAAGTGCCTCTGACGCCGCTGCATTTGCACGAGCACCCTGCATAGCTGTATTCATCGCATATAAACGATCTTTCTGTGCCGCTTTTATCATCTCCGCACTATCGGCGGTCGGCGTTACACTCGCGATACTCACTCTCGTCACATTAATTCCGTTTGTTGTACCCCATGTATTCTGCAACTGTTCTGCCACCGCTGCTGAAACTTGCGGTGTCGATGCCGGCAACATATCATAAGAAATTTTCTGTGCCGCAACTGTCCCCAAGGCCGGCTGTAATGCCGCCATAAAATCACTTAAAAATTGACTGTCTATTTGACTTGTTGTAAATTCATTTGCTACATTTCCGCACAAGCTGCCGTAAAACGCAATCGGGTCAATAATCTTGTAAACATACTCTCCGTAACATTTAATATCTACCGTAATTCCAAACTCACTGTCACGAAGAGGAATCGGCTGCGCCGTACCGAATTTATTTTGTGTAATTTCCTTCGTATTCACAAAATACACTCTTTGGTCATGACCGGTGTCTCCTCCCATTTGAAATCTCTTTCCAAACGTCTTAAAGGACTCCAATAATCCCTTTCCAAATCCGCCGTACAGCATTGTAGGCTCGGTGCTGTTATCATAAGTATAAGAACCGGGTTCCGCCGTAAAATCCACAATCTTTCCATCTTCCACAATCAACATAAACTGTCCCTCGTTTACCGCAATTTTTGAACCCTTTGTAATAATATTATCGCTTCCGTGATTTGAACTTCCCTCCTTCGTACGCTTTTGTCCTTTTCTTAAAAGAACGTTATTCGGTAAAGAATCACAATAAATATACTCCAACCACTGATCTGCCAAAACACTTCCTCCTGCTGTCATTGCCGCCTTTATAATTCCCATAATTTTATCCCCCTCAGTTCTATATTTTTCCTTTTTCTATCGATGACTTTCCATCTTCGTCAATACCCAATCATGCTCTCCTGTTGTAATCACGCTTCTGCAATACGGGCACTGTCCCGCAGAGGTAATCTCTGTCGGTGCACCGCAATTCGGGCAATTCGTTGTACTCTTGTTACTGGTACTCGGATCGGTTTTTACACCCTTCTTTCTCATAAAGGTCAAATAATACTTCATTTCCCAATATCGATCCTTATCACCTTCCACAACATTTTGTGTAACCGAATCAATAATATAATCCTTCATTGTTGCCTGTAAATCCACCACAAGCAATTCTTTATCACCATCTGTCGAATAATGAATTAACTCGGTACTTCTCACAGCAACTCTATCAATCACATTAATTCGATTGGTCGCAATATACTGCTGTAATTGCGCATTATGTAAACTAAACAATTCTTCACTCTCAAACGGTCGAATTCCGCTCCAGTCACGCGCCGTCCAAGCAGATTGTAATTTAATAAATACTTCATTTACCCATGTCTTAAATTTTTCTTCTGAAAAGTACGGATCATTTTGTTGAATCCTTGCTGCTACATTCTCCTGATACAAATTTGTACGAACCGGATTACTCCGCGGTGCAAACACCGTTCCGCCCTTTCCGTTACTGTTTTTTATCACATAAATAATTCCGACAACAATTACAAGCATAATTAATGTCGAAAAGAATCTGGTACCGAATGAAACAACACTTCCAAGTGCATACACACTATCATAATCGCTATCCCAATCACTATTGCTCCAATCACTACTGTCCCAATCACTACTGCTCCAATCACTACTGCCCCAATCACTACTGCCCCAATCACTGTCATATGTATTAAAATTTCCAACATCCGCAATACTAAAGGACAGTAACGCAATTATTATAAAACTTACCAAAATCAATATTTTCCCTTTCTTTTTCAACAGCAATCACCACCCATTCATAATCTATGACTCCAATAATTTTTATCGTCAATAAAAATAAAAATATAAAGAGTTATTCTTTAAAAACTGTATATTTCTCTCCCTTCAAACTTCTCCAAAAATAAAATTTCGAAAGCCCCTTGTATCTTTCTTTCTTTTTTTGTAAAATAGATTGGTAGTATAATTTTTGAAAGGTGGTAAGTTTATGTCTGTTGTATCTCCTGAGCAGTTTACAATGCTCAAATTTGCAGCAAAAGACTTTAAAAATATCCAAAAAAACTATAAAAAGTTCCACGATATAAACTCTTCAAAATACATAGCCGTCTATAAACAAGGCTTATACGGAATTTTAGAAATTGAATCGGAAAAGCTTGTCGTTCCTCACAAATACCAGAAAATTTGTGACTTCAAAGAAGGCTGTGCTTGGGTAAAAGCAAAAAACAAATGGGGATTTATTAATGAAAGATTGATTGAAGTGGTTTCTCCGAAATACACAGATGTTTTCGGTTTAGACAACGGTAATTTCCAATTAGGTGTTATTCATTGTACCGGAAATTATAATTTAACCGACGATTTGTCCGAATTAACCAAGCTTTATAAAAAGAACCGAAAAAAGAATCCCCCTGTTTTATATAATCGAATTCAAGGTTTCGAAGAAGGCTTAACGCCGGTAAAAGTACGCGGGAAATGGGGATTCATCAATACCTCCGGCAACTTGGAAATTAAACCGAAATTTGACTATGTAAAGCCTTTCTCTTATGGAATTTGTGCGGTATGTCAAAACGGTAAATGGGGTTATATCGATAAAACAGGAAATTATATTATCAAACCGCAATATGCAGACTGCACTTCCTTTATGAAGCCATCGCAAGGTTTGGTAAAAAGAGAGTTGAAACGGCCAAGTCATAACGCAATTTTAACTTACCTTTATAATATGTTCAAAAAAGTATATGTGCCTTCTGCCTCTTCCAACTCTCCGTTTGCACAAGTAGAAATACCGTCCGATGAAATCGGAAAAATCAAAATTTCCTGTATCAATACCAACGGAAATTATATTAAAAGAAGCATGAAAAAAGACATTGAAATTCATGCGGAAATTTATTAAAAGAAATGCTGTAGCGAAATAAATCGCCACAGCATTTTTTAGCACAAATCATCAGAAATACCTTCCAGTTCCGCCTTATATCCTCGCGGACATTTTCGCCAAACAATTTTCATATGCTCCTTCCGAAGAAGCGCATATTTGTTCAGTCGGCGAACCACAAAGATCATATCCATCGCAATCGCCTTCTCCAAAATTCTCTGCACATCCTCCATCGTAAGTTCGGTCCTGTACTGCGTAATCAAGGCACAAAGATTGTGCGAACAACAGTTTTCGATTTTCTCCCTCAATGTAAGTTCCTTCATTGGTTTTACCTCCTGCTCTTTCTTACGTCCTTTAAAAGGTTTACGTCCTCCGGCAAATAAACAGCCGGATTACAATATAAAGTGCCGACAATATTTTATTGTATCATACAGTTATGTAAATTGCAATACTTTCAATCGCCATTTTCGTCACACACGTTACAGGTCAGACTATAATTTTGTTTCTTTCGAAAAATATCGTCAGAATGCGGTTTGTACGGACACAATTTATTGTGTCCTAATTCTACTGTCTGCCTATTCTGCGGACACAATAAATTGTGTCCCTACAACGATTATGCCGTCATTGTATGGGACGCCGTCCCCTACAGTGTTTGTGCCCTCTATATAAATTTGAGTCTGACCTGTAACTCTCTATTGACACAATTCCTTAAAAAAATTAAGATGAAAGATGAAAAAACAACGAGGAGGAAATAAAATGGAAACTTTTATCGCATTTGGCGTCTCCACCATTTTAATGTTAATTGTCATCTTAATTTCCGTTAAAATGCTTGGAGATATGTTAAACAATACTCAAAAACAAACGGCAGAATTACAGGACAAACGTTTAGCCGAACTTAACTCTCAGCTGACTACGCGAAACGATACCCTGCAAAAAACCGTAAACGATATGCTGATGCAAATTGAGAAACGAATGCACGATATGCAGGAAGACAACGCTAAAAAATTAGAACAAATGCGTGCGACTGTAGATGAAAAACTGCAAAAAACGTTAGAAGATCGTATCTCACAATCCTTTAAATTAGTTAGTGAACGTTTGGAGCAAGTATATAAAGGGCTTGGCGAAATGCAAAGCTTAGCTACCGGCGTCGGCGACTTAAAAAAAGTATTATCTAACGTTAAAACAAGAGGTATTTTAGGAGAAATTCAGTTAGGTGCTATTTTGGAACAAATTCTTTCACCGGAGCAATATGACACCGAAGTAGCAACCATTCCAAACTCAACCAATGTCGTAGAATTTGCTGTAAAACTGCCGGGAGATGACAATGGCTTTATCTATTTACCGATTGATTCCAAATTTCCGGGAGACAAGTATTCTACCTTAGTAGATGCCTATGATTCCGGAGACCAAACTGCAATTGAAACCGCTGCAAAAGACTTGGAACGTTCCATTAAACTATTTGCAAAAGATATCCGTGAAAAATACGTAGAAGTTCCTTATACCACCGATTTCGGAATTATGTTTCTTCCATTTGAAGGATTATATGCTGAAGTCGTTCGTAGAGGTTTAATCGAAGAATTACAAGAAAAATACAAAATCGTTATTGCCGGACCTACTACAATGGCTGCCCTCTTAAACAGCTTACAAATGGGCTTCAAAACGCTTGCTATTCAAAAACGTTCCAGTGAAGTATGGCAAGTCCTCGGTGCCGTAAAAACGGAATTTGATAACTTTGCTACCGTATTGGATGAAACCAGAAAACGTTTAGAACAAGCCAACAACAGTTTAGATAAATTAGTCGGTGTTCGTACCCGACAAATTCAGAGAAAACTTCGCTCGGTTACCAGCCTTGCTGATGCCGAAACCAGATTGCTTTTGGATGACGGCGAAGAATAACGAAAGAAAGTGTAAAAGCAAAGTAGCCTTAGTGATAAGGCTACTTCGTTTTTACACTCTCTGTTGTTAGATAACCAACAGCTTACGCCGGATGGCGTTCAGCCCCTTCTGATAGCTGACATCGTCGGTATACGCCAGCTCCACAAGGTCCAGGTCGCCCCAGACTTCTTTCAGAGCCTTCATCTTCTCTTCTTTTCCTTTCTCCGCCTTCCACGGATCCTTAACAAGAAGTATCATCTCTGAGAGACTTCCAACGAGCCTCTCCGCACAGGAATTGTATGCCTCGAGAAAACGCTCGTAGAGTTCCTGACGATTCTTGTCCATAGTGAAACGTCCCCTTTCAAATAATAGATTGGATAAAAATAGGTATGCACCTCTTTTTATTATACACCCGTTTACATAAATTTTCAAGTACTCTTACCCGATAATCGTACGCCGATATTCGACATAAAACGACATTACCATCATCACGCTTGATAGACATAAAAATGAGCAAGTGTTAACACTTGCTCATTTTTCTAATCTCTCATCGCTTCTAATGCTTTAATCTTTGTCGCCCTTCTCGCCGGGAAGTAACCGGATATAATTCCGATTAACATTGCAAAGCCCAACGCCAACAATACAAGCCACAACGGAATAACCGAAATATCGTTTCCGGTCCCTCCGATTCCTCCAAGCACACTTCCGATTCGATCGGCATATTTATTCATAAAATAGGACGCCAAATAACTCAGTCCGATTCCCAAGCCTCCACCGATTAAACCAATCATACTTGCCTCAAATAAGAACAATTTCTTAATATCCGAAATCAGGCACCCTAATACCTTCATCACACCGATTTCCTTCGTTCTCTCGTAAATCGACATTACCATAGTATTCGCAATACCAATCGCAGAAACTAATAGTGAAACCGCACCGATACCTCCTAAAATCAGTTGTATCGTATTCGACGTTTCCTGCATCGGTTTTAACATATCCGCCAAACTGTTCGTGCCATACTCCATTGCCTTAATGGTGTCTTGTACTTCTTCTACATATTTAATATCATCTACATTCACCCAGATTTGGCTATATCCATTTTCATTGCCGTAAGTCTTTAATCCGCTTTTCTTCGCTTCTTTCTGCATCTTCTTCACTTGTTCAATGTTCATATATAAATAGCCATTCTTATCGCCGTTACTCTCCACAAATTTTCCAACCGGCTTAAACCGATAATACGTCGGCATAAAATTCTCATCTTCGCTGTATCCATCAATTGTCATTTGAATCCGGTCATTCATGATATCAACAACATCATATCCGGACTCCCCTCTTCCGCCGGAGCCATTCGGATTATAGAAATATGCGGCATACGAAGAAACAACCACTTGGTCGGTATCTTCCTCCGTTAAAATTCTTCCTTCTTCCAATTCCGGAAAATCAAAATAGCTAAACGCTTTCGGATCAATTCCGCGAAGCTGTGCCCAACCTTCGTACCTACCGGAAATTAACCTTACCGATAAATCCTGTACTGCCGTCACTCCCACTACATGCGGAATTTTTTCTAATTCCTTTACTAAATTATCATTCAATTCTTGTTGCTTCGGCGGCTGATACCCTCCATCAGAACTCATCATGTCCTCATTGTAATAATAAGAAGATACCGTAATCGTCGTCAAACTTCCCATTTCCATCAACTGCTTCTTATATCCCTCACTCATCGCAATTCCGAGAGAAACCATAACGACAATGGAAAAAGTACCAATCACAACCCCCATAATGGTCAAAATTGTCCGAAGTTTTCTGCGCCAAAGATTCTTAATTCCCATCTTTATAAAATCACCGCTACGCATTATTCCACCATCCTAAACATCATTAGAGTTGTTTTTTCTTCACATTTCTTCTTCCTAGCACAATTCCTAATACAATTCCTAAGGCAATTCCTACACCGATACTTCCTACCAACTTAAAATCCACATGATTCTGTTCTCCGCCGGCATAGCCTCCTGCCATATCCATTCCCATCGACGTTCCGTAGCCACCATCCATAACAGCATATCCCATATATTAACCCTCCTTAAATCTCATCTTCAATCTTTTTCATCATAATCTTAATCGTAATAAAACGTACAATAATCAAGGTTACCAAACAGCTTCCCAAACCAATCAGCAGTAACTGCCACCAAGCCATTCCTTCTTCTTCCGGCTCTACCATCGGCATTTCCGGCATATTGGAATCGTCAAAATTATTCATCGGCATATCTTCATACACATACCCGCTAAATTCTTTTTCCGTCTTAATTACATTTCCACTGGAATCCTCAAAAGAGAAAATTAGCTTACCTTTCGCCTCTCCCGGCACATTTGCGACAACTTCTACTTCCGAGAAGCTCCCTTTTCCGGCATCTACATTTCCGATATATGTACTCTCGTTTTTGGCTGTATAATCGCCTTCTACCGTCACATTCAAGTTCGAAATCGTCGCTTTTCCCATGTTGTAATATTCGAAGGAAACATATCCCGAATTGCCTTGATACAATTCATACGGTCCGGAAACATTATTAATCGAAAGTTTCGATTTTTCGACTACCGCAAGATTAATTGTTTCACTCGCTGTAAATGCGGTACCTTCCGCATCTTCATAATCAAAAGCGATTACAACCGGATACGCCCTTGACAATGTATCTTGCTTTGTTCTTAATCTTATTGTTTTCGTATACTCTTCCTGTGCTGCCAATTCCGGTACATAGAAGGAATTGCTTCCGCCTTCTATCACAAATGTCGCTTCATCCGGATTGATCGTGGCTTTCATATTGGTAATCTTTTTAGAAGCATGCGTATTTTTTACCGTAAATGTAAACTCTACCGCATTTCCGGCAACTACGGAATTCGGATTTGCATCATAACTGCTGATAATTAACTTCGGCGTTCCCTTTCCGGAATCTCCCTCTTTTCCCTGTACCTTATTAATATAGATACTTTTGCTATCGGTATAAGACTTATTGTCTTGATCAAAATACTCTAACTCAACGCTAAGTTCATTGGTACCCTTCGGGATATTTTCTGAAACCAACAAATCGAATTTAATATTTTTTCCTTTTCCGGCATCAATATAATCAAAATACTTCGTATCAATCGCATCTTTTACCATAAAACCATCTTTACTCAAACCCTTTAAGGTCATTTTTACTCTTCTCGCCACTAATTCTCCGCGATTATACAACTCAAAAGATAATGTATTTTCACTATCCGCCGTCACAATCGCCGGATTCGTATCAATATTTCTCACAATCAAAAGTGGCTTTGCAAGTTCTTCCACGACCTCAAAATAAACCGTTTGTTCTGTCGTATATTCATTACCGTAATAATTAGCATATTTAATATTAAACGGCAACGCATAAATTCCATTATCTGCGGTTTCCTTTACTCGCAATTCCAACTTAATCTCTTTAGAAAAGCCCGCCGACATTCTGTAAATTGTATAGGTATCCACTGCCGTCTCCCAATAAATCGGAGCATCCTTAGAAGCCTGCGTAATATAAATATCACGTGCCGCCTCATCTCCGGCATTCTGTACTGTTAAAGTAAGTTCAAAAGAATCTCCGGCTTTTACTTTCGTAATCTCCGTCTGATTCTTAAAAATAATTCTCGGATATTCATAATCATCCGCAAAAGACACATTGGTAAAAATTAAGCTCATCATACACAATACTGCCAACATCAACTTTTTCATTTTACTTTTCCCCCTCAAGTTTTTCTGTTATTACATCATAAATTTACTCAAGATCACTGTACGGACAGCATTCATGCTGTCCTTCTTTTCAGGCTATTTCAAAACCTACAATACTTCTCACCATCATTCAGCGATACTTTTTTCCTCGATTTTAATGATTTTTCCATCATGAATATGAACCACTTTGTCCGCGAATTCTGCAATTCGCACATCATGCGTCACCATTACAATCGTCTGATTATACTTTTTCGACATTTCCTTAATTAAATTCATAATCTCCATCGTCGTCTTCGTATCCAAATTTCCCGTCGGCTCATCCGCAAAAATAATTTCCGGTGACGCAACGAAAGCCCTTGCAATGCCAACTCTCTGCTGTTGCCCTCCACTCATCTGCGAAGGTTTATGTTTCGCTCTTCCCGTCAATCCTACCGCTCGGATAATTTCTTTCACCATCTTTAGCCGCTTCTTCGGTGGAATTTCCTTAAAAATCAGCGGAAGTTCCACATTTTCCATTGCAGTTAGCGAAGGAATCAAATTATATGCCTGAAAAATAAAACCTAAATACTTTTGACGAAAAATTGACAACTCATTTTCGCTCATTTTGTTAATCTTCTTATTCCGAATGATAATGTCACCGGAAGTCAGCTTTTCAATTCCCGCCATAACATTCAACAAAGTAGATTTTCCTGACCCCGAAGTACCTAATAAACAACAAAACTCACCTTTTTGAATTTGAAGATTGACACCATCTAAGGCTGTAATTCGCTCACTGCCCACCTTATAAATCTTCGTCACATTCTTAATATCAATGATAGCCTCCATATGTATTCCTTTCTATTGCAATAATAGACAAATTTCTATAATATAAGATAATTCTACCCCAAAACCTACAAAATGTATATAGTAAAAATATAGTTATTTTGAGATTTTTTACTACCACTTTTTTACACTACAATCCCACTGTACGGACACAATTTATTGTGTCCTAATTCTAAGAATCTGCTTTATTTCAAAAAAAAGATTATTTTCTCTTCAAAATAAAACGATATATCCTTGTAAAATCCCACTTTTCCATGTAAAATAATAACTGTCGCATTTTATTTTTTAACGAGAGCATCTATTGCTTAAAAGGAGGTCGCATTTACTATGGCAAAGAAACGCAAACCCAATTCGGCACAAGTCATTACCTTACTCATCATTCTGTTTGCACTATTTAAAGTGTATGTTTTACCGAATATGAACATACCGGAAAACAACACTACATTAGACGTACAACAAACCGAAAAAGTTTCACAAAACGACAATAATTTTCAAAATTCCGACAAACCGAAAGAACCGACAACTCCGATCCCTTCCATTCCGGAAGAAAACTTGCTGAAAATTCACTACATTGACGTTGGGCAGGCAGATTGCATCTTAATCACGCTAAACGATCAAACGATGCTGATTGATGCCGGAGACGAAGCCCATGACGACGATGTTGTCAATTATCTGAAAGCACAGAATATTACAGAATTTGATTACGTCATCGGAACACATCCGCATGCAGACCACATTGGAGGACTGGATTCTGTTATCAACGAATTTGCTATCGACACTCTTCTAATGCCGAAAGCCGTAAATACTTCACCAAGCTTTGAGTCCGTATTAGATGCAATGGAACATAAGAATTTGTCGGCTACGTCTCCCAAAATCGGAGATACTTATTCTTTTAACGCTGCGGAATTTACAATTCTGAATTCGGTCGACAGTACTCCTGAAAATCTAAACAACGCCTCTATCGTAATTCGTTTGGTATACGGAGAACAAAGCTACCTGTTTACGGGAGATGCCGAAAAAGCCATCGAGTATCAAATGATGGACTCCGGACTTACACTTAAATCTAACGTACTGAAAGTTGCTCACCATGGTTCTAACACTTCTTCCTTGGAAAAATTTATCCTTGCGGTAGATCCGGATATTGCCGTCATTAGCGTCGGAAAAGACAATTCCTACGGACATCCGCATGAAAAGATTGTCAATCGGTTAAATCGTTTAAATATTAAAACGTATCGAACCGATGAAAATGGCACTATTATTATATCTTCCGACGGTAAATTCAACTATGTTACCGTAGAAAAGGAGGGATAGAATAAATGCAACTTATTATTGATCGATTTGAAGGAGATTACGCTGTATGTGAAAGAAGAGATTCCAAAGAATCTCTAAACTTAGAAAGAAACCTCTTTCCCTCTCACGCGAAGGAAGGAGATTTAGTGGAATACAGCGACGGTAAAATCCAAATTTTAGACAATACCGCGCAGGTAAAAAGAATCCAAGACCGAATGAAACGGTTATGGAAATAATAATTCATCTAAAAGAAGAGTGTTCTAAAAATAAGAACCCTCTTCTTTTTTTGCACCTTTTAGTTAAATCATGAATCTATGAGTTTCTGTATTCTTTACCCTTTAATGTGTAATATTAACCTATATGTATTGAATCGAGGGGTTAAAATGGATTATAAAGAAATCAGCAAACGAATTAAAAAAGCAAGAAAAGAACAAAAAATCACACAAGAACAATTAGCCGAACGCATGGGCGTATCTGTTAGTTTTATCAGTCAAGCCGAACGTGGAAAAAAGAAATTCAATTTGGAACATATCCACGAAATCAGTTATATTCTCGAAAAACCAATCAGTTACTTTATCGAAGATTTTTCATATACCCATAATACTGAAAAAATTGACGATATCATTCTTCTGCTAAAAGAAATGGATTTGAAGAAACTGCAATTAGTACGCGAGTTTATTAAAATCTTAGTATCGACGGAAGAATAGTTTATTCGCAATATTCCCGATACAACGCCTTTAAATTCTTCTTCGTAAGAACCGCATCGATTCCCTTTTCGCTAACATCCGTATAAATGCGTGTTAGTATTTTTTTCACCTTCTCATTAATAAACGGATTGTCTTTCGTTCTATTCCAATACTCCAACTGTGTTGAATTCGTCCAATTCTTCCCCTTATATACCTTTCCTGCCGCTAAATTATCGCAAATCATCTCTACCACATATTTATACGGGATCACCGGTGCCGGCGGATTCGCTTTCCGGTCGTACCAATATTCATGATGATGCTTATTTCTACCCTTATGATGCAGCCATGCCTCGGAATATCCCTTCACCTCACGACTTTTATCAATCGGACTTCGCGTTCCCTGATAAAATTTCACCGACTCCCAAAACTCCGTCGGAGAATACTTCGAAAGGTCATGCACAATCCCTCTCCAAGGAATTCCCGCCTTCACACAAAAACGAAAAACCAACCACTTATGCTTGGTAATTGTTAAAAAATGTTTTATTACATTCCCAATCATTTTTTCACCCCATTCATTATGTACGGACAGCATTTATGCTGTCCTAATTTCTTGTACTCCCCTGCATACTTCTCTCTTTTCATGTCAATACTAATCCAAAAAGGAGTGATTTATTTGAAATATGCAAATTTAAACGTATTACTTAGTGCCGACGCCTCTGCCCAACAATATTTTAAATCTTTACCGAAATATGTACAAGACCAAATTTCCGACCGCGAAGAAAATATCAATTCTATTGACAGCCTAAAAGACTATGCTGAAAATATCCTACGCGGAGATGATTAATTTTTCAAATCCACCGAATTAAGTGCACTTAAAGCCTTTTCTACTCTCCCTGCACAATGACTGCATGCCATTCCGTTGATTTTTACGATTTTCTCCATTTCTTTCTCCTCCTTCTCCTCTATCTTTTCCGATTCCACGAAAAAATATCCTATCCGCAAAGATAGGATATTTCCTTTTACTTCGTAATCTCTAAAATCTTAAATTCCAACTCTCCTGCCGGCGCATCTACTTTTACCTTTGCGCCTTTTTTCTTACCCATTAAAGCAACTCCCATCGGAGACTCGTTAGAAATTTTATTATTCATCACATCTACTTCTGATGACCCTACAATCGTATATTCAATTTCTTCATTAAACTCCATATCCAATACCTTAACTTTATTTCCGATTCCGACCGTCTTCAAATCTACATCGTCATCAGAAACTACTTTCGCATTTCTCAGCATAGCTTCAATGGTATTGATTCTCGCTTCTACTTCTGCCTGTTCGTTTTTCGCATCATCGTACTCGGAGTTCTCCGATAAATCTCCAAATCCTCTTGCTTCCTTAATTCTTTCTGCTACTTCTATTTTTTTTGTCGTCTTCAAATACTCTAACTCATCCTCTAATTTCTTTAATCCTTCATAAGTAAGGATTACCTCTTTTTCTGCCATTTCCATGTCCCTCCCATAAAACTTTCAATTTCATCTAATGTTATATAATTATACAGATAAAGTCAAGAGTTATGGAGAAAAAATTAATTGACATACAATCAGCACGATCGTCTGTACGGACACAATTCATTGTGTCCTGATTCTATCTCTCGTAATTTTCGATTTCTTTCTTCAGCTTCTCAACAAACGCTTGCACGCTCATCTGACCAAGCTCTCCCTCTTTTCTCGATCTTACGCCAACTGCCTGCGCTTCCACTTCCTTATCGCCCACAACAACAATATAAGGAACTTTCTCAAGACGAGCCTCTCTGATTTTATATCCGATTTTCTCGTTTCTGTCATCCAATTCTACACGAATGCCTTCTGCTTCAAATTCTTCCTGCAACTTCTTCGCATACTCGGCATGTGCCTCCGCAATCGTTAAAATTTTCACTTGTACCGGTGCCAACCAAGTCGGGAACGCACCCGCAAAATGTTCGGTAAGAATACCGATAAACCGTTCAAAAGAACCAAAAATCGCTCTATGAACCATAATAGGCGTCTTTTTCTCACCATTCTTATCAATATAGTAAAGTTCAAAGCGTTGCGGAAGTTGGAAATCAAGCTGAATCGTACCCATTTGCCACTCTCTACCCAAACAATCCTTCATCTTAATATCAATCTTAGGACCGTAGAAAGCACCGTCTCCCTCATTAATTCTATAATTATTCTCCCCGCAAATCTCATTTAAAACCTTCTTTAAATCTTCCTCTGCTCTGTTCCAAGTCTCAATCTCACCCATAAAATCATCCGGTCTGGTAGATAACGTTAACTGATATTCCAACCCGAAGATACTGTAAAACTTATTTGCAATTTCTACAATATCCTTAATTTCGCTACCGATTTGTTCATCCGTAATATAATTATGAGAATCGTCCTGGCGGAACATTCTAACACGGAATAACCCGTTTAACTGACCTGACTTTTCATTTCTGTGAATCACATCAACGTCATTAAAACGAAGCGGTAAATCCTTATAACTTCTCTGCTTGTTTTGATAAATCTTAATCGAGTTCGGGCAATTCATCGGTTTTAACGCCTGTTCCTTACCGTCTGCATCCTCCAAAACGAACATATCTTCTTTGTAATGATCCCAGTGTCCTGAAGTTTTCCATAAAACGCTGCTGTTTAACTGAGGACCGGAAAACTCTTGATACCCTCTCTTTTTATGTTCTTTTCTCCAAAAATCAATTAAAGTATTTAACATCGTAAAGCCCTTCGGAAGCCAATACGCCATACCCGGTGCCGTCTCATCGAAGAAGAACAAATCCAACTCTTTACCAAGTTTTCTGTGATCTCTCTTTTTCGCTTCTTCAATCAAATTCAAGTAGTTTTCCAATTCGCTGCTCTTAGGAAACGAAATCGCATAAATTCTTTGTAACATCTTATTCTTTTCATTTCCTCTCCAATAAGCTCCCGAAGAAGAAAGCAACTTAAACGCCTTGATTTTACCGGTGGATAACAAATGCGGACCGGCACACAAATCGGTAAATTCACCTTGTTCATAGAAAGAAATCACCGCATCTTCCGGTAAATCCCGAATCAATTCCACTTTATACGGCTCGCCTTTTTTCTCCATCAACGCAATCGCTTCTTCACGAGGAAGCTCGAAACGCTTCAACTCCAAATCTTCCTTCACGATTTTTCCCATTTCTTCCTCAATCTTTGAAAGCATCTCCGGTATAAATGGCTCATCCGTATCGAAATCATAATAAAAACCGTTATCAATCGACGGGCCAATCGCCAATTTCATTTCCGGATACAATCTTTTTACTGCTTGCGCCATAACATGAGAAGTCGTATGCCAAAACGCCTTTTTTCCCGCCAAATCTTCAAAAGTCAAAATTTTTACCGAACAATCTTTTTCAATTGGGAAACGCAAATCTTTTACTTCGCCATCTACTTCCCCCGCCATTGCATTTCTTGCTAATCCTTCACTGATGCTTCTTGCAATCTCATAAACCGAAATACCCGCTTCGTATTCCTTCACTACATCATCTTTCAACGTTACTTTTACCATGTAAAAACCCCCTTTAAATTGAAAAAGCACGACTCCGACTCTATGCCTAAGGCATAGGGACGTGTCGTGCAACGTGGTTCCACCCTACTTTATTCTCATTCAAACTTTAACGCAGTCAACGATTAAGCTCCGAGGTGGTTTTTCCTATAATTCCGTTAAGAACAGCTTTCAGAATACGCCGTTCCTCTCTGATAACAGAAGTTATACTACTTTTTCTCTTCAACGCTCATTTTTTTCTAAATTACTTTATTAGTATATAAAAGATATTCTTTTTTGTCAAGAGGTATTTGACTTATGTAAACTTTTGCGTTATACTATAGTTACGATTAAACACTTTTCATATTCTTTTTGGATTCAAAGAGAAAGTTCTGAGGCTCTGCCCCATTTATAATAGATATCACTGTTAACCACGATCCAAAAAAGAAAGGATAAGAAAAATGAAAAAGAAGATTTGTGTCGTCGTGCTCCTCGTTCTCAGCCTTTTCGTCACCACGAACGCCCTGGCGCTCACTCTCCCCGAGGACACCACCGAAGTATACAGAGTCACCTATCAGGTGACCGAGCGCCACTTCCTGACGCTGGAGAACGGGATTCCCCCGCTCGCCGGAGAAGACCTCCGAATTGAGGTCGTCGATGGGCGTTATGTTCTCCATTTGGAGAACAGGTGCGCCGAAGAACCGATCCGGGAAACCTGGTTTCTCAAGAGAGAGGAGCTGCTGGAGCCGTCTTGGCTGGCCGGTGACTTCAAACCCTATATCGAGGTGGTGAAGGTCACCTCGTATAACCGAAACAGCCGCACCGGCGAGGAAGCCGGAGCAACGGAGAAAACCATGTTCCGCCTTGGCATCAGCCGAGGTGCAGTCGACATGAACGTTAGCCTCTAAAGAATTTTCGGAGGCCAAACTGTCAGGTAGTCTAAACGCTACCTGATTTTTCTGCTTTTTATTTTACAAACCATGAAAATAGCGGTATAATAAGTAAAATTTTTCTTTTTTCTTCTTTTTGCACTCAAAAAGAAAGTCGTAAGGATTTCCTTATTTATATAGACGTACACCACAACAGAAAGGTTGATTTTATGCTCGCTTTAGGTAACATCTTTTTCGGAATTCTCAGTTTCATATTTTTCCTTGCTACCCTTTATTTTTTCTCCGATTATATTCGTAAACCTAAAGTCGCTTATTGTTTTGCTATAGGCGGTTTGATTTGTCTCTTAATCACCTTATCTCTTAACAATACGCTAAGAGAAATAGAACAAAGTCGCCGACTTTACCGTCATGAAGAAATCGTAGAACCGACTGAAACGCACACAATCTGTTTTAAAGACGGTAGTTTGTATCAGACAAACTTTTACGGCAATAGCGATTTAATTGAAGAATCTGCCGAAGGATTTTATCGTTTTCACATTATACGCTACGCCTCGGGTAATCCGATAGCGGTACCCCAAGTTATTAGCATAGCAGAAACAGATGAACTTATTATAGAACCGACCTGTCATAAACCACTCGTAAAAGAATATACACTATACAAAAAGTTAATTACTCCGGAAGGCGAAACTTGCTATGAAAGTAGCGAAAGCAGATATGTTCTCATCCTTCCTCCGAATTCTATAAAACGAATAAGCAGTTTTGAAGGTAGCTAAAACGCTACCTTATTTTTTTCTCAATTGATACGCCTTCAAAACATTTTCCATCAGCGTCGCCATTGTCATCGGTCCAACGCCACCCGGTACCGGTGTAATGTATGAGGCTTTTTCTTTCACATTTTCAAAATCTACGTCTCCAATTAATTTTCCATCTATTCGATTAATTCCGACATCCACCACAACAGCGCCCTCTTTCACCATATCCGCCGTAACAAACTTCGGCTTTCCGATTGCCGCAATCAAAATATCTGCTTCCGCGCAAACTTCCTTCAAATTCTTTGTTTTAGAATGACAAACCGTAACCGTTGCATTTTCCTTCAATAACAATTCATATAACGGTTTTCCGACAATATTGCTCCGTCCTACAATTACTGCTCTTTTTCCCTCTATTTCAATATTTTCATGTTTTAACATCGTAATAACGCCAAGCGGTGTACACGCCACAAAACAATCCTCTCCAATCGCCAATTTTCCGCGATTAATCATATGAAAACCATCCACATCTTTTTCCGGTGCAATCTTATTAAACGCTTTACGTTCATCAATTTGCGCCGGCACCGGATGCTGCAGTAAAATTCCATCTACCTCTTCGTTAATGTTTAACTCGTCAATCAGCTTCAATAACTCTTCCTCTGTCGTCTCAGCCGGTAAACGATATACCAAACTCTGTATTCCGAGCTTTTGACACATCTTTTCCTTATTTCTCACATAAACGCAAGACGCAGGATCCTCTCCTACCAAAATAACCGCCAAACCCGGTTTCTTTTCTAATTTTTCAATATCCTGTTTCAATCTCTCCTGAATCTCTGCCGATATCAATTTTCCGTCAATTAGTTTCATGTCAAAATACCTCCTAATATTATTCATAAGGTCTTTTCTCCGGACACAATTTATTGGTTATTAGGCAGACCATATCTCTTACAATAATGTTACAACCATTGTAGGGACAGCATTTATGCTGTCCTGCTTTCTGCCTTTTCTGTGGACAGCATAAATGCTGTCCCTACAGTAGTTGTGCCTTCTTTATATATTAGTAACATTTATTGTGTCCACCGGTTACCCTCTTACAATATAAGTAACCACCAAAATTGCCGCAATCACCAAACGATAAATTACAAAAATATTAAAATTACTTGTCTTCAAATATTTCATCAAAAAGCGAATACTCAAGAATCCAACTACCATCGCCGTCAAAACGCCCACAACAAACGGCAAACTCAATACTTCGCTCAAAACAATCTCACTACTCTTAAACACAAACTGATACACTGCCGCACCCGCAATAATCGGAGTAGAAAGCAAGAAAGAAAATTTAGCTGCCGCCTCACGATTAATTCCTAAGAAACGAGCCATTGTCATTGTCACACCCGAACGAGAAGTGCCCGGAATCACTGCAAACGCCTGACTGATACCAATCAAAACACTCTGCTTAAAGCTGATTTGCTCATAGTCGATACTCTGCTTCCCGTATTTATCTGCCAAAAACAATAAAATACCCATAATCGACAACGTACATGCCAAAATAATCGGCATATAAGTACCGCGGAAAAAGCTCTCCGCATACTCATCCAGCAACGCTCCCGCAAGCACTCCCGGAATTGTTGCAACCACCAAAAACCAAAACATTTTTCCTTCAAACGTTTTAATTCCCTTCGTCAAACCATCTTTTATCAGCACAAACCAATCCTTCCAGAAAAACGCTAGCACCGCAATCAACGTACCCACATGAACCGCAATATCAAAACTCAAATGCTCGCCGACATCCCAGCGAAATAACCACGGAATCAACAATAAATGTCCCGAACTCGAAATCGGAAGAAATTCCCCAATTCCCTGCACAATACCCAAAATAATCGCATTTAAAACCGTCATGACAATCCTCCACTCTCCTCAGACTTATGTAGGGACACAATTTATTGTGTCCCTTCGCATTTCTTTGGCACAATGATATGTGTCTCTACAAAAAAAATAGTTTTTGATATCATTCTATGGTACCAAAAACTATTTTAGCATAAATATTCTCACTCATGTCAACTAATTCAAATTTTATTTAAATATATAATGTTACATGTCAAACTTAATTTCTGTAATAATGCTACAAACATTGTACGGACAGCATTTATGCTGTCCTGCTTGCTGCCTATTCTGTGGACACAATGAATTGTGTCCCTACAATGATTGTTCCATTATTGTAGAAAAATATATTCTGACTTGTAACTATATAATTACAGGTCGATTTTGTGATTTTTAATCGACTTTCTATATAAAACCACCTTACTGCCAATTACCGTAACTACTTCTGAATTCGTCTCCTTCGCAAACTCTTCTGCCAATTCTCTTGCATCTTCTCCCGAATTATTCAAAATCGTAATCTTAATCAACTCTCTCGCTTCCAATGCTTCGTCAATTTGCTTCAAAAATGTCTCTCCGCTTCCGTTCTTACCAACCTGAAAAATCGACTGAATCGACGCGGCTAAACCTCTTAATTTCGCTCTTTCTTTACTTGTCATTATAATTTCACCTTTAACTTTCCATCCTCAAAATTATCTTCATAACACTGTAACGACTCTTTGATAATTTTAATCGCTTCATCTCTACCCATAACCTCTTTTACCGTCGTATGCTTGTGTTCCAATGTCTTATATACCTCAAAGAAATGCGAAATTTCTTCAAACATATGATTTGGCAAAGAATTCAAATCACGATACCCCGACCAAGACGGATCTTTCTCCGGAATCGCAATAATCTTTTCGTCACTCGCGTTGTCATCCTCCATCTTAATCACACCAATCGGATAACATCTCACCATCGTCAACGGGTCCAAGCTTTCCTGACATAAAACCAACACATCCAACGGATCCCCGTCATCCGAATACGTTCTCGGAATAAAACCATAATTTGCCGGATAATGTGTAGAGGTATATAAAATTCTATCTAATATCAAAAGACCGGTCTGCTTATCTAATTCATACTTCTTTTTACTCCCCTTCGGGATTTCAATAATTGCCATAAAACTCTCCGGACTCAATCTCTTCGGATCAAAATCATGCCATGGATTCATTTTTCTATCACTCCTTAGTTTTTTCCGTTTATTTTACCACTTCTGCTTTTATTTTGCAATAGAAAAAACTCAGTTTCATACAAAATTTTGTTACAATTTAGACTTAAATTTACAAAAATAGCGCAAACACTGTATGGACACAATTTATTGTGTCCGCGGAATAAGCAGACGGTAGAATTAGGACACAATGAATTGTGTCCCTACAAGTCGCATTATAACGATATTTTTTGGAAAATACAAAATTTAAGTCTGGCCAGTAACAAATTTTCATACAAATTTAAAGTCGCATTTTAAATTTGTATGAAAATGTGGCTTGCAGGGGACGGCGTCCTCGACGTCCCGACATCAAAAAAGAAAAAGAGAAAGGCAACCCTTCCTCTAATCTCTTCTCCTGCTTCCCAATAACCGTAGCAACTTCAGGAACATATTGATAAAATCCAAATAAATCATTAACGCCCCGAAAATCGCAAACTTTGTTTCAAAATCACCTTCTCCAGTTATCTGGCTTGACATTGCTTTGATTCTTTGAATATCATAAGCCGTCAACCCGCAAAATACAACAACGCCGATAGCAGCTACAATAAAGGAAAACATATCATTAAACCAAAAGATTTCCACAATTCCGGCAATAATAAGACCAAATAATGCCATCAACAAAATTGAACCCATCTTGCTCAAATCACTCTTCGTCGTATAACCATATAGCGCCATCACTGCAAACATTCCCGCTGTTATAAAAAACACCGACGCAATGGAAGACAAGGTATAAACAAGAAAAATAGTAGACATCGTCAAACCGTTTACCACCGCATACAACAAGAACGAAACAATCGCCGCCGATTTACTCATTTTAGTCAAACGTGCACTCAATAAAATTACAAGAACAAGTTCCGCAATCAGCAGTCCCCCAAAGAAAAAGTTATTCGTCAAAATCGTTGCCAAAAGCGCCGGCGTATTTACCGTAATCAACGCAGTAACTCCCGTTACCAAAAGTCCTGCAAACATCCAAATAAAGACTTTTGTAAAAGCACCGGAAAGGGCTCTTTCTTCTCTACCGTAGTAATCCACAATTACATCTTCATCCTGCATTTTCATTCCTCCTTTATACGTTTATTTTACCATATTATTTCCTATCAATCAAACAATTTCATCATTGCCTCTTTATAAATTTCCTTCGCAATCTCATAATTCTCTCGACTCACCTTTGAAAAATGCTCCATCATCACGCCACTGTTAATTTCCAATACCGCATAATTTTCATTATACTTTATCACATCAATCGAAGCAAATCGAATTCCCACTTTCTGCAAAACATTCTTCACAAGCCTACTCACCCGCGCAATCTCCCGCTCCTCTTTCTCAATCACAGGAATAGCACCTTGCCCCAAATTATGCTTCCAATTCACCAAAATTTTTTCATTCTTTTTCGGCACTTGATTTTGCAAAGCCAAATCCGCCAACTTCACACCGTCTCTTTCTGACAATTCCGCTACCGTATGAAATCCATCCCCAACCACAAAGGGGCGTTCTTTGGAATAAATCAATTTTATCTCTCCATCTAAAACAATTGCTCGATACTCTTTCTCAATTTCAATATACGGAGAAATCGCTAACGTAGAGCCTTTTTCAAAAATCTCCCTCGCTGCACTTCTCATTTCTTCTTTTGTCTCCGCTAAAAACACCTGATTCCCGCCGGTACCCTCATTCGCTTTGCAAACAACTTTTTCAAATTTCTCCAATAGTCCCTCTGCCGACTTCTCATAGTCTTCCACATTCATAAAGAAAAAATGCTTAACATGCGGAATTCCATAAAACGCCAATAAATCGCTTGTAATCGACTTGTCCGTACAAAGTTGCTGTACACTTCCGTGATCCAATCCAAACCGATACCCGTAAATATACCGTACCTTTCCATCTTTCTCTAAGCGAAACGCCCAATCATCGGAAAAAGACTGCATTTCAATTTGAAGTTCACGACAAATTTCTTTTAAAATTTTCGCATAATTTCCCATCATCAATCCTGCTTTCTTTCCTCTTTTTTATGACACTTTGCTTCACAGGAAGAACAACCGCAATCACAAAATTTTCCCGCTTTTACGTTTTTCACTTTTCGATAAATCACAAAAGCACAATATCCCAAAAGAATCCCGATAATAATAACCCTCGCCATTTTCTACTTCGCCTTCCTTCACAATCATTTTTCATTCTGCCTATTCTACGGACGGCATTCATGCTGTCCCTACACCGGTTTCTGCCTATTTCATGCCATACTATTATGCCTCTGCCTTTCTGTACGGACAGCATTCATGCTGTCCCTACACCGGTTTCTACCTATTTCATGCCGTACTATTATGCCTCTGCCTTTCTGTACGGACAGCATTCATGCTGTCCCTACAAGTGTCAGCCTTCCTTCACCATCATCCTGCCTCTGCCTTTCTGTACGGACAGCATTCATGCTGTCCTATCCTACAAACAAGCTCCCCACTTGATAAACCAACGTCGCCATAACCCACGCGATAAAAAGTTGGAACACAATCGAAAAAACAGTATGCTTTGTCGAATTTGTCTCCTTCCGTATCGTCGCCACAGCCGCCACGCAAGGAACATACAGCAACGAAAAAATCATCAGACAAAACGCATTTAACGCACCGAATCCTTGCGCCGCCAATAACACCATCATTTCACTCATTCCGGCATTTGAGCTGATATCCTCAATTCCATACAACACGCTCATACTGGAAACAACCACTTCCTTCGCCGCAAGTCCCGCAATCAAAGCAACCGCAATCTGCCAATATCCTAATCCCGCAGGCTTTAATGCCGGTACAATAAAAGCACCGATCTGCGCGCCGAAACTCTCCGAAGAATCAGCAACCAAGCCCGTCACATTGAAATTAAGTAACCCCCATAAAATAATCGACGCCACAAAAATCGTCGTTCCCGCTTTTGTCAAATAGTCCTTGATTTTACTCCACACATAGATAATCACCGTCCGCAGACTCGGCGTCTTATACTCCGGAAGTTCAATCAAAAGCAGGTCATCAGAAGACTTTTTATCCAGCTTGTCCATTACTAAAGCCACAACAATCCCCAAAACCAACCCGATAACATACATCGAAAAAGCCACTAAAGCCGGATTTTCCGGGAAAAACATTCCGGAAAACAGCACATAAATCGGAATCTTCGCACTACATGACATAAACGGCGTAATAAAAATTGTCTTTAACCGATCCCGCGGATTTTCCAACGTTCTCGACGCCATAACCGCCGGGACGGTACAACCGAATCCCAACACCATCGGAATAAATGCCTTTCCCGAAAGTCCGACTTTCTCCATAATTCCGTCCATTACATACGCCACTCGCGCCATATAGCCGCTATCCTCTAAAAATGCCAACGCTAAGAATAAAATAAAAATATTCGGTAAAAAGGTCAAAATTCCGCCAACACCCGCAATAATTCCTTCCACAATCAAAGACGTTAAGACTTCCCCCGTGCCAAGCGCCAACAAAACCGCTTCCGACCATGCCGAAAAGATATCCAACCATCCTGCAAAAACCTCTTTTAAGGCATCACCAATACGAAACGTCAAAAAGAACACAACCGCCATAATCATCAAGAAAATCGGAAGCCCTAAAAAACGGTTGGTAAGAAGCCGGTCGATTTTATCCGTAAATACTTCTTTCTCCGTCTTATTCACCAAACATTCATGAATTACTTCATGAATAAAATCGTATTTTTGGTTAATAATTTCCGTCTCATAATTCTTTGTTAAAATATCCTCCGTTTCAATCGGATATTTCTTCAAAATCTCCGCATCTCTCTCCAAAATTTTAATAGAATGCCATCTTACATTTTGGATTTCTTTATACTTTTTACTCAATCGCTTCGAAACCACATCGATTTTATCCTCAATTTCATCGCTATACACCATCGCAAATTCCTTGTGATGATCATGTTTATGAAGAGACTCTTCTTCGTGATGGTGTTCAAAATACTTATTGCTGTCGTTTTCTTTATGATGTGCCACCGTATGCATCAAAATATCCAAACCGGATCTTTTCCGTGCCGAAATCGGAATCACCGGCGTACCTAACATCTCCGGCAAACGATGAAAATCAATTTCCATTCCCCGTTCCTTCACAATATCCATCATATTAAACGCCAAAACAACCGGCTTTCCAAGTTCAATCAACTGAAGCGCTAAATATAAATTTCGCTCTAAAGCCGAAGCATCAATCACATCTACAATGACATCCACTTCATCACTTAAAATATAATCTCTCGAAACGATTTCCTCCATCGTATACGAAGTTAAACTATAAATGCCCGGTAAATCCACCAACTTAAAATTTCCGTTATGAAAGCGAAAAGCGCCTTCTTTCTTTTCTACCGTCACTCCCGGCCAATTCGCCACCTTCAGTTTTGCCCCGGTATAAGCGTTAAATAATGTCGTTTTCCCGCAATTCGGATTTCCGATAAAAGCTACATTCGTCATTTTTGCTTCACCTCTCTCACGAAAATTCCTTCCGCAACCTTCTTTCCGATTGCAAAGCGTGTTCCTCTCACACGAATTATCATAGATCCGTTAAAATTTTTATTCACCACAGAAATCACCGTTCCCTCAGTCAGCCCCAAAACCTCTAACCTCCGCAACAGATTCTCTTGTAAATTTATTTGTTCCGTTCGATATTCTTGACCTTTTTTTCCTCTTGTCAAAATCATAGTTTACTCTCCTCCAAAAATAATATAGCACAAATAACAAAAGTGTAAATCTAAAAATTAAAAATTTTTGAATTACATGTCAAAACTAAAAATTGTAGAGAAGGCATGAACACACTGTAGGGACAGCATTCATGCTGTCCACAGAAAATGCGAAATGTAGGACAGCATGAATGCTGTCCCTACAATGGTCGTGCCATCATTGTAGGACGACATAGTCTAACCTGTAACATTTATACATGTTGCCCTATGGGCAACAACACTACGGTACTTTCGTTGTTGTATAAGCAAAATCTTTGATATTTCCTATTAAATGAAAAAATGAGACCCCGTTAAAACAGAGTCTCATTAAAATTTAAACCATCATGCGACACCAACAAAAAGCTGCTCCTATAATAATAGCGACGATAAGGAGTTGCTTCCAAAACGGCATACCCGGCACCCCATCAAGTGGCGGATTAAAGCCATCTCCCGGAGGATATCTGCGAGGTTTCTGCCCAATTTCCAAAATTTCCTTAAGGGTTTTCCACATACCAAAACCTCCTTAGCCATAAAAATATACGTCTCTATATTTTCTTACTTAGTGGGTTGTACACTATGTTTGGTTCGACTAAACACAAATCCAAATGCTTTTAATCTCTCTTGTTGCTCGGCTGTCAGCTTATACATACCGGACCTGACATTATTTACCCAAACACCAAGTTTATATCCGTCCGGTGTCACATAATCTCTATCAATATTTCCTCCTTCCTTATACTTCACAAAGTCCGCAAACCACTCATCAAAAGTTCTTCTCTTCCAAATCTTCCAAACAAAACCCGCCTCATCCAAACGTTTTTTTTGTTCTTGAGTTAACTTAGATTTTCTATTGCGAATGCGTGACACCCAATGCCCCAATTTATATCCTTCCGGAGTTATGTAATTTTGAGCCACATTCCCATACTGGGTATATTTTACAAAATCTTCGTACCATTCATCGAATGTCCTATACTTCATCGTGCCACTCCTTCTTAATGAGTCCTTTAAGAATTACAGATAATTAAGTTAGACACGTTATTATATCTCCTTTCGAGTATTATGTCAAGCTTGAAATACAAACCTCCATCTCATAGAGTTACAAGTCAGAATTAAAATTATAAAAATGGTGTAAACACTGTAGGGACACAATTCATTGTGTCTTAATTCTAATCTGTTTATTCCGCGGATACAATAAATTGTGTCCCTACACTGATTGTTCCGTCATTGTATGGGACGGCGTCCTCGACGTCCCGATATATTTGTAACAATTTTAGTCTGACCAGTAACCTCATAGATAAAAAAACGGAAATTAACCTTATTTATTCGTATAACAAGTAACGAATTTTCATTTTTCCGAGATGTTTTTTTACATCCCCTTTCTCAACGTTATTTTTTCATCCTAAATTACCCATACGAACTTACTGTTTAATCCTTCTCTAAACTTTCAAAATACTCTCAATCACATCATTCGGAATCACAAACTCCGGAGCCCCCATATAACCCGGTGCAACCTCATATTTATCAAATACAATCACAAGATTTCCTGCTTCATTCAAATAAAAATTCTGATTCACCTTAATCGCCTTAAAATTATCGCCAAACTCATCCTGTATCCAATAAGATGCACCCTCTTCTTCGTTTGCCCGCTTCATTTCGCTCTTAATATATGGGCTGATAACCCCTACATAATCGCTACCCTCACAGAAAAGGGAATCCAATGTAATCAATCGATTCTCTTTCTTATCAATCGTATAAAATTTATGCACGGTAGAAGATGATGCCACCGTATTCACCACATACAAATCCAACGCTAAAATCTTCTCATTATTTGTCTTCACAGCGTATCCGACATCCACGCCCAAATGTCCGCTATCTTCTCCATATTCATCCTTCATCGCCTTTACATCCGCTTGAAATCCCGCCATAATCGTATCAGCATAATCCCGAAACTCCTGATTCAACTTCTTTTGCAACTCCACATCCTTTAAGCCCGCAATTTCCGGCACATCCACCTCCGCATCAAACGTATTCTCATGAAAAGCATACCGATTTCCTGTAAGTACCTTCACAATTCCCGAAAATCCGGGAACCTCCGAGAGTGTCTTCGCAAACGCCACATTCACATTCAACGTAACCGCAAAAACACCAAAAACCGCAACAACACTCGCCACAATTATTTTCATTTTATTTTTCTTCTGAAACATCTTATTTACCTCCCTCAATAACTCAGGCGGTGCTTTTCTCTCTTCATATCTTTTTTTCGCCTTTTCAAAATCCATTCGAAATGCTCTCCTCTCCCAACATTTTCTTCAACTTATCTACCGCTCGATACAGTCTTGTCTTTACGGTATTCTGATTCTCATGAAGAATCTCGCAAATCTCCTCAATCTTTCGATCCTCAAAATAACGCAGTACAATAATCACTCTGTATTTCATCTCTAAATTCATAACAGCATCATAAAGGTCTGTATTTCTATAAGAATCACACACGCCCTCTTCTTTCATTTCCTCCATCAAAATGATTTTATTCTTCTTTTTCCAATAAGAATTCGCTGTATTTAAAATAATCCGATAAAACCATGTTTCCATGTATTGGACTTCTTTTAAACCGTTTATCGCAGAAAGGGCCCTCAAAACACTTTCACTCACAATATCCTCCGCATCCTGCTTATTCTTCGTATGAATAAACGCAAAACGATAAATCTGATCCATATTTTCATTGATATAGTGCTGAAATATTTCTTTTTTCGATTGCATGCAACATTGACTCCTTTCAATCCCTTAGACTCCTTACGCAAGAAAAAAGTTTCATAAAAAGAAAAAATCCCGGAATTCATGTTCCGAGATTCTTATCTTTTTCGCCTATTCACCCTGTTTAGTAACAAACGCTTACATTATTCGATAGCGATAAAATTACTGCTTGGAAGTTCTTTCTTCTCCTGCTTCTTCGGTATCGTCAACGTCAAAATTCCGTTTTCGAATTTCGCTTTCACTTCCTCCTGTTTAACCGCATCTCCTACATAAAAGCTTCTTGCGCACTCACCGGCATAACGCTCTCTTCTGATATAATTTCCTTCATTATCCTTCTTATCCTTATTCATTCCACGAGATGCGCTCACTGTTAAGTAACCATTCTCCAACTGAACTTTCACATCTTCCTTATGAAAACCCGGTAAATCCATTTCAACTTCATAATTACCGTTTTTCTCCTTTACATCCGTCTTCAAAAGATTTTTTCCTCTCTTCCCGAATACAACATCATGTTCCGGTTGGAAAAATCTCTCGAAAGGTTCCTCCATAAACTCATCAAATAAACTTTCATTAAAACGTTTAGGCATCATCAACATAAGCCATTCCTCCTTATAGATTTATTCTATGTGTTGACACCTTATCGGTAGCACATATCCAAGAAATTTTCTTATCTTTCTTGGTACATTGATACTATACTACCCAAAATTAGCAATGTCAATGGTAGAGTGCTAATTTTCACATAACTTTCACATTTCCCCTTCGCGTACGCTTATTTGAAGCATATCTCTATACTCCGGTCTCAGTAACTTTCGATATACCTTCTTTAGCTCCTCCGCAATATATGCTTCTCCAAACTTCTTTTCCGTCACCATAATAAAAAACGGCACCTTCCAAAGCAAATATTCTATTTTTTCCAAAAGGAAAAAACCACATCTCTCATAAAAAGCAATCCGACGTTCACGTAGTTTTCTCTCCGCCTCATTTTTAGCATCCTCCGGCTTTTCAACTTCTATCATAAAACCTGCTTTATCGGAATAAAACTCTTTCACCTCTGTCAACATCTGACTTCCGACACCTTTTCCTCGAAACTCCTCATAAACAGCCAAAAAGGAAATCAATACAAAAGCATTTCCGATCGCCGTCACACAATAAGCAACATCCTTCCCATCTTCCGAATAAATCAGTACATCTTGAATTTCCTCTTTTGTTAGCTTCTGAAAATGAGCGAAAGGCGGCCGCTCAATTGCCGGAAAATCCTTCTCCATGTGTTCCTTATATAGCTTTCTCAAATTTTCCTCATTCGCCTTACGAATCAACCAAATCCCTCTCTTCCTTAAATTCACCCTCAAACATTTTCCAACTCTCTGCCTTTTATTTGCCCATCCTTGTAATAGCATCCGCAATCTTTCCAATCGTATCACTCGCTACCATTGAAATCGAATTTTTCTCTTCTTCCGCCAATTCTCCTGCAAATCCTGCAACATAGGCTCCGCAAACTGCGTTCAACAATAAATTTTCTTCATGAAACGCGTTAATTCCTCCTATAACTCCCGCTAACACATCTCCACTGCCGGCAGTCGCCATTCCCGGACAACCACGATTCACTAAATAAACTTCTCTTCCATCGGTTATTATTGTCGTAGTACCTTTCAATAATACTATGATTCCGGATTTCTCTGCAAATACCTTCGCCCTTTCAATCGGACTCGCTAAAATTTCCTCTATAGAAAATCCGCTAATCTTCGAAAATTCCGCCGGATGCGGTGTCATCAAAATCTTACATTTCGACACTCTTAAAACCTCTTTTTCGATTTTCCCCAAAACCGCAATTCCATCCGCATCAATCAAGACATTCACCGCATAATTCATTAAAATATACCTTAAAATTTTCACATACTCCGTACACTCTCCCCAACCGGGTCCAATCACAATCGAATTCACTTTTTTTAATGCCTTATCCAATTCCTCCGCTCGAAACAGCATCTTTCCCTCAATATCCTCCATCGGATATAACGTACTCTCCAATAAATATGGTATCACACTTCCCGCTAATGATTTTGCCACCACAACCGACACCAAACCGGAACCCGAACGCAACACCGAGCAGCTCAAATTCGCCAACTTCACTGCACCGGAATAATTTAAGCATCCGCCGATAATCGCCGTACGACCGTAACTTCCTTTATTCGAATAATTCTTTCGTCGTTGCAATATCTCTGTAAAATCCTTTTGTTCTGCTAAATAATACGGCTTTCCTGCAAGCTCAATTCCGATTTCCGCATTCACAAGCTTTCCAATCACATCCTTCGCCATATTCAAAAAATGTCCGGTTTTAAGAGAACCGATCGAAACCGTCAAATCCGACTTTACCGCCAAATCCGTAAGGCCGTTATCTCCGTTTAAACCACTGTTTATATCCGCCGAAATCACATACGCGTTACTCTCATTTATCCGAAGAACTGCCTCTCGCGCCACTCCGTCTAAACTTCCGCGAAATCCCGTTCCAAAAATACAATCTGCAATCACATCATACTCCTGAAAGGAATCCCCTTGAAAAACCTTTATCTTCACGCCAATTTCTTTACAACGCTGCCAAAAATACGCCGTATCTTCCGTCATCTTCTCCGACAAAAGATACAACGTCACATCTTGCTTCTTTTCCTGTAACAATCCAGCCAAAACAAAACCATCTCCGCCATTATTCCCGCTACCGCAAACAATCGCAATCTTCCCATGCCACTCATACGACTCTAACAGCGCTTTTCCCGCACGAGCCATCAATTCTTTACTATCCACAAAATTTTCAATCGTTTGCCTATCGCTTTCCCGCATCAAAGAAACCGAAACAACCTTCTGCATAACTTCCCTTCTTTCTATTTATTTCATTTTTAATGTTACAATTCAAACTAAATAAGATACACTTGTTACTATATAGGAAAAAACTTAGATTTTTCCCATGCAACACCAAAGATGTAGGGGCGATTATTAATCGCCCGATACGCTTTCAACATCGGGCGACTAATAGTCGCCCCTACAATGATTGGCATCATTATATAGAAGTATTATATAACAAAAAACGGTAAAGAGCGCTACCCCTTACCGTTTTTTATTATTCCCAATATTCCATTCCTTTCTTATTTACACGTCCACGCTGGCCGCCCACGCTCATACTTGCGTAACCATCCTCAAAAGGACTGATGCTGTCATACTTCACCGGACAGATTTCATTGCCCTCCTTATCCACATATCCGTACTTGTCTCCGATACGAACCTTCGCAACTCCTCTTTCAAATTCGCCGATTTCATCGTACTTACAAGGGCAAACCTCCTTACCTTCCTGATTTACAAAGCCAAGTTTGCCGTTATTTTTCACAATAGCGTAATCATCTCTGAAGCCCCACACCTCTTCATATATAGGTGCACAGAGTTCCTCGCCATTCGTCTTCAGAAAGCCATATTTGTCTCCCAACATAATAACAGCAAAATTGTTCTGAAAATACCAAGCATTGTCATATTTCGGTTTACAAATCATCGTGCCGTGCGAATTGAGATAACCATATTTGTCCTTTACTTTCACAGGGGCAAAACCACCCATGAAAGGCTTCACACTATCATAGCAGATAGCCCCGACTACCTTTCCTCGCTCATTGAGGAAACCATATTTTCCCTTCAACTTTACAATCGCGAAGCCATTTAGGAAATTACTGACCGCTTCATATCGCAGAGAGCAAATCTCAAAGCCTCTTTTGTCAATAAATCCGTATCCGCCGTTCTTCACCACAATGGCAAAACCATTCACGAAGATAATCGGTTTATCATATCTCTTTGTACGTCCGTTTTTTCGTCTCACGCAATTTCCGCTAACTGTGCACTGCATCTCCTTCATAGCAACGTCCTCCTTATTGATACTCTACGGATTCTCACACTCACACAGCTGTTGTTATTATACAGCATATTGCCGCTTTGTGTCAACATAATAAATAGATATTTGAAAAGAAAAGAGTCCCTAACGTTTCGTTTTCCGAAACATTAAAGACTCTACCTTAATATTTTGTTTTTAATAATTTTCTGCTTTAATTTCAAAGAAAGCCTTCGGATGTGCACAAACAGGGCAAACTGCCGGAGCTTCTTTTCCGATGCAAATATGTCCGCAATTTCTGCATTTCCAAATCTTATCGCCATCTTTGCTGAATACCAAGCCGTTTTCTACATTTTCAAGCAACTTTCTGTAACGTTCTTCGTGTTCTTTCTCAATCTTTCCTACTGCTTCAAAAAGATAAGCGATTCTGTCAAATCCTTCTTCTTTCGCTTCTTTTGCGAAACGATCGTACATATCCGTCCATTCGTAATTTTCTCCCTCTGCAGCTGCCTTTAAGTTCTCTGCAGTAGAAGGAATATCGTTTTCATGTAACAACTTAAACCACATTTTTGCGTGCTCTTTTTCATTTTCAGCAGTTTCTGTAAAAATTGCTGCAATTTGTTCATATCCTTCTTTCTTTGCTTTGCTTGCAAAGTATGTATACTTATTTCTTGCCTGCGACTCTCCGGCAAAAGCCTCCATTAAATTCTTTTCTGTTTTAGATCCTTTTAATTCTGCCATTTTCATATCCTCCTTTAAGTATTTTTCTTACTTTCATATGTATTTTACCACAACTTTCGACAAATGCAAACAAAAAATTTTTCATTTATTTCTGTTAGTATTACAGGTCAGACATATTTGCCTATAATGATGTACGGACACAATTCATTGTGTCCTAATTTTAACGCCTGTCTATTTCATGGACACAATAAATTGTGTCCCTACAAGGATTGTGCCATTATCGTAGAGAATATATTCTGAATTGTAACCTGTAACCTATTTTTTTACACTCTTAATATCCTGTAATTCAAACCGATATTCCTGCGTCACCTCGGGATATTTCTCCTTATCTACTTTTGATAAAAACATCTCATACGGACGAATATATAACTCGCTATCCCCGTAAAGTCCTCGATAAACCACATATTTTTCTCTTGTCTCACTATGAATCGCCACATTTTCCACGAAATAATAATCTCCCTTAAAATGCTTATAAATTCCGTTTATTTTTAATTCTCTCATATTCTCTCCTCCCAATCAAATCCTATCATATTCTTCACCGCCCTTCAATCCTCTCTTTCCGACTTGAATTTTTTATACAATTAAGATAGGATTAAATTGAAAGGAAAGTGAGGGAAAATTTATGAAAAAATCTACATTAACCTTTTTAGGAAAAGATTCCGGATTTGGAGAAAAAAATACATCGGCTTTTTACGAAGATGGGAAGAATTTCTTTTTAATCGATTGCGGTTATACCGTATTTAATATTCTAAAGAAAAAATTCGACTTTAAGCGCTATGAAAATATTTATGTAATTATTACACATCTTCACGGCGACCATGCCGGATCTTTAAGTCACTTTATCTTATATCTTTGGTTTTTATATCATAAAAAAACGATCGTGCTTAGTCATTGTATCCATATAAAAGAATACCTCGCGATGACCGGCGCGCCGGAAGAGGCTTATACCGTTAACAGTGGTTTTGATGAAATTGAATTTATTCCTACCAAACATGTTCCTAAAATGGACTGCTACGGGTTTCAGATTCAATTACAGGAGAAAAAAATTGTCTATACCGGAGATACTGCCGAGTTGAAGCCGTTTTTACCTTATCTAAAGGATGCGGACGAATTCTATACGGATGCCTCTATCGAAGGAACTATTCATCTAAAAATAGAGGATGCACTTCCGGAATTATTGCAAATACAAGAAAACCATACAGATGTTTTTTTAATGCATTTAGATAATGAAATCACAATTCGTGAGATTGTACAAGATAAATTATCTTTTGTAAAGGAGCTGTAACAAATTCAAGCAAACCCTTCTGTATAATTATCTGATAGAACGCGGAAGCGCATATTCTGAGATTCTGGAAGATGCACTTCGTCTTCCGCTTCCTTATTGGATTAAGCAGGACGTCAAAGCGTTTTTGAAGAAGTGAAAGAAACACACCCGCGTTATTTAGGCGCGGATGTGTTTCTTTTTGTTAACTCTCTCTTATTTAACTTCTGCAGACCATAAACCATGCTTGTTGCAATACGCATACAAAGTTGAACCCTTTACATACGGGAATCTTACCGTCGTAGATTGTTCCGGGAATAAACGTACTCTTGTTGTACGATCATCCGTCATCTGTGCAACCCATGTGATATAATGTTCTTTCTCCATCGGATGCTCAACCGATCCAACTTTTACTACAATTTCATCTTCCACTTTCTCATAAACAGGAACATGTTTTTCCTGCGCTGCATCTGTCGTGTTTGCCTCCAATAACTGCATCGGTTTGCCACAACAGGTCATGTGGTTAATATCTCCTTCGATTAAACCAATTACATTACCGCAAATCGGACAAATATAGAATCTTGTATTCTCCTTCATCTCGTCTTCCTCCTATTCTTCTACCGGTTCAAACATTTCTTTACCAACACCGCACAAAGGGCAAACCCAATCTGCCGGTAAATCCTCAAACTTTACACTTTCCGTTGCGTTATCATAAATATAACCGCAAGCCATACATCTGTATTTTCCCATTTTTATCACCTCACCTTATTTTACTCTTTTAATAATTCCATTGCAAGTTCTTCCAATTGAAAAATATTCTCTTTTTTCAAAGTAGACTTTATTGTCACAACCGGCTCACAAATCGTAATTTCTTTCATTCCCGTTAAAATTTCCTTCATGCTTCTTGCCGCCGACGGCGCCCAAGAGCCATTTTCAATTAGCCCAATCTTTCGCCTCTGATAATTTTTTCCCTTTAAGTGATGCAAAAATTGCTCCATCGGAGGAAAAACGCCTGCATTATAACTGGAAGCTGCTAAAATCACCTTATCGTATCGGAAAGCATCTTCAATCGCCTCTGCCATATCATCCCGCGTCAAATCCGCCAAAGCAACCTTCTTCTCGCCTTTTTCCCGCAAAATTTCCGCCATTTTCTCCGCTGCAACTCTCGTATTTCCGTGAATCGAAGCATACGCAATCAACGTTCCTTCATCTTCCGGACAATAACTGCTCCAGATATCATACTTATTCAAATAAAACGCTAAATTTTCCTTCAAAATCGGACCATGTAAAGGACAAATTGTTTGAATATCCAAAGACGACGCTTTCTTTAAGAGAGCTTGTACCTGTGCACCGTATTTTCCGACAATATTAAAATAATATCTTCTTGCCTCGCAAGTCCAATCCTCTTCGGTATCTAACGCACCAAATTTACCGAAACCGTCTGCCGAAAACAAAATCTTCTCCTTTTGTTCATAGGTTACCATTACTTCCGGCCAATGAACCATCGGAGCCATAAAGAATTGTAAAGTATGCTCTCCCACACTTAAAGTGTCTCCTTCTTTTACAACAATCTTTCTCTCCTCAGCATCCAAATCGAAAAACTGCGGTAACATATCAAAGGTTTTCGCATTTCCCACTAACTTCATCAAAGGATATTTTTTCGCCAAAACCCCAATATTATACGCATGATCCGGCTCCAAATGCGAAATCACCAAATAATCCACCGTATCGCCCTCTAATTCCCGCTCTAAGTTTGCCAACCATTCCTCCGTCCTTCTATGATCGATGGTATCCATTACAACGTTTTTCTCATCTTTTATTAAATAAGAATTATAGGAAATTCCGTTTGGAACAACATACTGACTTTCAAACAAATCAATATCTTTATCATCTGCACCGATATATCTTATCGCCTCTGAAATTTTCATCTCAAAATCTCCTCTCTAAGCATATTCTAACCAACAATTTCATTTATAACACAAATTTAAAAACAGCGCAACCCATTTCATTCCAAAGCGTTCTTTTTTCCTTGCAAGTCAGACTATATATCGGGACGTCGAGGACGCCGTCCCCTACAATGACGGCATAATCCTTGTAGGGACATAATTTATTGTGTCCATTTGTAACATTTTTTCACTCTCCTCTCCCGCTTTTAAAACGAAAATACCTCCCCGCTACCGAGAAGGTATCTGACATCACCGATTAAAATAAAAATACTCCTTCATTCAAATACAACGCATCCACCGCTTCTTCATACTTTTTAAATTCATCTTCCGCATTTTCTTCCTCTTTCTCATAAATACCGCTTAACGCGCTATTTTCTTCATCCAAACCGGTAACAATAACTCTATCCTCATGTAATTCCATTTCTAATGTATATACGGTAGCAAAGATATCAAAATACTTCCATTTATCCCCTAACTTTTGTAAAGTTCCTGATTTAAAAATAATCTTACCATCTGCTATTCCACTCATTTCAAAATTAGCCGATTCCGGTGCAATACCGGTTAGCGTGAGATTTAAAGAGCCCAAAGAATAGCTGCCTTCTAACGGATTTTTCTCAGAAACTGTTTTTAAGGTAGAAACAGTACCATCATCCGGTTGATATCTGCCGCTGTAAACAGCTAAATCTTCATAACCGGATGTTTCTATCACTAAATCAGAACCCGAAAAACGGAATTTGATTTCACCTTTATCGTCCAAAATACCATATTCATATACCGCAGTATCTCCGTTAATTGTCGCAACATTACATCCGCCAAACAAAGAAGTCTTCTTACCTTTTATTGAAAATCTCACCTCTGTATCCGATAGTTTTTCTAATTTTACTTTTACAAGTCCGTCCACATTCGAAATGTACTCTCCATTCCAAGCACCAGAAATTTCATCTGTCGGTAGCTTAGAGATATTCCCTATTTTATCTAACATATTAAAAATTACCGTAGCCCCTTCAGCCCTTGTCAATGCTTTTTGCGGACTAAACGTTCCATTCGCATTTCCACTCATAAAACCATTTTCCACAGCTATCGCCACATACTTTTTTCTACCTGCCGATATCTCCGCAACATCGCTAAACTTACTTAAAGTATCTAAGCTGTAATCTGCATTTTCTAATCCATTCAATCTTACAATGGACATCGCAATATCCTCTCTTAACGCCAAATCCGCCGGGCGAAATACCATATCTCCCTCATCCGTCATCGTATCCCCCGCAACTTTTATATACGACTCCGACCAACGATCGCTTGAATCTTCAAAAATTACCGTACCAACTGCATTTTCAAGACCTAATCCCTTTACCGCCATTGTAATAAATTGCTCCCTCGTTAACGCTATATCCGGTCGGAAGGTATCATCGGTAAATCCGCTGATAATCCCTCTATCCTGCATATTCATAACATTTCTGTACGCCCAATGCGTCGTTGCCAAATCCGAAAATGCAAACGCCGTTGAATTTAAAACCAATAAACTTCCTAACGCCAATGCCGCCATTTTTTTCATAGTATTGTTTCTCCTCTCCCACTTAAAATCTATAGGAGATATCGGAAAATCTGCAAAAAGACTTTATAAAAAGGAAGGAAAAAATAAGGTAAATAATGATGCAATCCCCGTAGGGGACGGCGTCCTCGACGTCCCGAATCTAAATTGCAATTTGATAAGGATTTTCACTCGTTCCGTCCCCTCCCACAATTCGGATTCCGGATTTCAGAGAGATGATAGGTCGCACACCGTACACCTGCGAACTGGTAGCAGAGCCACTATTCGGGGAGGAATAATATACCCCTGCGCCAATTGCATCCATACTACCATTACCTAACATATATTTTACACAGTAGCGCGCTTCAGTGCCGGAGACGTACGTATTACGAGAAGCATGCCACACGCTCTGACTCACGCGAAGCGGATAATTTTCCCCGTCTTTTGTGTTAATTAAACGAATATCTTCTATATTTGTATCGTCTTTATATGGAAATGTATTATTCTGGTTTGTTTCTTCCCATGTTATTGGATACATACTTTCATCAATGATTCCTACTCCTACATTATACCCCAAACATCTTCCGCTATCTGCATAAATTGGATTGACGTATTCCGCACACATTCTGTTTAACGTATCAATCGCATGAATATATCCTGTTTTTCCTGTTAATGTTAAATCTCCTACACTTTCTGCGCTGATAATTTCTATATGATCATCATCTGTTATATTCTTAAATACTTTCCAGCTTGTCATACTGCTCGGATCAAAAACTTGGCTGATTCCTGTACCGCTATCTCCGCCGGATACAATACATTCCGTAGATGTTGGTTGATACATTATATAATCTCCTACGTCAATTCCCTTCCATTTTGCATATAAGGTGTGGTCTTTTGTTTTGTTTATAACAGTTTCAGCAGTTACAACCTCGGTTAATCCGATGTCCGCGTACCAGCCTTGAAAAACATGTCCGTTTTTCGTCGGAGTAACTAATGTTCCATAAGGTTCTCCATACCCTAATAGCTTACTGCTTACAGTACTTCCTCCGTTACTATTAAAGGAAACCGTACATAACTTCTCTATGGTTATATCTACATTTTCTTCCGGCATTACAATCTGTCGACGATTTCCCAATACTCTTAATATCGCGTTTCCGCTGTTTACCGTATATTCCGCCGGCGAACGTTCTCCTAATGCAATCTTTACTGTTTTTCCCGCTTCAACGTCTTTTGTCGTTGTTTCATCTTGTGCATGAAGCGTTAAGGTATATCCGAAGGAAATACCCGTCAACAAGAATACCGCAATTGCCATACTTACTATTTTTTTCATCATTTTTCCTCCCCACAAATTCGAATTTTTAAACAAAAAGAAGTAGTCTAAAGCCTTCTATGACTTTAAACTACTTCCATCATTTATTATTCTTTTTTCTTTATTATTTCTGCTTAGTCGTGTACCCCCCCCCATTTACAATTTCTACCATTGCTGTATTACAAACTACCTGCTTTGTCTGTATCAAATTTTGTAAACGGTTCATACGAGTCCACCCCTTTCGCAAAAAATCTTTACGTAGGAGATTATCGTCAAAAATTACTTTCCACTTTAGTCCTTTTTTACGAATTTGTAGGAACATCATTCGCGGACATAATACCGAATGGAATGTCATTGTAGGGGCGACTATTAGTCGCCCGTTGTAGAATGTCTGTCGGGCGATTAATAATCGCCCCTACATCTTTGCTATCGTATAGAGAAAATACGAATGCTATCCCTACGTGTTTGTGCATATTTGTAGTAAGATGTAATCTAATTTGTACGGACAGCATTTATGCTGTCCTATTTCTATATTGTCTGCCTTTTTTGTGGAATGATTTCATCCGCACGTAACAAATTACTTAAAAAGTCTTTCCATTCTACTTGCAATACGCAATTTTGCTTTTTTCGTTGCTGCTTTATTTTTTACATACTTTCCTTTGTTGCCTTTTTGAAAGATATCTCCTTCTTTCGGCTTTGTCTGAAATTTTGAAACTCTTACGTCTATCATTTCTCCGTCCTCTGTCTGACATACTGCGTACTTGCCTTCTACTCGATCAACAACAATTTGCTGTTTGTTGTCAACGTCGTCCGCGGTCCTTGCAAAAGAAACGCAACTCATACATGAAACTACTGCGATAGCCACTAAGAGTCTTGAAAAAAATCCAAAGACTCTCCGTCGCATCTTCTCACCTCCTTTATTTTTGAATTTATGGAAATATTATACAATTTAAAAGTCACGATGTAAATAGGCAATCCAAATTTTTACAAAAAAAAGAAACCAACAAAACATTTTAAAATTTTGCCGGCTTCTACTACTAAAAATTTTTTATATTTATTTTTTTCTTCCTATTTCTGCTTTTAAATAATAAATTTCATCAATTTACTATTTGCTTCTATTATTCTCCTAAACGCTATTTCATAAAAAGTATCTTTATTATTTTTAGTATCTATCTCTTTCAACGCATTCTTGTATTCATTTTTATTGTTATCCGTAAAAAATATCGGCGGAATATTATTTTTTAGAAATAATAAATTTAAAAATGCCCTGGATATTCTACCATTACCATCCGCAAAAGGATGAATAGTAGTCAGTTTATAATGAATATCTAATACTCTCTCTATGTACTCACTTGTTGAAATTTTTTCGCTATCTTCCAATAGTTTTTTGACTTTCTCATCTATCAGCACAAATTCATAAAAAATATCATCTTTATCTACCGTTTCAAATTTAGCTTCAGAAACAATATTATTAGTATTTCTAAAATGTCCTGTTCCCTCCGGATAAGGTGCATAACAATATAACGTCCTATGTAAATCCAATGTATCAAATACTGAAATTTCACGATTTCTACTCATCTGAAAGACTTCATTATATACTGCCGTCAGTCCTGCCACTTCAATAACGTTTTTATTAGTAAAATTACAATACTCACTTTCTTGTTTTTTCAATTTGAGATCTGTAACTATTTCAGATACCATCTCTTTATCTACATCTACTCCTTCTAATCTGCTATCATTAAAAATATATTCTGTTTGAAATTTTCTTTTTGCAAATTCCGTAGGCTCAAAAAACAAACTAACAGCATTTGTATCAAATAATTGCTCATATAATTTTAAATCATTTAATCCTAATTGTTGACATTTTATTTTTGGTTTAAAAGCAGCGATTCTCTTTTTTAATTTAACTGCTGAAGTATCACCTTCTATTTTGTGTAATCTATACGCAATTCTATATAAACATGACTCAAAACTTACGCCGAAATAATTGGCTATTCTTAACACAGATTCAAAACTAACATACCCATTTTCATCAAATCTTTTTACTTGATGTATTAGTTCATTTATAGGCATAAGTATAGCTGCAGCAAAATCTTCAGCATATCTTTCAATTTTGTTCTTTTTTCCGGCAATCAAACAAGATATATCTTGACCTGCATCTTTTATATGATGACATAGCTCATGGGCTGCGGTAAATCTTTGTCTCGTAATAGGTCTATTGGCGTTAATACCTACAACAGCAGGACCATCATTATCCACTTGTAAATATACTCCTTCATATTTTTCAAAGTTTCTAAAAGAAAACGGTACTCCCACCTTCTTTAACATTTCGAAAGGATTTAAAGGATATACCGCTTTTTCTTCTCCAAAATACTCTCTTAAAAATGCTTGCGCCAATTCTTCAGGAGTTATAGTATATTTCAATATTTTTATACTATTAAACATTATTGATAGGTTTCTCCTTCATCATTTTCTTAAATTTAATAAGATTCATTATTTCTTTTTTATCTGCTTCATCTAATTCTTCAAAACTTCTAACAAACATATTCTCCGGTATTCGCTCCTCATTGCCATTTATCAATTCATCTGCAGTTATCCCGAACAATTCACTAAAAACTTTTAGTTCCTCTGCAGATACCTTTCTATTACCGGATTCTATTTGACTAATTGCAGTTCTGTTCAGATTCATATATTTAGCTACATACTCTTGGGAAAGATGTAATTCTTCTCTTATTTTTTTTATTCTTTCATTTAATTTTTTCATCTTCTCTCCCTCCCTAAATTATATTATACCATTTAAAGTTTAAATATGCAACAATTATGTTCGATTTTCCAACAAAACTATTTACATTTCATACTTCGCCATCCACGCGCTAAATCCCGCAAAAACCTTGTCTAAGTTAGGCTGTAACGATTTATTTTTCTCATAATTGCCTTTCGCTAAATTATCATTCGCCGTACCGGCAAGTGTCTTTGCATTTTCCATTACCTTAATAATGTCACTGTACCCACTTTCATTGATTGACTTTAGTTTTGAAATAATTTTATCAATCTCCGCCGTATCAAACGGGGTTAAATCATCCGGTGACATCCCGTAATACGTTTCATAATAATCGTAATATATAATTTCATCCAGCATCGTAATCGCATAGTTCATTTGATCAATCAAGCCCTCTTGTGAAATAGCGGAATACATTAAAATATTTTCCGATAATTTCTCAACATCCGCTTTCTTCACGGTGGCATCTTTTATTCGAACCGAATACTCGTACTCAAAATCGTCCTTAAAATTTCCGACTTCTAAAACACCTTCCACCGTAACCGGCTCGTTGGTAAATTCGATTTTTTCATTTTGTTTCGCATAAATTGCTAACGTATTATAAATCGCCGAAGTTCCCGGTACACAATAAGGACAGCTTTGATACGGTAAATTCATTAAATATGCGAATTTACCGTTAATTGGCGACAATACGGATAAATAACCCGTCATCGTTACTTTTTTCCCGTTTAAAGAACGAATATACTCATCTGAATTGGTATTCTTAAATTTCAATTCCACAAAACCGGCTTCATTCACAACGCTCACAATCTCTTTTTCCGCGTTCTCTTTTAATGAACTGATTTTCTCGGTCGTTGCGTCGTTAGAAGCAGAAGCCAAAACAGAATCATCGTTTGCCGGTTCGGCATTATTATGCTCTCCGCAACCGGTACAGAAAATTCCTAAACAACATAATAAAACAAGCACATATTTTTTCATAAACAACCTCCTAATCATGTAACGGATCGTTCTTAAACGATTTCATGTTTGCCACAAAAATCGGAATAAAGCTAAACAACAATACCGCTAACAAAATATAGCCTTCTCCGGCATAAAACTTCGCCGCATTTACCACAATTCCCATACTGCTGGTAAAGGAATTTACCGCTACCAATAAAATTCTGCAGAAAAGAACGGAAATAACAATAGAAGTACAGGTAACCAAGGCATTTTGAATCATCAAAACCGAATTAATCTTTCCCTTTGAAATTCCAATTAACCGCATCAATTTAATATCTTTCTTCGAATCATGCATATTAAGTAACGCCATAATATAAATAATCATCAAAGCCATGATGCCGATAATGACACACAACACATAAATAATCTGTTTGCTCAAATCCACATTATTCATAATCTCACGAGCAACCGTCGCCGGATTGATTGCTTGTATTCCCGAAAAAGCGTTATATTCCGCTGCCACTTGGGACTGCATTCCAATATTTCTGCACTTTAACAGAATTGCCGTCAAGTCTCCTTCTTCATGTTCATGCTCTTCATGCTCTTCCGGTTCTTCATGTTCTTCTTCCTCTTCTTCAGTGTGAGCATGTGCTTTCCAAACATCCGACACATTTACAAAAATCACATTATCATACGCCGTATTCGTCTTTTTCAAAATTCCGCAAACGGTATACGGATTATTCTCATGCTGATGACCACCTTCCGAAATACCATGCGAACTAATAAAGGAATCGCCGACTTTTAAGCCTCTTGTTTTCGCTACTTCCGCCCCGATAACGGCTTCAAAAGCTCCATTAAACATCTCGCCGGAAGCCAGCTCCTTATTTTTTAAGAAATCACTTTCTGTTCCTACCATCTTATATCCGGCATAACTGTCTCCCATCGCAAAAGGAATCGCCACATTTACCCGCGTATCCTTCTTTAAGTCTTCGTAATATTCGTAAGAAATCGTTCCCGCCGGCGTACCCGTAAAAAACATCGTATTCAATACCAACTGAGACTCACTGCCACTTGGTCCGATTAAAGTATCATAATAATCTACGGTATTTACAATTCCGTCATTTACCTGCGAAGAAATGTTAAAAGCCAATAACCCGATTGTTGTCGCCATAATAATGGAAATCGCAGACAAAATTGTTTTTGACTTCCTCGTCCATAAATTTTTCAAAGCAAAATAAAACATTTTTTCCCCTCCTATCTTTTCAACAAATCTTCAAAATGAATTACTTCATCAAAAAATTCCACCAATCGATCGTCATGCGTCACTACAATCACATTTTTGGCTAATTTCCGGCTTGCATCCATCAACAAAGAAACCACATTTTTCCCATTCTCAAAGTTTAGATTTCCCGTCGGCTCGTCTCCGATAATAATACTCGGTTTCTTCATTAAAGCCCGTGCAATCGCCACACGTTGCTTTTCTCCGCCCGATAACTGCTTTACTTTACTTTTCTTCTTACTTAAAATTCCCACACTGTCCAATACCTCGTCTACCGGTAAACAATCCAAATTTCCAAGCCCTAAAAGCGAAAGATTATCATAAACCGTCATCTCTTCCATCAACTTAAAATCCTGAAAGATATACCCTATATTCTTTAAGCGAAACGCGTCTTTCTCCTTTTGCGTCATCGCCGTAATTTCGGTATCGTCAATCATAATCTTCCCGCTATCCGGCGTAATCACTCCGGTAATCATATTTAACAAAGTCGATTTACCGCATCCCGACGCTCCTAACAAAACGTACGATTTTCCATCCTCAAACTCGATATCCTTCAAAACGATATTGCTCTCTTCATCAAATTTCTTTGAAACGCCTTTTAACGAAATCATATTCTCCCTCCTAATTCGCACATTTTTTGCAAGTCCCATACAAAACACTTTTCCCGTGATCCAAGCAAAAATCAAATTGTGTCTTTAATTCCGAACTCAGCTGATCTAATTGCTCCGACTCAATATGAAACAATTTATTGCATTCCACACATCTTAAATGATAGTGATTTTTACACTCTTCTTGTTGCGATACATATTGATAGCATGCCGAATCTCCGCCTTCAAACTTCTGAATCACACCTTGCTTTTCAAGCGTCGCCAACTTCCGGTAAATCGTAGCCTTCCCTACAAATTCTCCGTTTTCCTTCACCCAACAATAAATTTCTTCCGCCGTCATGTGACGTTCCTTATTAGCCTCCAAACACGCCATCACCAAATCCGTTTGCTTTGTATGATACCCTTTTTCCAAGCTATTTCGCCCCCTTAATCCCCCAAAAATATCAAAAAAGTGAATTTGAGACTCATTATCAAATTCACTTCTTTATCGTATCATTTTGAAACAAAAATAACAACTATTAAAATAAAAAAATATATCCAATTTTTTCGTAGGGGACGGCGTCCTCGACGTCCCAAAAATAAAATTATTCGGAATATACCAATTCGTTCTTTTCACACTTTTCTCTTGTATAAAACTGATTCTAAAAATAAATTGCTCCTAATTTTTTTTTACTGTAAACACATTTCCTCTAATAACTTAAAATCACAGCATCTGGATTTTATATTTTCAGGCAATTTTCCTTTATTATACAACTCATACAACCGAAAAGATTTATTCTTGACTTGATGATAGTTTGAATTTAACCAAGCTAACTGTTCTTTTAACAATTTTTGATACTTCTTCTCAGCTAAAGTCAATACTTCTTTATTCAAATCTACTAAAGAATAATTATTTTTTCCTACCGGAATCATATTAAAATTAACAGCTCCTAATTCAACTTCCTTAATTTTTAAAAAGTCAATTGTGTTTTTCATTTTTTGATGTTTTGGCTTTGGACTGGACAATGGTGCAAAATATTCACATCCGTTTACTTCAAATAAAATACCTATAAAAGGTCTTAATTCCTTTTCATTTTTGTTATATGGCACTTTATCATCAAAAATTCTTAAATAATCGCAATAATCTGAATCCACTCTTACTATTTTTAAATTTAAAATCATCTACATTTCCTTCTAATGTAAAAATTATACATTAATTTCAATGAAAATACAAGATTTTCCATAAAACAAAAAGATTAGAGTTTTGACCCTAATCTTTCTTTTTTAAGTTCCGACTTAATGGCTGGATTCACCACTTTTTTGCTACATAATAGCAATAATATTATATGCAATTTATAAAAATTACTATCTATGTAATTTAAGTATATTACATTTCGTATTATTTTTCAACCTATTTCAAAAATTTTGTCAATACTATTGTTACAGGTCAGGCTGTATCTCCTATAATACTGTTACACCCATTGTACGGACAGCATTCATGCTGTCCTGCCTTTCTGTCTTTTCTGTGGACAGCATAAATGCTGTCCCTACACTATTTGTGCCATTTTTATAATTTTAAGTCTGAATTGTAACATACTATTGTTACAGGTCAGAATATATATCGGGACGGCGTCCTCGCCGTCCCGCTTCAACATTTTACAAAAGGGATGCGGACCCAACGAATAAAAAGAGAGCCGAAGTGCATTTACCGCACTTCGGCTCTCTTTTTACTCAAGCTGCTTCACAGCCCAAGCCATCTTACAACACAGATACACCAATTCCGTCTTGTCCTTTGCGAAGGTAAACCTTCCCATCAGGTCCTCCGCATTCGGCCATAGGCACCCCGAACCAAGGATATACCGCAGCTTAATCGCCTTGTAGAAATACCGCAGCATATCGACTTCATTCTCAATCACCTTTTCACCGTATCGCTTTCCCTTAAGCCCGTTAAAGCTTAACAGTAGGAAAAATCCCGATTCCGGCTCCAAATGTTCTAAGATATCGACGCCGGGAATTCCCTTTTCCAACACGTCCTCAACGTCCAAGCCTTCCGCATTCTTCAAGATGTCCTTCCGTACCTTCTCTCTTTCCTCTTCCTTAATACTATCAATCCCGCATACCATCGCCTTCATGATGAGATATCTCTCGACATACTCCTTCCGCAGCTCAGAAAAATACGCTTCGTACATTTCGTATCGTTCATCCGTCGCATTAAACGCACCCGCCAAGGCCTCGCCGGCAATCGCAGAAATCGCATCTTCGTCACGGAAAATCAGGTTAATCACCTTCCGGATAATCACCTCATCCGCAACTACCATACCGGCACGAATCGCAGGCATCCCGTACGATTTCGAAAGGCCCAAAAGACTTATCGTGTACCGAAACATTCCCGGAATACTCGCCATCGGTTTCGCAATTCGCGTCCTATCAAACACGATATCCCGGTAAACCAAGTCGTCTAGCACAAAGACCTCATACTTCTTGCAGACATTTCCAATCGCAGTAAGAAGTTCAACCTCGGCTTCTCCCATAGACTTTCCCGTCGGATTGTTGGGATTCGCATTTACAAACGCCACTACACGAGGAATATATTCCGCATTCTCGTACTCCCGCATCAGCCGCTCATTCGTCTCCCGAATCAGCTTATCCAGCTTTTCGGGATTCACCAGATACCCGTCTTCTTTCTCCATGGGAAGCATACAGACCGTGCCATTCGCTTTTTCCGGCTTAATCGCAAAAAGTCCGTAATTCGGCCCCGGAACGATAATCACATCATTCGGATGAGAAATCGCCTCAAGCACAAACTGCCATGCCTGCGAAGTTCCGTTTGTAAAAGTAAGATTGTGCCGACTCAGCCCACATTCGTCGATATCCGCAAAAGAATACGGCTCGGTATTCACGAACCCCTCTCGTTCCAAATACGCCAAGATTTTCAAACGCATCTCGTCGTCGCCTTCGCTATACGGATAGGTGTGCATCTTTTTTCCTTGCAAGTACTTCAAAAGCTGCCCCTTCGCACCGGGGAAAGGCAGGAAATCCAACGGGTTTCCGCTGGTATAATTCAGCTCTCTCACCTCCGGACGTAACCGCCCTTCCGCAATCAGCTCATCATACACCTTATACCCGTCTGCCACCTTCGCAACCGCTTCCGAATACTTCTTTCCGTCCGGCCGTACGTTACCAACCTCCGGGAACCCGTCTTTCCGCTCTCCTAAAATCGTATCTTCCTGCACCAACCGGCACAAAGCCTTGTTCTCCGCAATCCGTTTCGCATTCTCCGACGTAAGAATCTTCATCATGTTCTACCTCCATAATCCAAAAATACAGATTATTATTTGCCATTGGATTCACATAATAATTATACCGCGATTTAAAATACGTGTCAACGCTAATAGTACTGTAAAAAATTATGCCTATATTATTTTTAATTATCTAATAAACTTAATTGTTGTCCGGCAGATTTTGATTCAATTCTATTTAAATATTCAAATATCTTTTGATTGTTATATACGATTCCTTTTTCCTCTCCTGCGTTTCTTTCTAAGTGTCTCTTCTAAAAGTTCTATGGCCTTTTCTTTTACTTCTATATCTTCAAAAAATGCCGCTTCCTCACTTGCCTTTCACCATAACGCTTCTTTCAACTATTATTCTAATAGTGTGTAACACTTTTTCTCTTCTTGAATAAACTATACTGTTCGAACGATAAATTTGTAGGGACACAATTTATTGTGTCCTAATGTCTGCATATTTCTCGGACACAATTCATTGTATCCCTACGAAATTTCTTCTACTATTCAAAAACAGTAACTGTTATGAAAAAAAGAATGGAGGAATTGATATGATGAATACAGACAACTACATAATCGCATCTCTTGAACTGCATTTATTTTTCGCCAGAATTATGAAGGAACACGCCCTTTTCTTAGAAGCGGGATTTTCCTGCAAAGACTCTTCTTTTATAAAACAATCGGATTATTACAAAACCCAATTCGAATCACTTCTTCAAAACGTAGTAAGGCTAAGCGACGGCGTTATCAGCCGCGATGCCATCGCTTCCAACGAATTCGTCACAGAATTCACGCTAACCACAGAGATGCAAACACAAAACTTCACCGGAATTCCCATCAATCAAAACATCACAAGAGCAGAATTAAGTCTGACTTCCGACGGTACTGCCCTTAATTTCCGGAATCTGTCCAATCAGATAAGAAACATAAACCGTACCGCAATTCAATTATTAAATGAACTCATTTTATTAAAAGAAAGAATCCTAAAAAGTGTTTTATCCTGTACCCTATTTACGGTAAATTATCCGTTACTCATCAAACATATCATCCGAGAAGCAAAGTTATACCGAAGCTATGTCATGGAATTAGAACATAATAAAATGCTGAATCGCGAAAGCATGAAAAAAGTAGAAACCTTCTGGAATCAAATCATGATGGAACACGCTTTATTTATCCGCGGCTTGCTCGATCCGTCGGAAGAAGAACTAATCACTACCGCCAATGACTTTGCTGAAAACTATAAACGACTTTTAACAACTTCAAACGAAATGAATAATCAAGTCATCGAATACGCTTCCGATAATGCACTGGAAGAAACCTTAAAATTCAGAGATTTCAAAACGGCAGGAACAAAAGGCATTTCCGATTGCAAAATCCAATCAATCATCCTCCCTCTCCTCGCCGACCACGTGTTAAGAGAAGCTAATCATTATATCCGTTTACTGGATAGAAAGGACGCAAAGCAAATGCCTTTTATCAATTAAAAAAGAGGAGCTGTAATCGCATAATTGCCATTACAGCTCCTCCAATTTCAGCCGTAAATATCATCACGGCAGCACGGAATGATTCCTCCGAAGTCGTCATCATCGCTCGGGCGCTGACCGCTGCAGTCGTTACCATCTTTACTACCGCTCGTAGTCTCGCCTCCGCAGTCTTTGTCATCAGACAGCGTAAGCCACCCAACTCTCGATGTACGAGCATATTCAGCCCACCACGAACGGCTATTTGCAGCGTTCTCCAAGAACTTGGGCGGGTTAGCTTCGGTCTTCAGGATAGGCGGATTGTCTTCGAGTTGTTCCCACGGAGACGGCTCATCCTTCAACACCCCGATAGCCTCCAGATATGCCAGCCATACATAGTACTCATCAAGCGACATAACATGATCGCTGCACAGATGACCGTTCGGTGCCGGAACAATAGAACCACCTTCAATGCGAGCAGGGACAGCAGGCCCGACAGCGAAATCATAGTCCACCCTTTCTAAAGCACGCTCGATCATAGCCTTCATCATCAGCAGCCTGGGTCTCGAGGTGTCAAGCGTCTTCAACCATTCCTTCACCACATTAATTTTTACTTCCATCATTTTTTACGTCCTCCTTGCCTTATTGGCGTTCTGTTTCTACATCCCCGGCAATCACATTTTCACCGGTGTATGTGTTATGCAGGTTACATAATTATTATATTAAAAAATATTAAAAAACATTAAAATTGTCAATACCGCTTGAAATCGCCCTTCTCTTATTGCTATAGTTAAGGCTTACCTTTATATATTCCTCTTTACTTAAATTTTTTTAATCACTCTACACGGGTTTCCTACCGCAACCACATTAGCCGGAATATCTTTCGTAACGACACTTCCTGCCCCGATTACCGTATTATCTCCGATTGTAACGCCCGGCATTACACATACATTTCCGCCAAGCCATACATGATTTCCTATCGTTATCGGCTTCGCAAATTCTAATTTCATTCTCGTTTCAGAATCCAATGGATGACCGGAAGTGTAAATTCCACAATTTGGACCAATTTGCACATAATCTCCGATTTTTACTTTATTCGCATCCAAAATCACCAAATTATGATTGGAATAAAAGTTTTCTCCGATTTCAATATTAAAACCGTAATCACAATAAAAATTCGGCATTATCTATCAATTAGTAGAATAATAATGGCAATGGTATTGTTGCTTTCTAAAACATTTTCTAAAACATTTTATATAATTTACATCTATTGTGGCTTATCAGATATATTGGATGGATTCTTAGCACGAAAATATAAAATAACAAGTAAATTTGGTGCTAAAATAGATAGTGTAGCTGATATGTTATTTGTTTGGGTATCATTATTAAAGATCTTACCTGTTATAAAAATATCAATAGGAATATATATATGGATTATTATAATTGTGCTAATCAAAGTTTTTAATATTATATTAGGTTATATTTATAATAAGAGGTTAACTTTACCACATACCATTCCAAATAAAATTACAGGTTTAGTGTTATTTGTTATACCTTTAATAATGGGATTTATAGATATAATAATATTAGAGATTTTAATATGTAGCATAGCAACTTTTTCAGCAATTCAAGAGGGATATTATATAAAAAACAGAAATGTATAAATTACAATATTTTGAGAAAAAAGTGGTAGGTTTAAAAAGTCTATTGCTTTTTTTATTTTTAAAAAGTACAATAAGTATGAAAAGTATAACAAATATAACGGGAGGGATATAATGAAAAAAGATAAATATGTAGGCATAAGTAAAGTTGGAGAAAAAGGACAAATTGTAATACCTAAAGAAGCAAGATATATGTTTGATATAAAACCAGGAGATTCTATTATTGTACTTTGCGATAAAACAAAAGGCATTGCCTTATTAAAAGCTGATGAGATAGAAGATTTAGCTGATAAAGTTTTTCCAAAATAAATAATATTACGAAAGTGAGATGCTTTTATGAAAATTGTGTTTTTCTGTATTCCTGCACACGGGCATACAAACCCGACTTTGGGTGTTGTTAAAGAACTAATAAAGAATAATCACGAAGTTTATTATTATTCTTATGAAATTATGAAAGAAAAAATTGAAAGTACAGGGGCAAAATTTATTGCTTGTGACAAATTTGATTCTCAAACACAATTATCTAATGAAGATAAAGAAAAGATAACTGAAGATATATCTTTTTCAATTAATTTGATTGTAGATATCACACTAAGTTTAGATGATACTATATTAGAAGAAATGAAAGAGCTAAAGCCAGATGTTATTGTTGGAGATTCTGTAGCTTTTTGGGGTAAATTAATTGCTAAAAAGCTAAATATCCCATTTATTTCATCTACAACAACATTTGCTTTTAATCAATATTCAGCAAGAGTTATGAAGCAAGATAAAATAGGAATTATAAAATTAATAAAAAGTATTCCTAAAATTAATAAAAGCTTAAATAGATTACGAGAAAAAGGTTATGAAGTAAAAAGTGTGTTAGATATTATTGGTAATGATAATAATACTCCAACTATTGTATACACGTCTAAGTATTTTCAACCATATTCAGAAACCTTTTCGGATAGCTATATTTTTGTAGGACCAATTTTAAGGGATATTGCAGAGCCTATAGAAAAAACTACAATTCCAACAGTATATATTTCTTTAGGTACAGTAAATAACGAAAATAAAGACTTTTATAACAAGTGTTTTGAAGCGTTTAAGGATGAAAATATAAATGTAATAATGTCTGTTGGTAACGAAACTGACATTGATAGTTTAGGAGAAATACCGTATAATTTTATTGTAAAACAATATATTGATCAAATGGCAGTTTTACAAATAGCAGATGTATTTATTACTCATTGCGGTATGAATAGTGTAAGTGAAGCTTTATATAACGGTATTCCTTTAGTTTTATTTCCACAAACAACAGAACAAGTAGGAGTAGCAACTAGAGTAAAAGAATTAAATGCAGGTGTGTTTTTAGAAAATGTCAATAATCCTGAAAAAATAAAAAACATAGTTATGAATGTGTTAGAAAATAAAGAATTAAAAGAAAATGCAAATAAAATAAAAGAGTCGTTTTTAGAGTGCGGTGGCGCGAAAGAAGCTGCTATGTTCATAGAGAAGAAAGTAAAAGATAGTAAAAAATAATTCGAGGAGAAAAATTATGAATAATGAAAAACTAATTTATGGTTGTTTATGTGGGACTGGCGGAATTTTAATTGGCTTATTTGCAAATAGATTAAATACTATATTAGGGGCAGGTTTATTTGCTTTAGGTATAGCTATACTAGTATTTTCAATAATAAAATTAAACAAATAAATTATGGAGGAAAAAATGAGAGAAATAAATCCAAAAGAAACAAAAAGAGCAAAAGCTTATGAATTATGGATGAAAGCACCTAATCCTATGGTAACTTTTTTCAAAACTTTAGATGTAACACCACTTGTTCATAAGAGCAAGAAAAGTAAATTAAAATTTAATATGCTACTAGATTATTGTATTGGTAAATCAGCTTCTAGTATTGATGAGTTTTATTTACTTCCAGTAGGGGATAAATTGATTCAATATGACACTATTGCAGTAAATACAATTGTAAAAAATAAAGAGGGAGAAGTAAGTTCATGTGATATTTTATATACAGACGATTTAGAAAAATATAACGAAAATTATCTAAAATATACACAAGAGAGTATGTAGAAAAGTTTGTGTAAACTTCACAAATCCTTTCTATGAAAAGAATTCGAGTATGTAGAAAAGTTTGTGTAAACTTCACAAATCCTTTCTATGAAAAGAATTCAAAAATTTAAGATTGACTAAAAATTTACATTTTCATTATACAGTTTGTAAAATTAAAGTCAATATGGCACGTTTATTAAAGGGTTA
>JAGBIO010000008.1 GCA_017934955.1 Clostridia bacterium
AGTCGCCCGTTGTAGAACGTCTGTCGGGCGATTAATAATCGCCCCTACATCTTTGTTATCGTACGAGAAAAATCTAATTTGTACGGACAGCATTTATGCTGTCCTAATTCTGCCTTTTCTGTGGACACAATAAATTGTGTCCCTACATATTTGGAGAAAAATGTAAGCTAATTTGTACGGACAGCATTTATGCTGTCCTAATTCTACTGGCTGCCTTTTTTGTGGACAGCATTCGTAGTCGAAACTTCCCAATCACTTCGTTCTTGGAGTTTCTTTGCACAGGACGTACAAGCTGTTCACCTGCGGTTCACAGTGTTACGTCCGCATTGCCGCAGGTGTTTTGCCTACGCAAAACACTTTTTTACCTCATTTACTCACTTATCTTTGCAAAAAATTTTTACTCCCTGTAGAAATTACTTTTTCTTTTGCATTTTGCTCTTTTGTTAAATAATGAAAATCAGCAGGTCGCTTTACACCAGCACCAAAAAGCGCTTGATGACAAGTATCGTCCCATTTTTCCCCCAGTTCTTCTTTCGTAAAAATAGTTTCTGTATCGATTACTACCAAAGTCCCTTCATCATTTCTTCCAACATTTGAAAACGGGTTTTCCATATCACAAACAATGATTCCGTCACTAATTAATGCGTTCATCATTTGACAAACTTCATGCCCACTCATATCAGTTTCTCCATAAATTTTCACTCTGTCCTGAATCACTACAGTTAAAACGCAGTTGCCCTCTGCATCTATAATTTCCCGTTCCAACATACTACTTAATAAATGTTTATGTTTCACCGGCGAACCTTTCCTTAAATTCTGCATTCCTATTTTCAAGACAATAGAATGTTGTGATGAATCCTTTATCTCCAAACAAACTGCCGCGCTTCCCGCGCCCAAATAGCTTATATCCTGTGCAAAATCAAACTCGGGATACACACTTTTTATTAATGCAAGCAATCTATCCGCCAATGTTTCATCTTTTTTTAACGCGCTTATTACAATATTTCCTGACGAACGGGTTGTTTTTTTCGCTAATTCTATTAGTTTTTGTGCAAAATCACTCATTTCTTCTTTTCCCTTTCTACAAATTAATTAAAATCGTCTGATACGCTCCATACCACTCTACTACTGAATTTAACGCCTCCGAAACCGCACGTAGCGGGATTAACGTCCTCCCGTTTACCAATCTTGCCGATACATCCAGCTTTTTCGTTGTACCGTTTACCTGCATTTCTTTCTCTCCGACCTTCAAGGAAAGCAAATCGGAACCTCTTCTTGCCGTAACTGTTTGCGAAGCCTGCTCCCAGTCCACATTCGCCTGCAACGCCTCGAAAATAGCACGCAGCGGTACCATCGTTCTTCCTGCAATCAGCAGTGGTTTTTGATCCGACAACAATTTCTTCCCATTTACGTAAATCACAATATCTCGGTCTTTATACTCTTCTTTCAGCAAACTTGACAAGGAGCTTTCCGAAATAAGCGAAGAGTACCGGTAATGAATTTCACCCGAAACAATCTTAGCCGTATTATTCATCGTCAATTGACGCTTGATTTCCTTTCCACTATACCACACACTGCTCTTCCCGGCACCTACCGTCTTATAATCCGCCATTCCGATATACAATTTCGTCTTACTATCCTTTAAAGTATTCGTCCACCAATCAAATAACGTCTTATAATCGGCGCTCTTATGACCTACTTCCCAGTAAATTTGTGGTGCAATATAATCAATCCATTCATTTAACGCCCATTTTCTCGTATCCGCATAATGCGAAGAATAGGACTCGGTTCCGTTAGTATTACTGCCTAACGGATTATTTTTGGAATTTGCCCAAATGCCAAAAGGACTGATTCCGAAAGAAATATCTTTATCTGCCTTATGTAACTCGGTATTCAATTCCTGTATCAATAAATCCACATTATTCCGACGCCAATCCTCAATCGAAAGCCCTGCCCCATATTTTTGGTAAGTCGCCGCATCCTCAAAAGAAGTTCCCGGATAAAAATAATCGTCCATATGAATACCGTCTACATCATAACGGCGCACAATTTCCAAAGCGCCTTCTACTACAAGTTTCCGGACCTCCGGAATTCCGGGATTAAAGTAGTAGTTTCCGTCTGAATACCGAACCACATATTCCGGGTAGCGTTTCGCCGGACTACTTTCACTGATTGCGGCAAATTCACTATCTCCGTTTTTGGTAATCCGATAAGGATTAATCCACGCATGCAGCTCAATTCCACGTTTATGTGCTTCCTCTACCCAAAAAGCAAGAGGGTCAAAGCCGTTTTGAGGAACTAATCCATTCTGACCGGTAAGATACTTACTCCACGGAAAAATTTCAGAAGCATATAACGCATCCGCCGAAGGGCGCACCTGCAAAAACACTGCATTTAACCCCATACTATGTACATTATCCAAAATTTCAATTGCCTCTTGCTTTAATGTCCAACTATCTGTTGTCCCGCTTGACGGATAATCCAAGTTATAAACCGAAGCAACCCACACGCCACGCATATCATCGCTTACATACGCATTTCCGGTAGAAACCAGTAAAAGAACGCAAAGCAAACTCAGCACAATTTTTCTCATTCGTACCTCTCCCCTATACTTTTCTTCTACTTATTTTTTCGCTAAAGTTATACAAAATCCTTTAGGAAAATATCTTCCAATAATAGCAGTTATATATCCGATTAAACGTTACAAGTCATAATATATATCGGGACGTCGAAGACGCCGTCCTCTACAATGACGGCATAATCCTTGTAGGGACACAATTCATTGTGTCCTAAACCTACCTTCTGCCAATTTCTCGGACACCATAAATGGTGTCCCTACAAGGATTAAGGCATTATTTACGTACATTTGCATTGTAATTTATTTACTATAGAACCAATTATTGTTAGACTTTTTTTTACCCTATGCATGTCATACTTTGTACATCAAATTTATCCTTTTTCATGATTTTCTCCTACTGTAATTTTTTTAATTAATAACATTACATCCTCTATGCTTTTCTTTGAACAATCAACCCATATAGCATCGTATGTAACGTTTGACGGCACAATTCGTTATGTTCTTCCATCTGTCGCGCCTCATAACCGCCATTTTTCAAGTACGCATTTACAAAGTCCTCAAACAGCTGAAGCTGGCGGATCGCACTTTGGATACTAACTCCCTCTTGTAATGTTTCCTTTTCCAAAAAAGCAATAAGCATCCTTTCATTCAGTTCGTCAAAAGAAGCACGGCAAACTGCGATTCTTTCTTTTAGGTGCGGTTGCTAATTCACTACGTTATCACAAAAAAGGCGTTGATGGAAAAAGCACTTGGGCAAGCGGGATACGGATGGATTCGCTTCTCACTGAATAAAGACGGTACCGAAATCATCGCTTCTGCCCCTTTGGGTAAATCTCTTGAAGAATGTGTTACTGCAATTAATGAAAGTTTTCGTTTAGGTAATGAAATTCTATCTCAAATTCTTACAGACAATATGACGGATCTTGAAAAAATACAGGCAGCTTATCGTTATATTACGGAAAATGTTACCTATGATTTCCGCTATTATACAGATCACAGTAATATGCCTTATGAATCAATGGTAGCATTAGGTGCTTTACAAGATAATCTTGCCATCTGCGGCGGATATGCACAAAGTTTTGAAGCACTACTGGATATGCTGCAAATCGAAAATTATACAGTATCCGGTAAATCTCATAGAGAAAACCATATGTGGAATTATGTTGTGTTGGATGGGAAAGGATACTATTGTGATCCTACCGCTGATCATGGCGGAAGAAATAACTATTTTATGCTGTCGGAGAAAGAAATAACAGCTAACAGGGGATATTCATGGGATTCTTCCTTCCTGAAAAAAATCTCCGAAAAATAAATAAAATGAACATTATCTGCGATACATTTGACAAAAATTGATTGTAATGCCTAATGTATCGCAGTAATCAGAATGGTGAGGGAAATAACGAAAATTACTTTTATCCAATCAATCATTTTACAGAAGACTTCTATGATGATGCTACAAACGTTGTAGGGACAGCATTTATGCTGTCCACAGAAAAGGCAGAATTTAATAGTCCGATTCTTAACTTAAGGACATTGAGTCTGATCTGTAACTAATAGGAAACGTCAAACATACTCTACCTTCCGCCGTTAAATCTTATAAATTCTTCCAAAAATTCATCAATTACTTTTAATTTAGATTTAATCGTCACTTCAATATTAGCTAAATCAGCAATTTCTTGCAATGCAACTTTTGTTTCTATGTCTCGCACATAAATCCTCTTTGGTCTACCAAATTCAAAGAAAAAACGTACCAAAAGATCTAATGTTTCGTCTATATACTCCTGTTCGCCTTCGTAATTATTTTTATCAATCATATCTCCCTCATACATCAATTTTTTTGTATGGTCTGCTATAAATCTAATTTTAGGGAAATAAAACCTGCCGTTCTCTTTCACGTCCTTCAAACTTAACGGAAAATAATTTAAAAACTCAAATTCTATTGACATGTTTTTCTTTGGAATTTTCGTCACATCCGCCTTAAATCGTTTTTTCTCTTGCCCTTCAAAAATGATTGTACGAAGCTCTATATCCGGTACTAATAACTTGTCTATCTTATTCACATATTCCTTTTTTTCTTCATCAAAAGCTCTTATTAATGTTTCTCCTGCTTCAAAATCAATCGTAAGCTTTTCTTCTTTTATCTGTTTTAACATATTGTATAAATTACTTAAAATTTCAATCATTTTGTTTACCTGCACGCTATTTAAAGTTGCAGGTTGATACCCTTTTTCCAAGTGTTCAAAAGAAATCCATGTACCTCTAAATCTAAGACCCAACTCCTTTATTAAGGCACGATTCTCTTTCAATGTATCTTCTCTGCTATCAAACCTGCACATCAAACCCTCTTGATAGTTTAACATCATATAGCTTGGAAAATCGTTATCAATTAGTTCATAAAATCTATGAAGTTGCTCAGAAGTATAAATCCCAATCGCATTTATTTCACCAAATAGCTCTATTATGCAAAAATAAAACGTTTCTTCATATTTTTTGCTCTCATATTGTAGCCATTCAAAGTCCGATAAATACTCCTGTGGTCTTAATGCTTTTATATCTTTCGCAATTTCATATAATTTTAACCAATCATTTCGCTCTTTTAAATTCATCATTCTACACCTCCAACAACATAAATTTTCTTAAAAAATGTCTCTAAGGTGTGAAAATATCATAAAACGCCTTAGAGACAAACTTTTAACAAATAATTCTATTTTCTCTATCTGCACCTGTTCCGATAAACTTAATCGGCACATTCACAAATTCTTCAATTCTCGTTAAATACTTCTTCGCATTCTCCGGTAAATCTTCTCTCTTTGAAATCTTCGAAATATCCCCGTAATTTCCTTCGAATTCTTCATAAACCGGTTTGCAATTCTTCAAGAAATCAACGTTGGTAGAATAATCCGTAACCACTGTTCCGTTATATTCATATCCTACACAAAGTTTAATTTTCTCTAATTTACCAACCGTATCCAAATGATTAATTGCAATAGCGGTTAATCCATTAATACGTGCTGCATACTTTAAGGCAACCAAATCTAACCAACCGCATCTTCTCGGTCTGCCTGTCGTTACACCATATTCATGTGCAATCTCACGAATTAAATCTCCAACTTCCGTTAAATCTTCCGTTACATACGGACCTTCTCCAACTTTAGAAGAATGTGCCTTAATAACGCCATAAATTTCACCGAAATCTTTAGGAGACACGCCGGAACCTGTGCAAACTCCGCCGATAGAAGCGTTCGAAGAAGTAACATAAGGGTATGTACCAAAATCCAAATCCAATAAAGTTGCTTGTGCACCTTCACAAACAAAATGTTTTCCTTCATCCAATAATTTATGAATTAACGTTACGGTATCGGTAACAAACGGCTTAATAACCTTAGCGTATTCTTTATATTTTTGAATACTTTCTTCCACTTCAAGTTCAGGGAATCCATTTGCTTTCAAGAAAATATTCGTACGTTTATATCCGTCACGAGCAGCTTCTTCAAAATTATCCGAAACAAAAGTTTCCATTCTGATTCCATCTCTTTGTGCTTTATCTGAATAAGTAGGGCCAATCCCGCGATTTGTTGTACCAATCTTTCTTTTTTCGCCTCTTAATTCTTCCAATGCTTTATCCATTGCAACATGATACGGCATAATAAGATGCGCCTTATCCGAAATAGCAAGTCTTCCCTCAATCGAAATATTGCTGTCTGTTAACATCTTCATTTCCTCAATCATTACTTCCGGATTAATTACAACGCCATTTGCAACAATCGCCATTATCTTAGGATTTACTATTCCGGAAGGAAGTAAATGAAACGCAAACTTTTTACCATTTACCACAACCGTATGTCCGGCATTGTTTCCGCCTGTGCATCTCATAGAAACATCTGCGGTCTCCGAAATAAGGTCATTGATTTTACCCTTTCCCTCATCGCCAAAAAAGCAACCAAGAACTACATCAACTTTACCTCTCATGACTCATTCCCCCTGTACAAATGTATTAAAAACAACACAGTTAACATTTTACCATTCTTTGCGATTATTGTCAATTATTGCGATAATAAAGATATGACGATGGTTACAAGTAATACTATATCTCCTATAATACCGGTACACCCATTGTACGGACAGCATTCATGCTGTCCTGCCTTTTTGATTTTTCCATGGACAGCATAAATGCTGTCCCTACACTATTTGTGCCATTTTTATAATTTTAAGTCTGAACTATAACAACGAGGTTATATTTGATTTTTAACATACGCTTCGATTCTATTCACAAATTTAACGGCATTATCACATTGTTCTATCGCTTCTTGCCTTGAAATACGATAAAAATCAGAATAATCACTTTGAATTTTCACAGAAAAAGCCTCCTTCGCCATTTTCGCATATTCCAATCCAATCAATCCCGTTTTAATATAATCCGAATTAAAATTTACAAAAGCACAAGAGTGTTTCTTAAAACCAATCCCTCTTAACGCCAAAAGTACATTCATCGAATGAAATATGGCATAATACGCACAATTAACACTATCTGTATAAACTTCACCATCCAACAACAGCTTTGCTGCATTAAGAGAATCTCTTGCTTTTTCAAGCTTATACTTTCCACACGTAATTTCCTCTTGATTAGGCACACAAATCCACTCCCTCTGCTTCAATATTCTTAAATAACGCATAAGTAGCCTTATATCTTTCATAAGTAGCCTTATCCTGAATCAAAAGAGATAAAACAACACCATATTTCAAATCAATCTCTACTGAAAAATCCGAAAACTTCTTTATTTGTTTCTTAACTTCATCACTCGTTATATCCGCAATAATCATAACATCTATATCAGATTCTTTATCATAGTCACCTCGTGCATAAGAACCATATAAAATAACCGAATTCAGTAAATCCCCCAATTCACTCTTAGCATATCTTAAAACATCTTCCAATATCATTCGTAACGTATCTTCCTTACACATACTTTAACCTCCGATAATTTTCATAGTATCACTAACTATTTTCCCCTTTTTTTGCATTTCAAAACATAGTTTGAATAAAAAAGCAGATGACCATTATCGAATTTACTAAACTTTTATGTTTATTCTATCTTTTATAAACGATGGTTTTAACGAAAAATTTAATAAACTACAAAAAATAATCGCCCTCCACTCTGAAGTACGCGATTATTTTACATTCACCGTTTTTTCAATTATAAATAATTTCGAATATCTATCGCTAACTTTTCCTCTAAATTAATTAATCTCTTCGTAATATCTTTCGCTTTTTCTTCTGCCGCCTCATATTCATTCAAATAACGATTCAGCGACTTAACTCCCATATTACAACCATCTGTAATCAAGTCACTAATTGTTTCATCCGTCGGCGCTGCCAATAATTTTGTATTTGTCTTCATCGAAGACATCATCGATGCAAACGGATTTGGCTCTTTTCCGGAATCATGATATTGATTCAATAAATTTTTAGTCTCTTCACCAAGATTCTCATGTTCCGTCTTACAATCCACCAGTCGCTGCCTTAATGTATCATTTTTTACATGTGGTAAAACTTCATCGATTGATGCTACCCCCATTTTTACACCAGCATTACACTCTTTTAATAACTGAATCGTATCATCTTCTATCATAACAACACATCCTTTACAAATAGTTTCGACAAGTTTTTCAAAAATATACGAAAGAGCGTGTTGTCATAAATTTTTTTTTAATCAGAAATCGTCTTAATTAAAAGGGTTTGGAATTTTTTTGAACTACTCCCACTCAATCGTAGCCGGAGGCTTACTTGTCACATCATACACAACCCTATTAATCCCCTTCACCTCATTCACAATTCGGCTCGACACCTTATCCAGCACATCATACGGAATTCTCGCCCAATCTGCTGTCATAAAATCTGTCGTCGTCACACCGCGAAGAGCCAAGGTATAATCATAGGTTCTACCGTCCCCCATAACGCCGACACTACGCATATCGGTAAGCACGGCAAAATACTGATTGATACTTCTCTCCAATCCCGCATTCTTAACCTCTTCTCTGAAAATCGCATCCGCTTCCCGTAAAATAGCAAGCTTCTCCTCCGTCACTTCCCCAATCACACGGATTCCCAAGCCAGGCCCCGGGAATGGTTGTCTCCAAACTAAGTTGTCCGGCAAACCAAGTTCGATTCCCATTTCGCGTACTTCATCCTTAAACAACATACGAAGAGGCTCAATCAGCTCATCAAAATCCACCACATCCGGCAAACCGCCTACATTATGATGGCTCTTAATCACCGCACTATGCCCTAAGCCACTCTCAATCACATCCGGATAAATCGTACCCTGCACCAAGAAACCAACCTTACCGATCTTCTTCGCTTCATCCTCAAAGACACGAATAAATTCCTCGCCAATAATCTTTCTCTTCTTCTCCGGCTCGGTAACGCCCTTCAATTTACTCAAAAAACGTTCCTGCGCATTGGCACGAACAAACTTCGACTGAAAGAACTTACCAAACGCTTCCTCTACTTCGTCTCCCTCGTTCTTTCTCATCAAACCGTTATCTACAAACACACAAGTCAACTGCTCGCCAACCGCTTTTGACACCAAAGCCGCAGCCACACTCGAATCTACACCGCCGGACAACGCACACAAAACCTTCCCGTCGCCAACTTTATCACGAATCGCCTTAAGCTGTGCCTCTATATACCCTTCCATTGTCCAGTCGCCGGAACAACCGCACACTTCAAACAAGAAATTACGGATCATGTCTTTTCCATATGGCGTATGATTTACTTCCGGATGAAATTGCACGCCGTACAGCTTCTTCTCCGCATTCTCCATAGCCCCTGTCGGACAATTCTCTGTCTTCGCTGTTACTCGAAATCCTTCCGGCAACGTCTCCACAAAATCCGTATGACTCATCCAACAAGTTTCCTCTGCCTCTAAGCCGGCAAACAACTTACTCTCTGTATCTAAATGAATCGCAGTCTTCCCGTATTCTCTCTTCTCCGGCTGACTAATAACTTGTCCGCCCAAAGTATATGCCATCAACTGACAACCGTAGCAAATCCCCAAAACCGGAATTTCCAATTCAAAGATTTCTTTATTAATATGCGGAGACTCCTCACAATACACACTATTCGGGCCACCGGTGAAAATAATACCCTTCGGATTTAACGCCTTTAGCTCCTCCAATGAAATCGTATATGGCTTCACCACACAATACACATGGCACTCCCGCACACGTCTCGCAATCAACTGATTATACTGCCCGCCAAAATCCACTACCACAATCGTTTCATTCCTCATAATTAGACCCTCCAAAAGACTTACTTCGCAAGAAATAATAAAGAATATTGAAAAAAGAATAAATAATAAATTTTGTTGTTTTTCGGTAAACCGAAAAACTTCATTATTTCTTCTTTATTATTTATTCTCTATTCTTTATTCTCTCATTTCTTATTCCTCCTGAAAACAGCTACCTCCGATAAACTCACGAATAATCGAATTTTCCGGCACACGCTCCGACTCAATCGGCTCAAAATACTGTAAAAAGTCCAATAGCTTCTTTGCCTGCGGATAATACTCCGACTTCTTCGTAATCTCTCTTAATAACGGCTCTGCCACTACCTTCAAAATACCGATTTCATAAAACATCGCCGAATTAAACATCGCATCCGCATCCTCCTGATAAGGGAAAATATTCTTCTCCTCACCACGGCGCACCGCATCCCAAAGTTCTAACGTTCTCTCCGGTGAATGTCCTCTATACTTATAGTCCCGCACCATTCTTCTTAACAATCTCGTATCCGACGTACCAATCGAATTGTGATCATCAATATTAATCGAAGTTAAAGCACTGATATAAATCTTAAACTTATTCTCACGCGGAATACTCTCCGTAAGCTTCTCATTTAACGCATGAATTCCTTCAAAAATCAAAACCTGATTTTCCTCTAACTTTAACTTCTTACCGGTTAACTTTCTGGTACCGGTCATAAAATCAAATAACGGAAGTTCCACTTCCTCTCCGTTTAATAACTTCGTCAAATGTTCATTAAACAACTCCAAATCCACCGCATACAAACTCTCAAAATCCGGCTTTCCGGTTTCATCAAGCGGCGTCCGATCCCGATTTACAAAATAATCGTCTAACGCAATCGGAATCGCATTAATGCCATTTACCATCAACTGAATCGCAAGTCTGTGGGAAGACGTTGTCTTTCCTGACGAAGAAGGACCCGCAATCAACACAATCTTCTTCTTCGGATCCGACTTAATCTTATCCGCAATCTCCGCATACTTTTTCTCTTGCAAAGCCTCCGCAATTCGCATATACTGCCCCATTTTATTGTTTCGAACAATTTCATTTAGCATCGAAACGTTCTCAACCCCTAAAATACGATTCCACGTCTTAAACTCACGAAAAATCTCAAACAACTTCTTTTGATCATAATACGGCGGTAAATGATAAAAATCTCCCTTTTTCGGATAGCGCAAAATAAATCCGCCCTCATATAGCCGCAACTCAAACATCGTAAGATACCCGCTATTCGGAACCAAATAACCGTAAAAATAATCGTTCCAATCTCCGCAGGAATAAATCGTCACCATGTCCATATCCAAAGAATCCAACACTCCGATTTTATCCGGTTGCTGTAAACTCATATAAATCTTCTTAGCCTCTTCCTTCGTCACCTTACTCTTAATAAACGGAATCTTCTCCGCCACCAACTCCCGCATTCTATCTTCAATTTGCTTACGAAACGTCTCATTCACCGGACAATCTGCATTTCGAAGTTCGCAAAAAACGCCTTGATTAATAGAATGTTCTACCACGACATTCGCACTCGGACAAAATTCCTCACAAACCTTAATAAACAAGAACAATAAGCTCCTCCTGTAAATGCTGACTCCCTCGGAAGAATCATAATCCACAAAACGAATTTCCGCATCCTCATCCATTTTATGCCGCAAACTTCTCGACTCATTATTCACAATCGCCCCTAAAATCGGAGACGCATTTTGAATCCCAAAAGAATTAATAAAATCAATAATTCTCGTATTTTTCTCTACTTCAAACTCTCTACCCTGCACTTTTATCTTTACTGTATCCATAAATCCGCAAACCTCCCACTTAATACCTTTTTATTTTATGCGTCGTCGTCTTCGCAAACTCCGTCTCTTGTATTTCAAACTGTTTTACAGCCTTATAAGTCGGCATCTTTCTATTCGCCTTCTTCACTTGCTCCGCAATCATCTTACGGATCTCATCTGCACTTAAATTAAACGTTCCGGTAGAATTTCGAATCTCATCGTAATCCGGCACAATCTTCGCATATACTTGCGGTTCAAGCTCTCCCTCAACTTCTTTTCCGTACACCATACTCTCCTTAATAATCGGACTATCATTTAAATAAGATTCCACTTCTTCCGGGAAGATATTCTTCCCATTCTTCGTCACAATGACATTTTTCTTTCTTCCGGTAATATAGTAAAAACCATCTTTATCCACATAACCCAAATCACCGGTTTTAAGCCATCCATCTGAAGTCAGCGTCTTCTTTGTCGCTTCCTCGTTCTCATAATATCCCTGCATCACAATATTGCCCTTAACCCAAATTTCTCCGATACCCGAAGCATCCGGATCATGAACCTGTGCCTCCACTCCCGGTAACGCCAAGCCAATCGACGCATTCTTATAATAATCTACCTGATTGACAAATGCAATCGGAGATGCCTCCGTCAGCCCGTAACCTTGAATTACGAAAAAACCCATATCCTGAAGCCCCTTCAAAACTTCCGGCTTACTCGCTGCACCTCCCGCAATCGCCAAACGAATATTTCCACCGAAAGTATCTAAAATATCCGCAAAAAACTTCTTACGCATATCCACATTCACTTTTCGTAGCATATTGCTGATTTTTAACCCCTTCTGCAATTTCTCCGCTCTTCCCGTCTTTTTCGCCTGTTCCCAAATCTTCTTATACATATTCTCATAGATAAGCGGTACCGCAATCATGACCGTTGGCTTTACTTCCTTTAAGTTTTGCACGATATGTTTTAATCCTTCACAGAAGGAAATCGTCGCACCGTTGTATAGCATTAATAAGAACGACACAGTACATTCGTATGTATGATGCAACGGTAAAATCGAAAGGATTGTATCCTCCTCCGTAACATTTACAACCTGCGACGTATATACAATATCCGAACAAATATTTCTTTGGCTCAACATAACCCCTTTGGCCAACCCTGTCGTTCCCGACGTAAACAATAAAATCGTCGGCTCTTCCGGATCTACCTTAGCATTAATAAACTTCTTATCTCCGATTTTAATCAAGTTATTTCCTTTTTTTAAAATCTTATTAAAGGAAAGACAACCTGCTTCATCCTCTGCCAAATCCATATTAATAAAATACTTTAACTCATGAAGTCCCGCAACCGCTTCCGCTACTTTATCCTTATATTTGGCAGAAAAGACAATCGCACGAACTTTCGAAACCTCTAACAAATATCTTAATTCATTCGCGGGAAGCTCCTTATCCAAAGGAACAATTGTCCCTGTTCCCGCCGTCGTCGCCAAATACGTCAAACACCACTCATAACGATTTTCTCCTAAAACCGCAATCTTCTCATGCTTTAGTCCCATATTAATAAATTCCGTTCCCAAAGCCTCCACATCTTTCTTCAAATCCTTGTAACGAATCCCTGTATACTCCCCCATGATTCCTTTTAACAAAAATGCATTCTTATTTCCATAAATCCCCGCACTTTGATTTAATAAATCCTTAAAATCCGTAATATCTCTTTTATTGTAAATCGGCTGAGTCAAAGGAAATCCCTCCATATTCCATTATATTTATATATACTAACTTTATCATAACAAAATAAAACTGTAAAGAAAGATTTTGATTACTTTTCAGCCTTAAAATTATCGCAAATAATTGTAAGGAACAACATCCTCGACGTCCCGCACACTAATTTTCTTTTCTTTTTTCAACACATTCAAACCCCTCCTGCTTTAAAACAATAATCCTCTCAAACACTCCCATCCCAATCAACTCTTTCAATCGCGTGCTTCGGTTCAAATCCTCCAACGATCCGCCATGTGCTGTCGCTAAAATCTTCACACCGGAATTTACAGCATATAAAATTGCCTCTGCATCTTCATCCGTTCCTATCTCATCCGTCGCAATAAAATCCGGTCGCATTGATCGCACCATCATTCGAATTCCCTCCGATTTCGAGACCGAATCCATCACGTCGGTCCGTAATCCGACATCATTTTGTGCCTCTCCCCGATATACCGCCGCAATCTCAGAACGCTCATCTACCAACGAAACATCATACCCTGCATTGCTAATCCGCCGCACCAAATCCCGCAAAATTGTTGTTTTTCCCAATCCCGGAGGAGCTACCAACAAAGTACTCAAAAACTCGCCATTCTTTATAACAGAAGGAATGAGTTTATCCGCCGCGCCAATTACCTGCCTTGCGATACGGAAATTCAATCCTGAAACATCGCGAATATTATACAACCGATTTTCTTTATATAACGCCTTTCCCACAATTCCAATCCGATGCCCACCAAATACCGTCACAAAGCCATTTACAATATCTTCCTGAAACGCATAAATGGAGTTTTCGCATACTGCTGAAAAAATACTTTCCACTTCACTCTTTGCCATTTTCTTTTCCAATACTCTTTCCCCTCGGCTGCTTTTTAATATCACCGGGCGATTCGTCCGAACACGAATTTCCTGTAAATCGTTTAAAAATGAGTCGCCTACGTTTAAAATATCCTCCCTGACCTCCGATGTAAAAAAACGCAAAAGCTCCCGATTGATTCTATCTTTCATTGGCATAACTCCTTTCTTTTGTATTATATTTGCGGACACAATAAATTGTGTCCCTACGTTAATTGTGCCTCTTCCTTCCGTACGGACAGCATTCATGCTGTCCACACGTTAATTGTGCCTCTATCCTTCTGTACGGACAGCATTCATGCTGTCCACACGTTAATTGTGCTTCTATCCTTCTGTACGGACAGCATTTATGCTGTCCACTCTACAAAATCCGCCAATTTTCTCCCTCAATAAAAAAGAGACACTGTCAAAATCAACAATGTCTCTTCCTTCTTATATTGTCATATTCATTGCCTTACGAACTTTATCTAACGTATCCGAAGCCTCCGCACGGGCTTTTTCAATTCCTCTTGTTAAAACGCTTCTGATATAATCATCGTTTCCTTCCAATTCCAAGCGTTTCGCTCTTAGAGGAGCTAAATACTCATTCAAGCTCTCTGTCAAAACTGCTTTCAACTTACCGGCACCGCCATCTCCGATTCTCTCTGCAATCGCCTCCGGCGCCTCTCCGGTACACAAAGACGTAATCTTTAACAAATTCGCCACTTCCGGACGATTTTCCGGATCATAGGTAATGACTCTCTCCGAATCCGTCTTTGCCTTCTTAATTAGCGCCGCCGTCTCATCTGCCGTTGCTTTTAACATAATGGTATTTCCGCGACTCTTACTCATCTTCTGGAATCCATCCAATCCCATAATCATAGGAGCTTCACTCAATAACGGCTCCGGCGCATAAAACGTCGGTTTTTCCATCGGAAATCTCTTATTAAAACGTTTTGTAATGGTACGCGCAATCTCTAAATGCGGTAACTGATCTTTTCCTACCGGAACCAAATTTCCCTTTACCGCCAAGATATCCGCCGCCTGATGAACCGGATAAATGTAAGTACCCGAGCTGATTGCTCTCCCTTCCGTCGCTTTAATCTCTTCCTTAACAGTAGGATTGCGATCCAATTCTGAATTTGTTACCAAGAACAAAAACGGGAGTAATAATTGATTTAACTCCGGAACATGACTGTGCGGAAAAATAAAGGTTCTTCCGTTTTCCGGATCCAATCCCGCCGCAATATAGTCCTTCGTCAATTCCTTAATATTCTCCGAAATCATCGCCGCACTTTCCCGATCGGTAAGTACCTGATAATCTGCAATAACAATAAAGGTCTCAATTCCTTCATTTTGAATTCTCACACGATTTCTTAAAGAACCGAATAAATGCCCGATATGTAAACTACCGGTAGGACGGTCCCCCGTCAAAACACGATATCTTTCTTTATGTTCCTTAATATCTTCCTCTATCATTCTGCTTCTTTTTAATGCCTCTTCAAAACTTGCATTTTCTTCTGCCATAATCTTCATCTCCTTCACTACAAATTACTTATCTTCTATTTTATTCTAACTTTCCAAAATTTGCAATAATTACTATGTACTTTTTCATTTTATTTTGTTAGAATGAAGATAAAAGGTGGTGAAAAAATGGCTAAGTACTGGTTGATATTTTCTATCATATTAGGAGTCGGTGAAATTCTTACTCCAAATTTCTTTTTACTCTGGTTCGCAATCGGAGGCGTAATTGCTTGTATCGTGTCCTTTTTTATTGACAATATAGCGATTCAATTAGCAATCTTTGCAATTGTTTCCCTTGCGCTTCTTGTTTTCACGAAACCACTTGTAAAAAAGATTACAAAATCCGATGAACGCGTCGCTTCCAATTATATGGCTTTAATCGGGAAAAAAGCTCGTGTCATTGAAAAGATCGATGCTTCTAAAGAAACCGGAAAAATAAAACTAAACGGTGAAGTTTGGAAAGCAATTCCACAAGAAGAAGGAACTACTTTCGAAATAGATTCTGAGGTAGAAATTATCGCAATCGATGGTGTAAAACTAATTGTAAAATAATTAAAAGGAGGAGTTAAAATGGAAGTTATTCTTATTATTTTATTAATCGCAGCCGTAATTATCGCTTTTAGCAGTATCGTTACGGTGCACCAAAGTGAAGTTTGTATTATAGAAAGATTCGGAAAATACCACAAGTTAGCACATGCAGGACTGAACTTTATATGTCCGTTCGTTGACAAAATTCATCACAGAGTTGATTTACGTCAACAAACAATGGATGTACCGCCACAAGGCGTTATTACAAAAGATAACGTTACAATTACAATCGACACCGTTGTATTCTATCAAATTATGGATCCCTATAAAGCGGTTTATGAAATTAACAATTTAAGAGCCGGTATTTCTTACTTAGCTATCACTACCATTCGTGATATTATCGGTAAAATGGAACTCGACAGCACCTTTAGTTCCAGAGATGTTATTAATACCCAACTTCGTGATATCTTAGACGAAGCAACCGATAAATGGGGCTGTAAAGTCGATCGTGTGGAAGTAAAAGATATTCGTCCGCCGGCAGATATCCGTGATGCCATGGAAAAGCAAATGAACGCAGAAAGAAATAAAAGAGCTGTTATCTTAGAAGCCGAAGGTGAAAGACAAAGTGCCATCACTCGTGCGGAAGGTGAAAAAGAGGCTGCAATTTTAAGAGCAGAAGCTCAAAAACAATCGAATATTCGTCTTGCTGAAGGTGTAAAAGAAGCAAAAATCTTAGAAGCAACCGGTGAAGCCGATGCGATCCGTCAAATTGCCGAAGCAAAAGCAAAAGAAGTAGAATTGGTTTATGACGCTATTATGAATGCAAAACCAAACGATAAATTAATTGCGATTAAGTCACTCGAAGCGCTGGAAAAAGTCGCTGACGGTCAAGCAAATAAAGTATTTATCCCATTCGACGCAACCCAAACCCTCGCTTCTGTTTCTGCCATGTTCGAAGCAAAAAATTAATTCTTGATATCAAACCTTTTTCGTTACAGCTCAAACTATATCGTCCTACAACGATGGTGCAACCATTGTAGGGACAGCATTTATGCTGTCCTGCTTTCTGCTTTTTCTGTGGACAGCATGAATGCTGTCCCTACAGCGTTTGTGCCTTCTCTATAAATTTGGTTCTGACTTGTAACCCTTTTTCTACAAAAAAGGATCAGAATCATTGACTTTTATTGTAATATATGATATCATTTGGAAGTTAAAAGAAGGAGGAATTAATTATGAAATCAACCGGTATTGTAAGAAAAGTAGATGAATTAGGTCGTGTTGTTCTCCCTATCGAGTTAAGACGTAATCTCGATATCGAAGAAAAAGATGCTTTGGAAATTTATGTAGATGGAAATTCCGTAATCTTAAAGAAATATGAGCCGGATTGTATCTTCTGCGGAACAGCAAAAGATGTAACCACCTATAAAGGAAAAAATATTTGTGCAAACTGCATGAATGAATTAAAAAAAGCATGAAAAGGTACAAAAAAAGTGTTTTGCGTAGGCAAAACACTTTTTTTGTACCTTTTTTACTCCACTCGACTTCCGACATAAGCATTATACAAATAGGTATTCTCTCCCGTCACAATCCTCCAAACCGGAATTGCCTCTCCCACCAACACACTTTCATTAATCTGCGCCATCTCCGGATAATAGCCCAGCTCAATACTCGTTATAGTGGTGTCCTTCAAATCGGTATCCCTCAAAAATAAAGAAATAACGGACGTAAGAGAAACAATTTCACGACGTCTGCCCTTGTAGTTCCATTCTTTCTCTTCTGAAAGCGGAATAAATTTTTCCACGATTTCTTTCTCGTTAGAAATCGAAATTTTTCGCATATATCGTTTCGTCGTCACTTTCTCCAAATCGCAGGAAAGTGAAATATGACGTTTTTCTAATATCTCTTTTACCGCCTCAACCACTTCCGGCTTTAACATATGTTCTTTGTTATCCCGATACACCATAATACCCAAAACTACATCAATACAAAGAAATATCACAATCAGTAACGTTTTTATCCATTTCCACTCCATCGCATTACTCCTACCACTAATTTTTTGTTGTCTTCAGCATTGCATTTCCATGCGTATTCTCTGTTTTATATTCAATATACCAAATCGGATAATTTCCTCCCAAAACGTCAATATCATACGACATTTGAATACAATTCACAACCATAGTCTGTTTTTCCGGAATTTTAGGAATCAATTCATTCAAAATACCACTTGTCAAATTGGTTACAAAAGAAGAAAGGTTTTCTAAATCATACCGAATCAATTTCCCCTTAAAATACCGAATGCTGCCATTCTTCACTTTAAGCTGTGCAATCGCTCGAAAATCATCTTCAATTATTTTCTTAGAAGAAATCAAAGGAATTCCGTCTGCCGCAAGGAAAAAACGGAAATCATACTCATCTTCCGATTTTTTTACCGATAACAAGTAAATATCTTCATAGGCATGAAACATATCAATAAAATCCAACGCCATATTGTAAGCTATCGCAGGAGAAACATTCTCTGTATTCTCCAACTTTCCCTTATTAATATACTCCACCAAACCATCTGTATCAATTTGAACATAACTTTTATCATCGTTGATATAAATAGTTCCATTATCGCCGGTAATAAACTTCGCATAATCGGTATTTTGAAAAATTTGCACTGCTAAATGATCCGCCGAATAAGCATCGTTCTGCTTAAAATATTCTTTAATACTCAATTTTTTTACATAATCTCTCAAATTCACCTTATTTGAAATCGGAAATAAAACATCGGTATTCGGCTCAATAATTCGCTCCGAATAAAACTTTGTTGTCCCGGTTTCCTCTAACGTCACATATTTTGCATCCGCAACTTTATCGATATAACCGTCAATAAAATTCTCAATATCCGCCATTTCTTCTTTCAACAAAATCTTATATAATAAATCCTTATCTTCAATCTTGCAATCCACATAAATAACAGCACCATCAATCGACTTCGTAACCGCAAGTTTATTGATATTATTAAAATCCGGTTGATTAATTCGAATTAAATTCGGTAAGACCAATTTCAAAATCTCAACATCAACCGTATTTCCAAACTCCAATATAATCGATTTTCGGTGAATCAAATCTTTCCACTCCGAAATATTTCCTGTAATCACTTCAGTCTTTTCACCAATATGATCAAATTTCACTTTCACTAAATTCCATGCTTCCATCACATCCGGCGAATCACAATACAACATCCATTTTCCGTTATCCGGACTCGCTATCGTCAACTTATAAGGAACAATTGACTCCGCATATTTTTGAGAATACTCCACTTCCTCCGTTATAAAAGTTCCCCTAAGATTTTTCGGAAAATTTGCCAAAACCAAAGAAAGCCCTTGGTAATTATCAAACCATAGGCTTCCCGTCAAATATATACTTAATCCGATTAAAAAACATAAAAACAAAGATTTAATATTTTCCCAAATACGCATAATTATTTATCCTTATACATTTCTGAAACAAACGATTGAATATTCAAAATTCTATGTCTTCTTGTTGTTTTCTCTTTTTCCTTCACAATAATCGTTCTAAAACCCGACTGATAATTTTCACCGTTTTCCGCGAAAATCATAATTTCATTTGTGCTGTTCGGTTCAAAAGTAACATCCGCCAAAAACATTCCGGAAGGTCCTACAATCCCCGTAATTGCCTCACCATCCACCATCATCGGCACAAACAAAGAATCTTCAAATCTTTCATATAACGTAATTTCTGTATACGGCTCCGCCATACAAGAAATCAAATAAGTCTCCGCATAATTAATCGTTTCTTCCTCTTCCGGATTCAAAATATCCAAAATTTCAGAATTGCTTCCGATATCTTCCGGTAGCGACTCATAAAACGCAAAAGACGCTCCTGTAAAACTATTTATCATTAACATGAATAACAAAACAAATATAAACCTCTTCATCTCTTTTTCACTCCCATGCTTTTATTATAGAGGCATATTGTTACAAAATGATTACAAATACTTTACTCTTCAATTAAAATACCGAAAAAAATCATCAAAAGTCTTAAAATCACCAATTGTATCATTTAACGATTGCATAAACAAACTTAAAAATACCCCAACTGCAATCGCACCAATTAAAATTACCAGTGCCACCATAATCCACTTTTTCGAAGAAACCAATTCTTCAAAAGAAATAAACTTACTCTTTTTCTTCTCCTCAAAATATCCCTCTTCATTATACGGTGTATAATTCGCCCGCGCATAACCATTTCTGTCGTAATAAGTTCCCGTACGATTTTGATGATACTTCACGTTTCTCATCATATCATTATACGTCTTATAAGGATTCGATTCCGTCTCACTTCGGCTTTCCTTCCGGTGATGTTCCACCGATTCTTCCGCTTTAATCCCCTCCGCCACGTCATAAGACTTTCTTAACTCCACATTCGAAAGCACGTCATAAGCACGATTAATCTCCTGCATCCTCTCTTCCGCAAAAGACTTGTCCCCTTTATAAGTATCCGGATGATACTTCTTCGCAAGCGCTCGATACGCCTTTTTTATCTCACTCTGTGACGCCGTCGGTTTTACACTTAACACCTCATAATGATTCAAAAGAATCACTCCTTCATGCAATAACGAAAAAGCACTTGCGTTCGCAAGTGCTTTTTCTCCTTTGGTGCCGCTGGCCGGAGTCGAACCGGCACTCCTCTCGGAACTTGATTTTGAGTCAAGCACGTCTGCCAATTCCATCACAGCGGCAAGTGAATTTAGTATACCGAAAAAATAAAAAAAAATCAATAGATTTTTTAAATATTTTTTAAATTTTAGTTACTATTCGGACTTATCTCTTTTCATTTGTATGATTCATTAATAGAGGAGAGGTTTCCCTCTCCTCTATTAAACGTTTTATTTCACTTCCATATACGGAAAAGTCTTCGCAATTGTTCTTGCCGCCGCCGGGAATGTAACCATCAGTTCTTCCCTTTTCTCATAGAAATAGTCGTAACCGGCTTTCACCAAATAATACGAATACAACTTAAGTTCGGGATATTCATCGCACTGAAGAAGTGAGATTCGCGCCACATCACTCCTAATCGCCTCACGCAGTTCAACGTAAGACATACCGAAACGATTCTCCAACAACCAAAGAGCACTCAGAATACATTTATTCGTCTCGAAAAACAGGACATTCTCGACAATCGGGCCAACATTCTCATGAATCAAGTCCACCAATTCTTTATTCTGTTCAGGCGACAATTCATAAGAATAGTCATCAATGGTCTGCAACAAATCTGAAGTTACATTTCCATTGCTCAACAAGGCTTTGAAGAGTTCGAATACCACTTCCGGAAAAAGCTCAAAAAACTCCGTCTTTTTCTCCGAAAAAAGCATATAGATTTCCTCAGGATCCTCCAAAAGGATTTCTTTAAATGCCGGATCATCTGCCATAAAACAAACAATCTGCCAACCCACCTCGGTAGACGCATTCTCCAGAACGTCCATCACATCAGCCCTAATCTCAAGCATATCAAGGTGAGAAACGGCACCGCTAAGATGACGCTCCTTTTCACGCTCCACCTTGCAGACAAAGCGATAAATCTGTCCCTCTCTCTCCAAGCGCTCCATAAACGCCATCAGTTCTTTACCCATACCAAGCTGTTCCGAGAAATCTCTCATAACAACGACCTCCTAAAAAAATTTTTTAGAATTGTAGGAATAAAATCCTCCACCACATCATATCACAACTTATGTCTACCGTCAACCAAAAAATATTCTTTTCTATAAAACTTCCTCCAATGCTTTCGCCAACTGATCCGGACAAGATGTTCCTCTTCCGTTGCAATTAATTCCCTTCAACTTCTCAATAACTTCTTCCGCCTTCATTCCTTCCACTAAATGTGCAATCCCCTGCAAATTTCCGTTGCAACCGCTGTAAAACTTCACATTACTCACAATACCGTCATTTACCTCAAACTCAATTTTCACTGAGCAAGTTCCTCTCGTCTTATACGTATATATCATATTCATTACCTCCATTTTAACTACAATAACTTCTCATATTCTTCAATCGACGCACCACGCATAAACGCATCAATAATCTCTCTTCCCAAAGGATCCAACTCCGAGGTCAAATACTTCTGCAATTCCTTTCTGAAGAAATCATCCAGCATCTTAGCGCCCTTACAATACGCCTCTTCACCAACTTCCGGCTGAAGATTTACTTCCACAAACTCCTGTGGTACCATAACATCCGGCAACTCAATTCCCTTCAAAACATATCCCAAAATCGGATCCTTCGCCGGTTTTAGCATATTCTTAAAAATCGGTTTCTTTCCGTATAACACTAAAAATTCTCTTGCCAACCACTGCGGCATAAATCCAACACTCCAAGCCCCGATATGCTGATTCGGTGTCAAAATATATTTCACATTATAAGAATCTTTAATCTGCTTCAAAAGAATATTCGCTTGCGTTACCATTTTTCCCGTCGCAAACGGCCAGTAAGAACCAACTCCTTCACTGCTCATCCCCTTTGTGTCTACGATACTCGGATTACTGTACCCTCTCGGCGCAATCAATCTCCAAAGCCAAGCAATGGCCGGCGGCAACATATGAAACATCCCGATAATCCCATACGTCGGATTCTCCTTCGTACAAGGCGGCGTCCGCACACCAAAACTACGAATATCCACCGAAACGGTAGAATCCACGACTCTCGGGAAATTCTTCTTCGGCATAACCACACGCGGATTTGAACATTTCTTTCCGTTCTCTTCCTCAATCGGTTCCCAAATCAAAGCACTTGTCTTAGGGACTGCCTCCAAATTCAAATACAAAATTTGCTCCGGCGGATGCACGCACAAACGCTCTAACTCCGGATCGGTACCACACTGTAAAATATTATCGGTACGAATAAACCAAGCATCTTCCGCATCTCTTACCACCAATTTTCCGTTATCCTTCTGCATATCCGGATGCGCAATCGCCATATCATCTGTTACCGGACGAATCTTACAAATACTATGAAACTTCATCCGATATTTTTCTCCGGTCACGGTATTTACCCCAAAAGTAATTCTTCCGCTGACATCTCCTCCAACGTGTTGCGACATCTCCGTCTTACCGCTTCCGCTCGCACCCTCATGCATAATCGTAATCACATTTTTATGCGGCACCAAAACCTTTACGGTAGAGGCATGCAACGTTGTCCAGCCTTCTTTTTCTCCTTGATTTAACAACACGCCGTAAATTCCTTTTTTCGCACTCGGACCCGGGTACATATTATAAGAATACACCTCATGAATTTCATCTTCCCGATTGTGCACTACTACTTGTTTTCCGTTAAAATGTGTTAACCGGAAGGTCGGTGCCAAAAACAAAATCGCTTTCGGAGAAAAATTCCCCGGTATTTCGTCCGCCGGAATAAATGATTGCATATCCGCTAAACACCAAGCAAAAAACGCTGCATTTAACGGACCGATGTAAATTGACTGATAACCGTACTTATTATCTCCCGACATAAACGGCATAATAATTAAATCCTGCTCACTCAGCCAATCCAACGTCTCCTTCTTCAAAAGTTTAAAATCATATCCGAACGCATCCTTAAACTTCGGTTTATCGGTAGGCTTATCATCCGCAATAAACAAACAATTCGGCTCTCTTTTTCGCATATAAGGATCGGTATAATTTACCACAACCCCATTCTTTACCTTTGTTGCCCAAGCCTCCTTAACAAGACCTTTTCCCGGAATATTAAACTCAATATCATAATAATCGTTATGTCCGCCCATCGAAAGTTCAATCAATTCCTCCCGACTATTCGGTATAATATACTTCCTACCGGACTTAAAAATTCTCTTCACATCCTCCGGCATTCCCAACTTTTCAAGAAACTTCTCCAATACAAAATCCCGCATCTGCCTTAACCTCTTTTCCTTAGTAAAAAAATTTTCTTTTTATTGCGTCCATACACCTACTATCATCTCTTTCCGTACGGACACAATTCATTGTGTCCGTACACCTACCATCATCTCCTTCCGTACAGACATATTCATTATATCCTAAGCCCGCTCATACGCATTCGTAATCGCAGCAAAATTTTCCAAACTCAAACGTTCCGCTCGGCAATTCAAATCAATCTCCAAATCATCTAATATTTTAGCCAATTTTTCCTTATTGATTCCATGAATTCCCGCACTTCCAAGCGAATTCAACAAAGTTTTCCGCTTCATCGCAAAACTTGCCTTCACAATCTCAAAAAACAACTTTTTATCTACCTGCACTCTCGGCTTCTCCAAAATATCCAATCGTATTACAGCCGAATCCACCGCCGGTGGCGGTAAAAACGCATTACTCGGAACGGTCTCCATATATCTCGGTTCCGCATAATAATTCACCGCAACCGTAATGGCACCGAACTCGCGTCCCGTCGGCTTTGCACAAATCCGATCCGCCACTTCCTTCTGCACCATAATCTCAATCAGTGAAATTCCCGGTTCTTCCTCTAAAAGTTTCATCAAAATCGGGGTTGTAATATAGTAAGGCAAATTCGCCACTACTTTTACTTTTTTTCCTTCCGCCTTCGCTACAAGCTCTTTTAAGTCAATTTTCAAAATATCCGCTTCGATAATCTCCAAATTATGAATATAGGAATATTCTTTCTTTAAGATTTCCACCATCTGCTTGTCAATCTCAATTACCGCCACATATCCTGCCTTTTCGCAAAGTCGCTTTGTCAAATTTCCCAACCCCGGTCCGATTTCAATCACAAAATCATTCGGTTCAATCTCCGCATTCGCCACAATATTCTCCAAAATCGTCTCATCTGTCAGAAAATTCTGACCATACTTCTTCTTCGGAATAATCCCATATTTCTTCATCATCTGTCGATTTTCTTCGTATAAACTCATCTCAGCCTCCCGAAATATCTCGCTTTGCATATCTTTTTTCTGTACGGACAGCATTCATGCTGTCCATCCTACTAATCGCTTCTTTATAAAGTAATGTTACAGGTCAAACTATAATCTTGTATCTTTCAAAAAATATCGTCAGAATGTAGCTTGTAGGGACACAATTCATTGTGTCCTAATCTAATGTCAGGCTATTTCGCGGACACAATAAATTGTGTCCCTACAACGTTTGTACCGTCATCGTAGGGGACGGCGTCCCTGACATCCCGATATATTTACAACAATTTTACTCTGAACTGTAACAAAGTAATTCATTAATTATATATCCTCAATCAACTTCGTTTCTCTCACCTTCAAATATCGCTTCGCCCCATACACGCCTTCCACCAAAATATGCGTCGGTGCAGAAGCCTTATCATGCTGCACAAACTGTAACACCTTCGGTTCAATTTTATAATCCCGCATACAACAAAGAATATCACACAAACGATCCGGTCGATGTACCATAAAAAACTTACCAAGCGGCTTCAAGAGTTCTGCACTCACCCGAATAACGTCCTCCAACGAACAATAAATCTCATGCCGTGCAATTGCCTTCGTATCAGCCTCATTTTGAATTCCGCAACCGTTGGTCCGATACGGCGGATTACAAGTCACCACATCTGCCACCGATTTTCCCAAAGCATCGGAAACTGTCTTCAAATCTTGATTTAGAATTCTAATTTTATCCTCTAACCGATTCAACTTCACATTTTCCTCCGCCAATTCCGCCACCTTCGGTTGTATTTCCACACCAAGAATCTCCTCCGCCGGCACTTTTTCCGACAAAAGAATCGGAATCACACCATTTCCGGTACATAAGTCGATAATTTTTGCACCCTTCTTGCAATTCACAAAATTCGCCAACATCACCGCATCAATTCCAAAACAAAACATATCGGTATCCTGTATCAATTTCAATCCGTTTAACTCTAAATCATCCAATCTACGCATAATTACTCCTAAAATTGTTACCATTCCATCACGGACAGCATAAATGCTGTTCCTACAAATATCCTCTTTCTCCGTACGGACAGCATTCATGCTGTCCTTTACAAATATCCTCTCACACCGTATGGACGGCATTCATGCTGTCCTTTACTCGTCTTTCTTTATCTCCACTCTCGCCAATAATCCCAAAAGCTTAATCACAATATATAAAATTGCCAATACACCAAAAACAGCCGCCATTCCAATCCCCATAATTTGAAAACCCGACCGAAAATTCGCCATCATCTCACTTGACATCTTACCGCCTCCTTACACAAACATTTGCGCAATCGCAATAATAACACCCCCGGCAATCGCCGAGCCCAATTGTCCCGAAACATTCGCACTAACTGCCTGCATCAAAATAAAGTTATTCGGATCTTCCTCATGCGCAATTTTCTGAACCACTCTCGCCGACATCGGAAACGCCGATACCCCTGCTGCCCCAATCATCGGGTTAATCTTTTTCTTCAAGAAAAGATTCGCAATCTTTCCGAAAATAACCCCTGACGCCGTTCCAAAAACAAACGCCAACAATCCCATCAAAAGAATCATCAAAGTCTGCGGTCTTAAAAACGCCTCCGCCGTCATCGTAGAGCCAATTGTAATTCCAAGCAGCAACGTCACCAAATTCGACAACTCATTCTGCGCTGCTTGCGATAATTTCTCCAATACACCACAAACACGAATCAAATTACCAAACATCAACAAGCCAACCAAACTTACACTCATCGGCGCAATAATTCCCGAAACTAACGTGACAATAATCGGAAATAAAATCAAAAGCCACTTAGGAGCGGGATCTTCGGTATATTCCATTCGAATTTGTCTTTCTTTTTTCGTCGTCAAAAGCCGAATTACCGGCGGTTGAATAATCGGCACCAATGCCATATAAGAATACGCCGCAACCGTAATTGCCGGAAGAAGAGCCGGAGCCAATCGATTTGCCACATAAATCGAAGTCGGACCATCCGCCGAACCGATAATTCCGATACCGCAAGCCTCCGAAATATTAAAGCCCATCGCAATCGCTAAAAGTACCGTCAAGAAAATCCCCATCTGCGCCGCCGCGCCAAAGAAAATCATAAAAGGGTTCTTTAATACCGGCGTAAAATCCACCATCGCACCAATCGCAATAAAAATCAAAATCGGAAAAAGTTCCGTCGTAATTCCGACATTATACATAATCTTCAAAAATCCCGGTTCCTCCGCTGTCCCCAACACCGCAGAAAACGGAATATTCGCCAAAATCGCACCAAAACCAATCGGCAATAACAACATCGGCTCATACTTTTTCTTAATCGCCAAATAAATCAAAATTCCGCCAATTAAAAACATCACACCGGCCTGCCAAGTCAGCCCGGTGACTCCCTTTAGTAACTCCTCCATAACTCCTCCTCATTTGTACAAATAATACTTCCTATAATAAAAGCATCATAGAATATCTCTCATTCGAAAAAATTTACAATCCTCTGTACGGACACAATTCATCGTGCCCTAATTTCCTACAAATTCTCCGCATTAAAAGAATAAGGCAACAACTCTCCTAACGTAAACTTCCGAACCTTGTCTCCCGTTTCATTCATTCCCAACACAATGGTATCTTTACTGCAAAATTCGCTCAATCTCTGCCTACAACTGCCACACGGTGTACAAAACGTATCCGCTCTTTTCTCCTTATTCACCGGCGTGCCATAGGTTACGATATATTCAATCTTCTTCCTGCCGGAAAGCAAATAAGAAGAAACAGCACCAACTTCACCGCAAACCGTCGCACCATTTACCGGTTCCCAATTTACTCCCTCAAAAAAATTACCCTCTTCATCAATCAAAATCGCACACACATGATAATGATAATACTCGGAAACTGCCTTTTCTGACAGTACAACAGCCTTTTCCAAAGCCATTTTCACTCTACCGGAAAACTCCGTAATCTCTAACTCTGTCATAAACCGCCTCCTAAAATTTATAAAATCTCCAACTTAAATTTATCACAATAATTTACAAAAAACAAGTTATATAAAATAAAAAGAACGAGGCATTTGCTACACCCCGTCCTACCTTATCTGCGCCATTCATAAAAACCAATACGCGATAAGAAATCCAAAATTTTTTCTAAGACTCTTTGTAACATCAGAAACTTACCATGTCCCTTCTAATATATTAGTTATCACTATTTTTAAAAGCTTTTTGCTTTAATGTTACGTTGACCGGTTATGAAATTAATGCAAATGAAAACTCCGCACTCACGTGTACTTTTCCATTTACCTTTCCCTTCGCTGCTGCAAAATAAAACGGATGACGAGACTTTACCAATTCACATTCTGTTACAAGTTCATCTCCCGGTAGTACCTTATCCTTAAATTTAACATTATTCAAACTTGTAAAGTAAGGAGTCGCTTTCTCAGCTCGATCCGCAAGTAACACACAACATGCCTGTGCCATCATCTCGCACAACACAACTCCCGGCACAACCGGATTTCCCGGGAAATGGCCCTGTAAAAACCATTCATCTCCACGAACTTTATACTTTCCGATTGCTTTATTTTCTTCAACCTTCTCCACTTCATCCACCAAAAGCATCGGTTCACGATGCGGAAGAATCTGCTTAATCTCCTCTTTATTCATCATGCCATCTCCTAACTATCCTAAAAATTTCCTTCAAGTACCATCTCCAGCGTTGCGGACAGCATAAATGCTGTCCCTACAAGTCGTTATAAATTAAAACTTTCTGAATCGTTCATATCTCGCCGCAAGCATCTCTTCCTCCGTCATTCCCTTTAACAAAGAAAGTTCCGTACGAAGATTTTCCTTCAACGCTTCATACACTTTATCCTGATTACCGGAAAACTCCGGAATTACTTTTTCAATAATATTTAACTTTAGCAAATCGTCCGCTGTCAACTTCAGGCACTCTGACGCTTCCCGAACTTTTGTCGCATCCTTCCACAAAATGCTGGCACAACCTTCCGGGGAAATTACCGAATAAATCGCATTTTCCAACATCCATACACGATCTGCTACCGCCAACGCCAAAGCACCGCCGCTTCCGCCTTCTCCGATAAATATCGAGATAATCGGAACCTTTAATGTCATCATTTCCATTAAATTCTCCGCAATCGCCTGTCCTTGCCCTCTTTCCTCTGCCTCAATACCGCAGTATGCCCCGGCTGTATCCACAAAGCAAATCACCGGACGAAGAAACTTCTCCGCCAACTTCATTTGACGAAGTGCTTTTCGGTAACCGTCCGGATGCACCGATCCAAAGTTTCTTTCAACACGTTCCTTTGTTGTAACGCCCTTCTCAATTCCAATTACCGTCACCGGTTTTCCGTCAAACTTAGCAATACCGCTCACGATTGCTTTATCGTCTGAAACACGTCGATCCCCATGCATCTCCACAAAGCTGTCAAATAAATTCTTAATATAACTCATACTCGTTGCACGACCCTTTGCACGAGCCATACATACTCTATCATAAGCTTCCATCAGGCATTCTCCTTTCTGTGAAGAGATAAGAGCTTTCCTAAAATTTCCTTTTGATCTTTTCGATTTACAATCAAATCCACAAATCCTTTATCTAATAAAAATTCCGCTCTTTGGAATCCATTCGGAAGTTTTTGACGAATCGTTTGCTCAATAACACGAGGTCCCGCAAAACCGATTAACGCCTTCGGTTCGGATAAAATAATGTCCCCCTCCATCGCAAAACTTGCCGTCACACCACCAGTTGTCGGATCTGTCAACACCGTAATATATAATAATCCTGCGTCACTATGCTTCTTTACCGCCGCACTCGTCTTTGCCATTTGCATCAAGGACAAGATCCCCTCCTGCATTCTGGCACCGCCGGACACCGTAAACCCAATCACAGAAAGTCCTTGTTCCGTTGCTGTTTCAAATAATCTTGTAATCTTCTCACCAACGACGCTTCCCATCGTTCCCATCATAAAATACGGATCCATCACAAAAATTGCTGTATCCTGTCCGTGAATCTTCGCCACCCCGCAGATAACCGCTTCATGTTCCGCACTTTCCAACTGCGCTTGATTCAGCTTCTTTTTATAGTTCGGAAAATCCAAATTTTTCTCCGTCACCATCTCTGCGTCCATCTCAACAAACGTGCCCTCATCGCAAATAATATTTAGTCTCTGCCGAGCGTTAATCCGAAAATGATGTCCGCAGTTTGTGCAAACATTCAAATTATCGTTTACATCACTGGTAAAAATCTGTTTTTGACACGACGGACAAACAATACACATATCGTCCGGAACATCCGGAGACGCCACTTTCGTATGCTTTCCGTAACTCTCCAACTTATTGGCCGGTTTCTTAAAAAGAAATTTCATACTCTCATCCTTTCAAAAAAGATTACTCTGTTTCATTTTATTATAGATGCAGAAAGTATATTCTACACTCTTACAATCTGCCCATTTGTATATTTTTGTAGGGGACGGCGTCCTCGACGTCCCGCTATTCTGCTTTCCTCTCGTTCAAAAAATTCGTTCCATATTTTCCGCTCCTAAATTCCGCTTCATCCAAAAGTTCCGCCTGAAAATCAATATTGGTATCAATCCCCTCAATCACAAGCTCACATAAAGCCGCCTTCATCTTACGAATCGCTTCGCTTCTTGAAGGTGCAGAAACAATCAGTTTTCCAATCATAGAGTCATAAAACGGCGGCACAAAATAATCTTGATACAACGCCGTATCAAATCTCACCTTTGGTCCACCCGGAACGTGTAATAACGTAATATTTCCGGCATTCGGCATAAAATTCTTTTCCGGATTCTCCGCATTGATACGACACTCAATCGCATGTCCCTTTAACGAAATATCTTTCTGTTTAAAATCAATCGGAACTCCTGCCGCAATACGAATCTGCCATTTTACAAGGTCAATTCCCGTAATAATTTCCGTTACAGGATGTTCTACCTGCAATCTTGTATTCATCTCCATAAAATAAAAGTTATTATCTTGGTCCAATAAAAACTCAATGGTACCGGCATTTGTATAGTTAACAGCCTTAACCGCCTTTACTGCCGCCTCCATCATCTTTTCTCTTACCTTATCCGAAACCGCCGAGCAAGGACTCTCCTCCAAAACTTTTTGATTCTTTCTTTGCATCGAGCAATCTCTTTCTCCCAAGCATACAACATTTCCGAAGCTGTCCGCTAAAATCTGCATTTCCACATGCTTTACCGGAAATAAATATTTTTCTAAATATACTTGCCCGTCTCCAAAAGCATTTAACGCTTCAGATGAGGCTGATAAAAAGGCATTTTGGAAATCTTCCTTCTGTTTTACCAAACGAATTCCTTTTCCTCCGCCACCGGCACGTGCCTTAATCAGTAACGGATAACCGATTTTATCCGCTTCCTTCATTCCTTGTTGTAACGATTCTACCAAATCGCATCCCGGAATAATCGGAACACCGGCTTTCTTCATGGTTTTTCTCGCCATATCCTTATCGCCCATCTTGGTAATCAACTCAGAAGATGGCCCGATAAAGGCAATATGACATTGTGCACACAAATTAGCAAAACGAGCGTTCTCGGATAAAAATCCATAACCCGGATGAATTGCATTCGCGCCTGTCGCAACCGCCGCCGCCAAAATTGCAGAAATATTTAAATAACTATCCTTCGCCATTGCAGGACCGATACAAACACTCTCATCCGCCAAACTTACATGGAGGGCATCCCGATCCGCCTCAGAATATACCGCAACCGTCGAAATTCCCATTTCTTTACATGCTCTTATAATACGAACCGCAATTTCTCCGCGATTCGCAATCAAAATTTTTGAAAACACGTTTACACCGCCTTATATTGTATTTCTACCTTTGCCTATTTTGCGGACAGTATTCTCTACCGATCCGTACGGACAGCATTCATACTGTCCACAAAATATTCTCTACCGATCTGTACGGACAGCATTCATGCTGTCCTATTTTATTCTAAATAACACTTGAGAATACTCCACAACATCTCCGTTTTTCATGCAAACTTCAGTAATGGTACCGTCTTGTTCTGCCGTAATCTCATTCATCAATTTCATTGCCTCGATAATACAAAGCACATCCCCCTTCTTTACCGTGCTTCCAACCTTCACAAAAGGCTCCGCATCCGGAGAAGGCGCCGCATAAAATACACCCACCATCGGAGATTTTATTTCTGTACCTTCCTTTACCACCGTAAGTGCGGTTGGTCCCTGTACCGGAGGAACGCTTAATGCTTTTTCCGGTGCAACAGCCGGAACATTTGGAGTCACTGCTTCTATCGCACTTTTAGAACCTTTTTCCATTCTGATTTTGAAATCACCCTCGGTAACTTCAATCACTTGGATATCATTTCCCTTCATAATATCCGCTAACGCCTTTACACTCTTTATATCCATTCTTCATTCCTCCTTAAATCTTGCGAAAAGCAACACATGCATCATGTCCGCCAAAACCAAAAGACGTTGATAACGCAAAATCCAACTCTGCTTTTCTTGCCTGATTCGGTACATAATCTAAATCGCACTCCGGATCCGGTTCTTTATAGCCGATTGTAGGCGGTACAATACCATTTTTTAACGCCAAGACAGCAGCAATCGCCTCTACCGCACCGGCTGCACCCAACATATGTCCGGTCATGGATTTAGTAGAACTAATCATCAATTTCTTCGCATTTTCTTCTCCAAACACCTTTTTAACTGCTATCGTTTCCATTCTATCGTTTAAATGCGTACTCGTTCCATGCGCATTGATATAAACTTTCGAAAAATCTTTTATCTCTAAATCCTTCGTTGCCTGACGGATAGAATTTGCCGCGCCGATTCCGTCCGGATGCGGTGCTGTAATGTGATGGGCATCACAAGTATTTCCGTAACCGACAACCTCCGCATAAATCTTCGCACCTCTTGCTACAGCACGTTCGTATTCCTCTAAAATTAACGCACCGGCGCCTTCTCCCATAACAAATCCGTCTCTTCTTTTATCAAACGGAATGGATGCTTCCTCCGGAATATTTTTAGTAGAAAGAGCCTTACAGTTAGTAAATCCGGCAATATTAATCGTCTGGATACTTGCCTCGGATCCGCCTGCAATAATCATTTCCGCATAACCGTCTTTAATCGCTCTGTATGCCTCGCCCACACAGTTACTGCTCGTCGCACATGCCGTCACAATCGAAAGGCAAGGCCCTTGTGCATTAAAACGAATTGCAATCGTACCGGCAGCTATATTTGAAATCATCATCGGAATCAAGAAAGGAGAAACCATTCTCGGTCCTGTTTCACGGAATTTATCCGTCTCCTTCAAGCAAGTACTGATTCCGCCGATTCCGGAACCGAAATAAACGCCCAAATCCTCCGGATTATAATCCTTTAACCCGCTATCCTCCATCGCTTGCGCCGACGCTGCAATTGCATATTGTGTATACGGATCCGTCTTTCTCACTGCACTCTTTTCCATATACATCAGCGGATCAAAATCTTTCAACTCTCCAGCTACCTTTACTTTTAAATCCGAAGTATCACACTTCGTAATAAAATCAATTCCGCACTTTCCGCTAATTAATCCGTTCCAATATTCTTCTACATTGTTTCCAATTGGTGTCACAGCACCAATACCGGTTACTACAACTCTTCTCAAAGTACTCCACTCCTTTTGCTTTATGTAAACTGTGTTTCTGCCTATTTCCGCACGGACCGCATAAATGCTGTCCCTACAGATTTCTATTTTTTTCATTCTCCACTCTATTTTGTACGGACAGCATTCATGCTGTCCTTTTTTCCCTCTACATCGCAATTCCGCCATCTACGCGAATTATTTCCCCTGTAATGTAATTTGCCTTATCGCTTGCCAAAAATACCGCCATATTCGCAATATCCTCCGGCTTGCCCATTTTTTTCATCGGAATTACATCTTTCACGCCTTCTTTAATCTTATCCGATAATTTATCTGTCATATCCGTTTCAATAAAGCCCGGCGCAATCGCATTTACATTCACATTTCGACCAGCTAATTCCTTCGCTACCGTCTTTGTCAAACCGACAATTCCGGCCTTCGCCGCAGAATAGTTTGCCTGACCGGCGTTTCCCGATAAACCGGAAACCGAAGAAATATTAATGATTTTACCATGTCTTTGCTTCATAAAAGGCGAATATACATTCTTAATCATATTAAATACGCCCTTTAAATTCGTATTGATTACCGCATCAAAATCCGCTTCGCTCATGGTAAGAACCAACGCGTCTTTTGTAATACCCGCATTATTTACCAGAATATCGATATGTCCGAAATCTTCGATTATTTTCTTAGTAAGTTCTTTTGTTGCTTCAAAGTCCGAAACATCGCAGCAATAAATTTCTGCCTTTACCCCAAATTTCATTGCCGTTTCTCTTGTTTCCTCAGCAGCAGCTTTATTTCCGGCATAAATAATTGCAACATTCGCACCGTTTTCCGCCATTCCCAAAGCAATCGCTCTTCCGATTCCGCGAGACGCACCTGTCACAACCGCAACTTTTTCCTTTAACATTATATCATCCTCCATTTCATTTCTCAATCATTTTTCATTTCTGTATGTAATAACAGTTACTATTTAGGCTATATCTTCTTCTACAATAATGGCACAGACATTGTAGGGACAGCATTTATGCTGTCCTGCTTTCTGCCTTTTCTGTGGACAGCATGAATGCTGTCCCTACAGTGTTTGTGCCGTTTTTATAAATTTAAGTCTATTAGTAAGTAATAACATGTTTCTTCCTCTCTCTTCTGTACGGACACCATTTATTGTGTCCTAATAATCTCCTATCCTATCAATTGCGCCTTTAACGCAACAATATCCTCCTGCGTCTGAACATTAAAGACTCTCACATCACTCGAAATTTTCTTTACAAAGCCCGACAGCACTTTCCCCGGACCAACTTCAACAAAAGTATCAATTCCGTTATGAATCATATTTTCAATCAATTTATTCCACATTACCGGATGATTGGTTTGATTTGACAACAATCTCGCCACATCCTCGGTATATTCATACGACGTATAATTCGAATACACCGGAAACAACGGACTTCCGAAATTCTTTTCCGCCAAATCTTCCTTAATCTTCGCCGCCGCATTCTTCATATAAGGCGAATGAAAACCGCCTCCTACTGCTAAAGGAATCGCTTTACCACCGTTTTCCTTTACAAGCACCGAAAACTCTGTTAACTGTTCTTTGTCCCCCGCAACTACTAATTGCCCCGGGCAATTGTAATTCACCGGAAAAATCATACTAAACTTTTGTGCCAATTCTTCCACTTGTTTATTTGTCAATTTCACAACCGCAACCATAGACGCTTCTGCCTTCTCAGCATCCTCCTGCATATATTTCGCACGATTACAAATAAATCGAAATCCGTTTTCAAAAGAAAAAACTTCCGAAAACGTCAGTGCCGTCACTTCTCCCAACGAAAAACCGGCAACCGCATCCGGCAAAATGCCCTCTTCCTTTAACGCCTGTGCCAAAGCAATCTCCGTTGCAAAAATACAAGGCTGTGTATTTTCCGTTACTTTCAATTCCTCCTCGGTACCGAAAAAGCACTGTTTCGACGTTCCCGGTCGAATGGAATCGATAATCATAAATGCCTTTCTCGCTGCTGCGTTATTATCAAAAATATCCTTTCCCATACCGGAATACTGCGCTCCCTGTCCCGGAAATATAAAAGCTGTTTTACCCAATTTTATCCCCTCCAAAATTTATCTAACCATTCCATTCCAGCACACAAGCTCCGGTCGTAAGTCCACCGCCAAACGCAGACATTACAAGCTTATCGCCCTTCCTTAACTTACCTGACATATTTAATTCATCCAACATCATCGGAATGCAAACGCAAGACATATTTCCAAACTTCTCAATATTGGTATAATACCTATCCTCCGGAATATCCAATCTCCGTTTCGCCGCATCAATAATACGAATATTCGCCTGATGCGGTAACACATAAGTAATCTCTTCATTACTCAAGTTTGCCATTTTCACTACTTCACGCACATTATGAATCATGGAAGAAACGGCAAATTTATAAACATCATGCCCATTCATCGCAAAATAGGTATTTTCTGCAGGTTTATCCACCCAAGGCACCACGTTACGAATATTCGGAAGATTTAACGCCTCGATATTACCGGAAGCAGAAAGTTTAATTGCCTTCAAACCCTCTCCTTTTCCCAACACTGCCGCTGCCGCACCATCACCAAACAGCACACAGGTACTCCGATCCTTCCAATCAACGACTTTTGACAAGGCATCTGCCGCCACAATCAAAATGTTTCTCACGGTACCCCTTGCAAAATAACTTGCCGCAATATCCAAAGCATAAATAAAGCCGGAACACGCCGCACTCACATCAAATGCCGGGCAAGACAACCCCAACTTATCCTGCAAAATGCAAGCCATCGACGGCGTAATATAATCTCCACTAATTGTCGCACAAATAATCAAATCAATATTTTCTATGTATTCCTTCGCATTATCCAAAGCCTTTTGAGCCGCTTCCAAAGCCAAATCCGTAATCGTTTCCGTGGTACAAATTCTTCTCTCCGCCACTCCCGTCCTTGTTCGAATCCACTCATCACTTGTATCTACAATTCCTGCCAAATCATCGTTTGTTACCACTTTGACAGGATACGCACTTCCTGTACCAATTACATTAAAACTCAAGATTCACACCCCTTATCTAACGTTATCTTAAAAAAGCTATCCAACTTTTTTACAATATCCAATAAATTTTCTTTTTCCGTCTCGTCAAAACTATTCGCAATCGAAGCCACCAATTCATTATGAAATTTTTCATGAACTAATTCAACCTCTTTACCTGCTTCCGTCAATGTCACCCAAACCGTCCGACGATCTTCCTCAGAACGTTCTTTTTTCACATAGCCCTTAAGACGTAACTTATTAATCGCTGCCGTCACCGATGGTAAAGTAATACTTAGTTTCTCCGCAATCTGCGTTACCGTCATCGCACTTTTCTTACCAATCGCCTCAATCAAATGAAGTTCACTGATAGAAAGGTTTTTACACTTTTCATTTTTCAAAACCTTCTCCTCCACCTTCAAAATCGAGCGAAACGTATTCACTAAAAAATCATTCACATTGACAACAAAATCGCACATTCACAGTACCCCCAAAAAAGAATAGTTAGATTGACTAACTAAGTTCTACCATTTTTAATTCTGTTTGTCAACCACGGACTGCATCACAAAACTTCTCCCGCAAAAATCTGTTTCTTCTCGCCATTCTCCAGCACTTCCAAATGTCCATTTTCATCTACTCCGAGAATCTCTGCATCTTTTTTCAAATACGTTAAATACCGAACTTCTCCTTTATACGCTAATCCTTCATTTAACTTTTGAATCACATTCTCCTTTGTCGTCATAAGCGTTCGAATTGTCTCTAAGCTTCTCTCTGTTATTTCTTTCATCAAAACTCCATTATCCGCAATTTTCCCTGTCTCCTCCAAAAAAGACGTCGCCGTTTCGTTATATTTTCGAATTTCCTCTATCACTACATTTGTATTAATCCCAATTCCGCAAATCAACCTATCTTCAATCTTCTCGCAAAGAATTCCGCAAACCTTTTGGCGATTTAATAAAATATCATTCGGCCACTTAATCTCCAAACGACAAGAATACTGTTCTTCCAATACTTCCTTTACCGTCACACCAACCGCAAGTGTCGCAAGATAAAACACTTCATCCGGCAATTTCTTCGGCTTTTGACACACAAAAGAAAACCAAAGTCCGCCCTTCGGGGAACCCCAAATTCGCCCATGACGACCATGACCGGCAATTTGCTCTTCCGCAGTTACAATAAACTCTGATTCTCCTTCTTCTATTAACTTCTTAGCATAATTTTGTGTTGAATCAATTTCTTTCAAATATATCACTCGCATTTACTCCACCATTTTCTGCGTTAACTCGCCTTTTCCCTTCAAAAATTGAAACTCTCCCATTGCCCCGTTAATCATCGTCCACTGCGGTGCAACATGTCCAATATCTACATCATAGAAAACCGGCACTCCGTAGAAATCAAAACAATCATGCAACATTTCCTCATATCCGTAGCCTTCATATTCCTTCGAAACCGGCGTTCTACCGATTAAAAATCCGTTCGCATTTTCAAACCAACCGTTATAACCCGCCTGCCAGATTCGTCTTCGAAATTCCGCCAAATTCATCTCACAATTATCAATATACCACAGCATTCCCTCCGGGAAATTCTTGCAAAACTGCTTGGTATAATCAAACGACGTACCGAATAAAACGCCTAAAACATCGAAGCAACCGCCAATGATTCGACCAGCTACAGAAGTCTCTTTCTCCGGATATAGCGCCTTATAACATACATCCTCCGTCAAATGATACGGCTCATACGGATTTTCACTTTCAAAACGCATCCCTTCAAATTTGTCAAAACTCTTCTGCTTGGAATTTTCTGCATTTCGCACTATTTCAAGATTCTTCACCAAAGACTCATGAAGCGGCTCCATTCCGAAAGCCTTTATATTCGCTCCGTTTAACGTCGCAATCTGCCACTTCGTTGTAATATAATACAACAACAAACTCACATCGGAAAAGCCTTGTACCCACTTTGCATTTTCCTCATCTAATTCAAGATACGGTAACATTTCCATCAAAAGTTCTCCGCCGGCCGTTGCAATAATCCAATCGACATCCTTATTCTTCCATAACTCTGTAAACTGCTCTGCACGAGTTTTCCCGGATGAACTTACAATCGTGTTTTCTCCCCGTACATTCTCCGTTTCAATCGCACCAAATCCAAATTTTTCAAAAGTCTTATATGCCTTCTCCAATCGCAAACAGTCACGGTTATCACTGCAATTCATAGAAACAGCTGTTGTACCAACGAACTTTCCGCTTCTTACTCTATTCGGAAAAATCATAACCTTCCTCCTTTAAATATTCGAGAATTTCCTTCAACGGAAGTCCCATAATATAATTAAAATCATCTTTATTCTCTACAATCGTCTTTCCCGCAAAATTATCATCAATGCAGTATCCGCCGGCATAACGATAAGTCATTGGATTTTTCACCAAAACATCCTGTTCTTCCTCCGTAATTTTCAGCATTTTAATCGGAGAATTTACCGAAAAATTCTTTATCTTCTCGCCATCAACAATACAAACACCTGTAATGGCATGATGTGTCGTCTCCGACAAAAAATTAAAAATCCTTCTTGCGTCCGCTTCATCCTTCGGCTTTTCCAAAATCTCATTTTGATAAAAAGCCACCGTATCCGCCGCCAAAATAACCGCATTCTGCAATCGAGCCTTTAACCAAATCGCCTTTTCATAAGAAAGCCGTTGCACATACTTTTCCGCTTTTTCTAAGCTATCTGCAACGCCAAATTCCTGCTTTGCCGAATCTTCATCCGCCAAACTCGGAATGATCACGTGCCGAATCTTATTCTGCTTCATAATCCGTTCCCGCGTCAAAGAACCCGACGCCAAAACCAACGTTTTCTCTTCAAACTCTACAGTACCGCCTGTCCTCAATTCTAACATTGCAGACTCTCTATCCCTATATTTCATAGTTTTCCCCCAATCCGGTTTATTTTATCATAAATATCCTCCACTTACAAGAAAAGAACAAAAGGGCTGTTCAGTTTTTTACAGCCCTTTTGTTCTTTATTCAAAAGAAATTATTTAAACAAAATCACAAGCAGTTATAACCTTCGCATAATATTGTCGATAAGAGTCAATTTCAAGCTCTCCGCTTGCACTCACCTTAAAATTCACTTTATATATTGTATTATCCTTAGCATACAAAGAATATTGCGCAGGTGCATATGTATTATCTCCTACTCCGTTACCGGTACCATAGCTCGTGAAAACCTTCCCTTGATAGGTCACTCCATCAATGGTATATGTTATATCACGACCAGTATTAAAGGCAGTATGTCTTTCTTTCGTATTGGTATTATAGGAAATACAGCTATTTAATGCTTCTACCTGTTCCTGAGCACTACCATTTTCCGGCCATATATCCACCATACCATATGTGCCCAAACTATCCCGATTATCCTCCCATCTGTCCCAAATCATGCAAGAACCTCTATTTTCCAAGTTTGCCATACTATATACCTCTCCGGTTACCACATCTTGCACAATATATTCATCGGCTACAGTTAACTCTCTACCTTTTTCCGACAGAACTAAAGTTGCATTCGCATCATCAAACACTCTTGCCAATACATTCAAAGCAGCATCGGTACAGTTAAGGCCATATCCCATATAAGTTTGTCCATTTTTCGTTTCAGAATAATATAATCCGCTTTCCTGCGCTCTCCAAGTTGCCAAATTTACATTCGGATATAAAACATTTCCATTTTTATCACAAATGTTTACCAACAATCCGGTGCTGTTTTTATCCAGGTGATTGTTACCATCCAAGCCTGCCATTGCTTTTGCAACTCTAATTGCAATTTGAAGCTCTAAATCGTTTTGTGCTTCAGCATAAAAGTTAGCTTTTAAGCAAGAGTTACACTTCGTACCGTTAAAATAGATAGAAGTAAACGCTCCACACTGCGCGCAAATTCCCATTTTAGGCGGGAATTTATTCATACCGGACCCATTAAAAGCGCTTAAATTATCTAAGTGCGTCTGACATATCATTCTTAATGTTTGTTCGTAAGCCGCCTTACTTACGGGATTATTGCAGATACGCCCCTCACCATCAATCACAACATTACATCTACAATTATGTTCTGCGCAATAGAGTGGCGACGTTACATTCGCATTGCTATCCGCAACTCCGGTTGTATCTATATTAAGTCTTGCTTCTTGGCAGGAAAACGCCATACATTTATGATCCACACAATAATTAGAGTATCTTTCTCTATTCTTCGAGCCGGTATCTCTTTGATCCGCAAATGCAGTCGCATCTACTATACTAACCCCTACAATCCCGGCAGCACAAATTCGACATTTATGGTCTGCACAGTAATCAAATCCATCCAATCTTCTCTCTCTGCACTTTAGGCCTTCGCAATCAGGGCTGTTATTCGGATCTACTTGCCATTCCCAAACAAATCGGCAAGCATGTTCGGCACAATACTTGGAAAAATATAATAATAACACACTATCCGGATCTTTTCCCGAAGCAACAAACTGTCCGCATCCGTCATCACATAAGGAACAATTTTCACATAGATAGAAATTACCGATTTCTCCTGTACCACCTGCAAAACGATATTGTCGGATTCCTTCCTCAGATGAATTAATAATATCCGTCATTCCTCCGCCTAAATCATGTTGCTTAAAAACATCGTTATATTTATCCGTTTTTATTCCGAATAATTTTCCTTCGTTATTTTGTACAAAAATTCTATTATCCAAATCCGTTATGTATTCGTTATACACATACCATTCTTTAGGATTATAATTTTCTGCAATTACGTCAATCTTTCCATAATAGTTACGAATTTGCCATACGACCTCATCTAACTTATCCCACGCTTCCTGTCGTGCAGTCATCGTAGCATTTTCGTCTACATACTCATTTCCGTCACGATCTGTTCCGGTAATTCGAATATCCTCAACAACATCCTCAAAAATTTCCTCTATAAATAACTTCTTATTATGCTCTGTCAATAGGTACAGTGCCTCATTCTCCTTTTCTTCCGTATCTTGCGCATAATAAGAGGCTAAATTGAATTGATAAGTAAAATTCACGTTATATCCTATGCTTAAGACAATTTCACCCCAATTAGATTCCATATCAATAAGATTTTGAGGTAAGTGAGAATCTTCCCCCCAACAATGCTCTACCACCTTAAATTCTGCGCTTCTTGCCTCATCGTAAGCCGGGAACTCCCAATCCGCATATTGATTCACATCAGGTGCTGTGTTATATACGACTGGTTGCATTTCCGAGGTATCTATTCCATTAATTACACTTCCGCCTGATGGATTAGTTCCTTTATTACCCGCTCCACTTGTAGAAGTATTTCCGCCATTGCCGGATCCACTCATAGAAGTATTTCCGTTATTGCCGAATCCATTTGCCGGATTATTTATATTACCATTATTATTTTTCTGCGATAAAAAAACATCGTATACTAAAATTGGATTTCCGCTTTCGTCCTGCCACAAAAGGACTTTTCCACTAATGCTGTCAAACTCCACTGTATTGCCGGAAATATTATATGCGTCATTTAATACATATATGTCGGATAATCCCGCCATATTAGGACCTATCGCGCCGGCTACTCGATTTCCTTCATCAATAAAAATACTACCATCCGCCCCATAATAAATATAATTCAGTCGAGCTCTTCTATATAAATTTCTTACTTGATTCGCAATCTCTGTCAATTCTGCTTGTTTTGTCGGAAGATACTGAAATGACGCCAAATATTCCTGCAAAAGCGCATCATCTAAAATTGTGGCAACCTCATTTGTACTATTATCATTAATCTCTGCAAATGCGGGTAATATCATTTGAATTGTTGTATCGCCGGAAGAAAAAATATTCACTCTGTCATAATCCTTTAATAAACTTTTAGCATTACTGTTTTCACTTAAGTAATTATCAGCAGAAACAGCTGTTTGACGATACATTAAAATCTCCGCCACTTCGTTAATTTCTTGTGCAAAACATATATTACACAAACACATCATTACCATAATGAATGAAAGAAAAAGTTTTTTCATAGTCATTCCTCCATTTTCTATACAATTTATTGGGCACATTATATCACATTGCTCGATTTATGTAAATATGTTTTAAAAACTTTTTATGTATCTTTGCACAAAAAAGAATGAGCCTTTGCCCATTCTTTTTCTGGTTCTTTAATATTAAACCTTTTTTCAAGAATTCCTATAAGCGACAGCATACGTTAGCTCAGATCTATATGGCTTAGCTTTAGATTCATCCACCACAAAATTTCCATTCGTATCAACAGCCAACGGCACATACCAAAGTTCATTGTCTTTAACAAAGAAGGTTTTATAATCATTCGCATAAACATCATTACCAATACCGCTTCCCAAGCCAAAGTTCGAGAAAATATAGCCCTCATACTGAACGCCATCTACCGAATAACTAATCGACAAACCGGTATTTTTATAAGTGTGTGTCCAACTACCGGTACCGATGCTTATAGCATTATTTATAATTGTCAGTTTCTCATCCGCACTCATGTCGGAAGTAATTCCCGTTCCAACCAATCCTGCTGCTGCCATAGTCTCTTTGCTATAAACATCACCGGCTATCATGCCCCACCACATACAGGTAACCACATCATTGGTAAATTGAGGTACTAAGTAATTATTTCCATTTTCCGCTGCAAAAGTATATAAATTTACATCCAGTGGTTTATTATCTTTATAAATCGTTCCTCCTCCTAATTTTGTTGCTAAAGCCATTGTTAACGCCACACTGTTAGTACAATTTGCACCATATGAGACGGCTTGGATACCATCTTGCAGTGCATGAACTTCTAATCCCCTTCCTTGTTCTCTGTTCATAATTATTGCATTCAGATATTCACTGTAAGCAGTTCCATCCGGATTAAGTAATTTACCTATTAAACCATCTTGTCGAGAAAAAATTTTTCCTCCATCCCCAATAACTTTACGATTTGCCATATCTGCGATTATTGCTCTACTAAGATCCGCTTCCATCAATGAAGCCAATGTCCATAATTTTCCGGAATTGCAAGACTGACATACACGTCCGCCAAAATAAATATTCCCCATTTTTCCACATAATGCACACTTCCCATAAACGCATTTACTGTTTATATCCGCATCTGCAGCTTCACCTTTTCGACATTCTTCACACATCATCACATTACCTGCCGCAACATAAGCGTCATGAGACACCGGATTCTTTCCACAGTAAGAACATATTTTATTATGCTTTGAACAATACAGTGGTGACTCAACACAATTCGGATTATCTGTAATTAGCGTCGAAGACTGTCCTCCGGTTCTTGGATCCTGACAACCGACATATCTGCATTTATGATTCGAACAAAAATTAGAATACATCTCTCTACTTTCGCTGCCGGTAGCCCTGGAATCGCCGACACCGCTTGCATCATGGTATTGACTTACTCCTACAATTGCCAAAGGACATCCCGAATTATGGCACTTATGATCTACACAATAATTAATTCCACCGGTATCATCAATTCTTCTTTCCCTACATTTTAAACCTTCGATTGTATTGCCATTATTCAGTGGATCTGCTTCCCATGCCCAAACAAATCGGCAAGCATGTTCGGCACAATATTTTGAGAAATACTGACCGATTTCGTTGTCATCCGGTCCGGAAGCTACTAACTCTCCACAGCCATCATCACAAGTTGCACACTCTGCACATAAATAATAACTACTATCCGAAAGCCGATATTGCAGTTTGTTTTCCCGTTCTGAATCTGTTACCGCTATAATATCCGTTGCATTCTCTATCGGTTCATAGTTATGTTGGCAATATATATTATGTCCGTTTTCTTGATCCATCTTAATTGCAATCAATTGCCCAGGCACACCGCCTTTACTCGGAGTTTGTGCAAAAACGAGCGTATCATAATTATAAACCCATGGTTCCATAATAAAAAAGTCTTTTTCTTCAAATCCTTCTGTTATTACGCCTATTCTGGCATACCAAGTCGTTCGAAGATTTTTCGCCTCTTCCATTATTTTCTCTTTTATTTCTCTTCTCTTATCTGACTGATCTACAAAATTACCTTTCTTATCTTTATAATCCGGATATGCATCCTTTACCCAATTATTTACATATGGTTCAAAATATTCCTTCATATTCTTATCCGTTAAAATCGATAGAATTTCATCCTTTGGATCTCCGTCATTTGTATAATAGTCGATTGATACATCTTGTGCATAATATTGACGCATGTTAAATGTATGACTAAAACCTTCCACTTTTATTGTTTCAGACATTACAGGTTCTTCATTATCCGGGACCGCATTTTTATTATACGTAACTTCACTTTTCGTATCAAAAGGGGTCATATCAACTTTTGTATCGCACGCACCCCAACACTTTTCAAGAACCTTAAACTCTGCACTTCTCGCTGTAAAATCAGCTAATTCATTATTATATTGATGAAAATCAACAGCTTCCTTCAATTCGTCCGATGTACTTTCACTAACTTCCGCTTGTTGCGCAAGTCTTGCCTTCTCATGCTCAATTGTTTCCAGCGCCAATTTACCTAAAAGCCGCTCTTGAGGATCATTCGAATTTGCAAGATACTCCTCAAGATATTTTTTTAACTGTTCATCCTCTAACAAATCTTCAATAGTGATTGAAGCTGTTTTTAAGTTGTCATAATATTCTTCATTGCGAGGTACCCGTGTTTCCGAGCCAGACTCAGGTTTTTCAAAAATATCACCGTTTTCTAAGCTACCTGACGCATTATTATCCCAAATAAATTCATCATATACTAAACTTACCTTCCCGTTTACATCTTTCCAAAAAAGTAAATTTCCTGATTTCTCGCTTAATTGCTCTAAACTCTCTGTTATCGTTCTATAACCATCTTTTAATATATAATCAGAGGATAATCCCGGCATATTGGGTCCGGCAACATTAGTTGCATCTTGAAGTCCGGTATCAATCATCATCGTACCATCTTCCGTGTAATAAATATATCCAAAACGAGCACGCTTGTATAAAGTTCTAACTTGATTTGCAATATCCGTTAATTCCGCCTGTTTTACCAAATAATCTTTCTGCGACGTTGTTTCCTGCAAATATTCTTCAAATCGTGTATCGTCTAAAAAATCAGCAATTTCTAACTTATTGGTATCAGTAGCTGTTACTGCAGTATCAACACTATTCGGAACCTCTAATTTAATGCTTGTACTTCCCGAGTTAAACGTCATCGTTTTTACCTGTTTCGTCAATAATTTTGTCGCATTTTCATTGATTGCCAAATACGCATTACTCGAAAGACCCGGTCTTTGATATATTAACATTTCCTCTACGCTATTCAAGTCTTGCGCAAAAGCAACATTACAAAAACATAAGAGTGTTGTAATTGTTAAAAGAAGTACTTTTTTCATAGAAATCCCTCCAACATTAAAAAATATACTTTATTACCTAATCATTACACCAAAAAAGTTCATTACTTATTTTTTCGAAATTTTATGGTCTATAATTTTTTCTTTCACCAACAGCAAATTATTCTATAAAACTATTTTACCACATTTTTATAATTATGTAAACATAAAATGTGAAATTTATTATCCTTTTTATTACAGTTCTGAACATATAACGGGACGTCGAGGACGCCGTCCCCTACGATGTTTGTACCTTTTTTATAAATTTGAATCTGAACTATACCATTCAGTTTTTAAAATCCTATTTATTCGTACTTTTTCGAAGTCTCCGTCAAATCGCGTCCGTCAAAAATCTCCTTCAGCGCTCCGCTCTCGTAAATACTCCCCAATATATTCTTCAAAACAATTAACACAATCGGGCCAAGTATCAATCCCCAAATTCCGGCAAACTGTGTACCGGTATACATGGCAATCAACGTCAAAAGCGGATATATTCCGATTTGTGTTCCTACAATCTTCGGTTCAATCAATTGACGAACCACCAAAATAAATAAGTACAACCCAAAAATACAAACCGCAAATTTATAATTTCCCATCACCACCGATACAATTGCCCAAGGAATTAAAACCGTTCCGGTTCCCAATATCGGTAAAGCATCAATAATCGCAATTACAATTGCCAATATCAAAGCATATCTCACTTTAAATAAGCTAAGTCCTATCAAAAGTTCGCAGAAAGTAATGGTAATTAAGATTCCCTGTGCCTTTAAATATCCGCCCAACGCATGAAATAAATCATTAATCACGCTTTGAACCCTAATCAACCATTTTAGCGGTATATGTTTTTCCAACGAATCGGAAATAAACTTGCTGTCATTACTGATAAAGAAAGTTGACAATAACGTAATAATAATATAGATAATAATATTCGGCAAAGAAACAATGATATTTACTGCTGCATTCGCCGCCGCATTAATTCCGGAAGATAAACTTGTCAGTAAGCTATTGATAATCCCCAAAACAGAATCCTGAATTCCCTGTACCATATCCGGTGCAAGATTCAAATTCTGATAGAAGAAATTAAATCGACTGATCAGGTCATTGATATTATTGTATAAAAGCGGGAAAATATAATTTGTTTGTCCGGCTAATGAAATAACCTCTCGGAATAAAGCCGCCACAAAGAAATACACCACTCCGCCGATAATCGCAATAAATCCCAAAAGCGAAATAATCACGGCAAGCGTACGAGGCAAATGAAATTTTTTCGTAATCAAATCCACCGGATGACTAATAATTTTGGAAATAATAAAGGCAATCACAAACGGCAGAAAAAATACTGCTAACTTCAACACGATTACCGTCGCACATAAAATGACAAGCAAATTAAGAGTAAGCTTTAACGCTTTCTTATAATTGAATTTTATTTCTGCTTCCAACCACAACACCTCCACTATTGTTTAGTTATTTTGAAGATTGGCGATATTCCATAAATGCATAAAAAGTTCCCCCGTCGCAATACTATCATCTTTCGCTCTATGTCTTTTATCGGTATTTATATGAAAATAATGAATCATCGTCTCCAATTTATGATTCGGAGCATCCGTTACGTATTTTCGTGACAATGCCAACGTATCAAATATATATCGGTTTTTTAAATCCAAATTCAACCCATTTCGAATCAAAAAATCCAAATCAAATCGCACATTATGTCCTACAATCGTAGAATTTCCTATAAATCTGCAAAATATCGGCATAATTTCAGCAATTGACGGCGAATCCGCCACATCTGCATCCCGAATTCCATGAATTGCCGTCGCATAACTCGGAATATGTATTTGCGGATCTACATAAGTATCAAAAACATCTATCACTTTATTTTCGGAAAATTTTACCGCCGCCACTTCCACAATTCTCGCATTCTGCCCAATTCCGGTTGTCTCAATATCAATTACGGTATAATTTTTCATTACACTCTCCAAGGATACATCGCTAAACGATGTAAAACCATACTTTTTGTCATCTCGTATATACATAATTTACACCCATCCTTAAAAAGGATTATAACAAAACAAAAAAGATTATTCAATACAAAAAAGGACAGTAAAAAACGAAATAGAGAACACAGAATATTTATCAAGTTCTGTATTTTCTATTCCGTTCTTTGACAATCCCCTGCCTACTACGCGAGTTGCGTAGCAACTTTCCTCTTGTACCTATGCAACAACGTTCTTTAATAAGGATAACGAATCAGCCGATAGGGATTTTCCTTCGTTCCGTCGCCTCCGGCGACTCCGATATTATGTGCCAACATAACATTGGGACAAACCCCAAATTCTTCCGTATATTCCTTTTTTTCCTCCGAGTTCTCCGGAATTTCCGCCATGATTCGCTCGACGACCGTAGTGCCGGTCAAAATACGAATCATCAAAAAATATCGAACCTCTTCCTCACTCTTCACCTCTCTTATCGTCCGCGAAGGAAACCAAACAATGCCATTTAGAGACACCCCGGTTTCTCTAAACCACGAGCAGTCTTTTACATAAGCAAAATCACGGAAAGGATAAAAAGGACATCCCTCCTCAAGTTCTGCTTCCAACTCGGAAAAGGACAAGCAGTCATATTCATCTAATCCTGCTCCGAGACTCGTTGCAGACAAAGCATAGTCCGGATTGATATAGTTACGACACACCTTGCGCAAAATTCCCCCAATATTAAGATATGCCTCTTTGCCATGTACTTTCAGTCGTCCGACACTTCCCGTAGGAATCAGTTCCACATTTTCCTTCTCCGTCAAAACCTGCCAGAGCTTTACTTCCGATGGATAAAAAGTATGTTCCTTCACGACACCAAGACCCTCCGGAAGAACAAACCGTTCCACAGTCGGAAAATACTCTACAAAATCTCCCGGCTTCACAACATCTCTCAAATACGTCCTGCTCACAATAAACGTCCTCCTTATAATTTTTCAGAGATATAAACACCTATCCGACTTATTTATTATATTATGTTTACTTAAGCTTGTCAATTACTAAAAAAAAGAAATGCGAAAAGCATTACAGGTCAGACTTAACAGCTTATTATTTTCGTTAAAGCCTTGTACGGACAGCATTTATGCTGTCCTGCTTTCTGCCTTTTCTGTGGACAGCATGAATGCTGTCCCTACAATGATTGTGCCTTCTCTATAAATTTGAGTCTGACCTG
>JAGBIO010000009.1 GCA_017934955.1 Clostridia bacterium
AATACTGTATGTGTTTCCCGTTTTTGGAACTGCACGGCTGGGGCAAAAGATTCGCCGTTCGGCCGCAGACGATTTATTCAGAGGTTCCCTAGTATTCAGAATGTGATTTCGCGCATGCCGGAAGCGATCATTATCGCTCCGATCCATCCAGCAGCAGACAATTGTATTGGAGAATAAGTTGGTGCATGCGGAGAATCTAATTTTCCTTACATTTCGCGTTGAGTACGCTCACCAAATTACAGCACCTCAGCCCTATCCCACTGTCAGAATGTTATCAATCAAATAATGCACCATGCATTTATAGAATTCTTCATACGCACCGTTTTTCCAGCAATTCTTTATCATCGCATTGCCGTTTGACACAACAGAACGATAAAAATACGAATCAGGGCTGTCTTCAAAAGGCAATTCTATCTCATGCGCAAATTGTTTGGAAACAAATGGAGTGATGGCATCATAAAATTTCTGTTCCCCGATTTGCTTCACAGCTTTGAGCATTTCATGGTAATGCTCGTTGCACAAAAGCGCATCGATATCATCGCAAATTTCATTGCCAAATTCAAGGCATCTTGTAAATATCCTTTCAGCTTCGCTTAACTCAGAAAACTATAGCCTGTAAGTTAAAGCGCAGCCGCCAAAAGCCCCTTTTCTGTGAATACGAAATCTCACAGTTTCCATTTTAACACCACCGCAAAAACAGCAAATGACTCCCTGCAATTTTGCGGGGAGCCATTTCTATCTCGCTATAAGTCCCCGCTATTAACCGGCGAAACAGAGAATTAATCGGAGAATTTTTCTCAATTCAATCTCTCATGGCGATTTATGGTAAGATATGGGGATTTATTTAATCCAAAGGTTTCATTGTCGGGATTTCAAGGGAGAGTATCTTATACCCTGATTTAACCTCTCTTTTCCTTACTTTATTAATCCAAATCGGCTTCATTAAAGTACATAACCTCACATAAGATGTCACAACTTTATTTGGTTTGTCGTAAAAATTGTCGTAAAAAAACGAGGGTGTTTTCATTGTCCAACAAAGAAGCACATCTCGGATACCCCCGACTATTCGCCACATAAACCTTTATTTGTTTATATAGTGTAACATATTCTTTTGCAAAAATCAAGGAGCCTACCACCGTATTTTGGTAAGCTCCCTTTTTCATCGTATCTTGATTTTACCCTCAAGTCCTGCAAAGGACTCCATCTTTTTATCCTTCGTTGCTTCGTTATATATGTCCATCGTGGTTGTAATATCTGCGTGTCCCATAATCTCCTGAATGACCTTCAGGTTTGTTTCGTTCTCGCAGAAACGAGTGCAGAATGTATGTCGCAAATGGTGTCAACTGAAATGCGGTAACAGTTCAGGTTCTCGACCTTCCGCTTTTGCATCTTCTTCCTCTTTCGCATTACACGCTTTGATTATCCGGTCTATCGCTCGATTAACACAATGCGGGGATAATACCGTGTTGTATCTTGATTTGAATATGAAGCCTGAGTACCCGTCTACAACGCTCTCATTAAATCCACTTTCAAGCTGCTCCTTGTATTCTTCTGTGAGAGCTGCCTTTACATCGGAAAGCATCGGAATTATTCTGACACCCGATTTTGTTTTTGGAGTGGTTATTGCGAAGTGCGATGCTTCGTCCGTGTACTTCCTATAAAT